>NZ_FOMJ01000001.1:324576-624576 GCF_900112605.1 Thiohalospira halophila DSM 15071
CCACTGCGAGGGCATCGGTCACATCGCCCGGGAGGATGTCGCCTACGCCGACGAGCTGGGCTATCGCATCAAGAACATCGGCTTCGCCCGCCAGAACGAGGACGGCGTGGAGCTGCGGGTCCACCCGACCCTGATCCCGGAAAAGCGCCTCATCGCCAACGTCGACGGTGTCATGAATGCCGTGCTGGTGCGCGGCGATGCCGTGGGGCCGACCCTCTACTACGGACCGGGTGCCGGCGCGGAGCCCACCGCCTCCGCCGTGGTGGCGGACCTGGTGGACGTGGTCCGGGCGCTGACCAGCGATCCGGAGAACCGGGTGCCCCACCTGGCCTTCCAGCCCGACGCCATCGTCGAGCGGCCCATCCTGCCCATCGACGCCGTGGAGACGGCCTACTACCTGCGCCTGCAGGCGGTGGACCGGCCCGGCGTCCTGGCCGAGATCACCCGGATCCTGGGCGAGGAGGGGATCAGTATCGAGGCCATGATGCAGAAGGAGCCGCCGGGCAGCGCGCCCGATTCGGCCACCGTGATCATGTTGACCCAGCGGGTGGTGGAGCGCTCCATGAACCGCGCCATCGAGCGCATCGAGGCGCTGGACACCGTCGCTGGCAACGTTACCCGCATCCGCATGGAGACGCTGGGCTAGGCCCGGCGCGACGAGGAAAACCACATGCCGTTTCGTCCCCGCTACACCGGCCTCATCGACAAGTACCGCGACCGCCTGCCGGTCCACGATGACACCCGCGTCATCGGTCTGGGCGAGGGCAACACGCCCCTCATCCGGCTGAACAACATCCCCGCCGAGCTGGGCCGGGACGTGGACATCTACGTGAAGTACGAGGGGCTGAATCCCACCGGCTCGTTCAAGGATCGCGGCATGACCATGGCCGTGACCCAGGCGGTGAACGAGGGATCGAAGGCGATCATCTGTGCCTCCACCGGCAACACCTCGGCCTCCGCCGCCGCCTACGCCGCCCGGGCCGGGATCACCCCCTTCGTGATCATCCCCGACGGCAAGATCGCCATGGGCAAGATGGCCCAGGCGATGATCGAGGGGGCCGTGGTCATCCAGATCCAGGGCAACTTCGACGAGGGCATGCGACTGGTGAAGGAGGTCGCCAACGAGGCGCCGGTGACCATCGTCAACTCCATCAACCCCTACCGCCTCCAGGGGCAGAAGACCGCCGCCTTCGAGATCGTCGAGGAGCTGGAGCGCGCCCCGGACTACCACTGCCTGCCCGTGGGCAACGCCGGCAACATCACGGCCCACTGGATCGGCTACAGCGAGATGGCGGCCTCGTCGCCCAAGGATGCCACCGACGCCTGCAGTTTCTGCCAGGGCCACTGCAAGTTCGCCGGCGGGGCCTCGGTGGGTAATCGGCCGAAGATGGTGGGCTACCAGGCGGCCGGCAGCGCCCCCTTCCTGCGCGGAGCCTACGTGGACGACCCGGACACCGTGGCCACCGCCATCCGCATCGGCCATCCCCAGTCCTGGGACATGGCCTGGACGGTGAGCCAGGAGTCCGGCGGCTGGTTCGACGAGTGCGCCGACGCGGAGATCCTGGATGCCCAGAGCCTGCTGGCCCGGCGCGAGGGGATCTTCTGCGAGCCCGCCTCCGCCGCCTCCCTGGCCGGGGCCCTGCGCGATATCCAGAACGGCCGGATCGAGGACGGCTCCACCATCGTCTGCACCCTTACGGGCCACGGCCTCAAGGATCCCGATACCGCCATCCAGCAGGCCGAGGAACGCGGTGGCCGCATGCATCGCGTCCCGGCCGAACTGGGGGCGGTGAAAGAGGCCATCCTCGGCAACCTGGACTGAGGCCGTGGCGGGGCGGCGGCTTCCCCTGCTGGTCCCGCCGCTGTTCGGTCCGGTCTCCGGTCTCGAGCGGGCGGCCGCCAGCGACCTCCCGCGGCTCCCCGCCCTGGGGGCCCTGGCGGCTCGCGGCCGGCCGCTGCCCGGTTCCAGTCCGGAGGCCCTCCTGGCCGGCTTCTTCGGAGAGGGAGCCGGCCTCGCCGCCCTGGCCCATATGGGGGATACCGGCGAGGACGATGGCCGATTCCGCCTCTTCGCCGATCCCGTCCACCTCACCGCCGGCCACCACCACCTGGTCATGGATGCCGCGGGGGAGGAGCTGGAACTGGAGCCGGAAGAAGCGGCGGAGCTGGTGGCCGCCCTCAACGACCTCCACGGCGACCGCGGCTGGATCTTTTCCGCCCCCCTGCCGCACCGCTGGTATCTCGAACTGTCCGAGCCGGCCACGGTGGTGACCACGCCGCTCCCCGCCGTCGCCGGGCGCCCGGTGGATCGGGGGCTCCCTGGCGGCGAGGCTGGACGGACCTTCAACGCCGCGCTGGCCGAGACGCAAATGGCGCTCCACGACCATCCCGTCAATCAGGGGCGCGCCTCCCGGGGGCTGCCGCCGGTGAACAGCGTCTGGTTCTGGGGCGAGGGGCGGGTCGCCGGCTTGCAGCGACCGGTCTCGACCCTCTGGGCCGACCATCCAGCGGCTCGCGGCGGCGCACGGGCCACCGGCGCCGACCTGCGCGAACCCCCGGCCGATGCCGACGCCTTCCTGCGCACCGCGGAAGCCGGCGATCATGTCGTCCTCCTGGAGGAGGAGAGGTATGCCGCGGCCACCGCCCCCGGTGCCTGGCTGGAGGTGATGAAGGCGCTGGAGACCGCCTGGTTCGAGCCCCTGCTGACCGCCCTCCAGCGAGGACGCCTGCAAGGACTGGATATGGTGGGCGAGGCCGGCGGGGTGCACCTGACCCGGGGCAGTGCCCGCCGGATCTGGCGCCGGCCCTGCTCGCTGGGGCGGCTCGCCGGCGGTTGACCGGGCACCGGACCCCCGGTAGCGTACCGACCGGTTCTCCGCACATGGATGGTGTGACATGGCCCTGTTCGAACTCCTCATGCGCCAGGAGGTCTCGCTGCTCATCAATCTGGCGGCGATCCTGGTGATCCTCTACGGCCTCTTCCTCGCCGTGAGCCTGCGCCCGGCCGTGGCGTCCGGGGCCGTGGGTCGTTGGTGGACGACGCTGACGCTGCTCATTGTCCTCTTCAGCATCGGCTTTCTCGCCTCGCCCTACCTCTGGGAGCTGCCGCCGGCCAACCAGCAGCTGGTAGTGGCACTGGTCTTCCTCTTCGGCGCCTTCTACGTGGTACTGACCATCCGCATGCTCCACGGCGTGATCCGCGAACTCAGCGAGGCCTGACTGCCCTGCATGGCCGGCGGCGGCTGTAGTATCATGGCCGTTTAACCGTCGAACCGCTTGGGAGTTCGTTAATGCAGGAGCTCAACGCCGTCTACAGCCGGATCCGGGACCTCCAGGGACGCGCCGAGTCCCTTAGGGGGTATCTTTGACCTCGAGGGCAAGCGGGAACGCCTGACCGAGGTCGATCGCGAGCTGGAGGAACCGGCCGTCTGGTCCACCCCCGACCGCGCCCAGGAGCTGGGCAAGGAGCGGGCGCGACTGGCCAATATCGTCTCCGAGATGGACGCCATCGGCGGCACCCTGGCGGATGCCGAGGAGCTGCTGGAGATGGCGGCCGCCGAGGAGGATCAGGGGACCGTGGACCAGGTCATTGCCGACCTGGACGAGCGCGAGCAGCAGCTGGAGCGGCTGGAATTCCAGCGCATGTTCTCCGGCGACATGGACTCCCACAACGCCTATCTCGATATCCAGTCCGGCTCCGGCGGCACCGAGGCCCAGGACTGGGCCGAGATGCTCCTGCGGATGTACCTGCGCTGGGCCGAGCGGCGCGGCTTCGATACCGAGATCATCGAGGTCTCCGAGGGCGACGTCACCGGCCTCAAATCGGCCTCGGTGAAGGTCTCCGGGGAATACGCCTACGGCTGGCTGCGCACCGAGACCGGGGTCCACCGGCTGGTGCGCAAGTCGCCCTTCGACTCCGGCAACCGGCGCCATACCTCCTTCGCCTCGGTCTTCGTCTATCCCGAGGTGGACGACACCATCGAGATCGAGGAGCCGGATCCCGGCGAGCTGCGCGTGGATACCTACCGCGCTGCCGGCGCCGGCGGGCAGCACGTCAACAAGACCGACTCCGCCGTGCGGCTGACCCACCTGCCCACCGGGATCGTGGTCCAGTGCCAGACCGAGCGCTCCCAGCACCAGAACAAGGCGCGCGCCATGGAGGGCCTGAAGGCCAAGCTCTACGAGATGGAGAAGCGCAAGCAGGACGAGGAGCGCCTGGCCCAGGAGGAATCCAAGTCGGACATCGGCTGGGGCAGCCAGATCCGCTCCTACGTCCTGGACTCCGGCCGGATCAAGGACCTGCGTACCGGCGTGGAGGTGGGCAATACCCAGGCCGTGCTCGACGGCGACCTCGACGGCTTCATCCAGGCCAGCCTCAAGCAGGGGCTCTAGCCCCGAAACCAACCACGCCCCACGAATCAACTGCGGAGTCGCCTCGACCCATGAGCCGCGAAGAGAACGAGCAGATCGCCGCCCGCCGCGCCAAGCTTGCCGAGCTGCGCGAACAGGAGGGCGCCACCTTCCCCAACGACTTCCGCCGCAACGTCATGGCCGGCGAGATCCACGCCGAGTACGAACAGACATCGGGGGAGGCGCTGGAGGCGGAGCCGGTCCGGGTGGCGATTGCCGGCCGGATGATGACCCGCCGGATCATGGGCAAGGCCAGCTTCGCCCACGTCCAGGACGAGTCCGGACAGATCCAGCTCTACGTCCAGCGGGACAGCTTGCCCGAGGGGCTCTACAACCAGCAGTTCAAGAAGTGGGACCTGGGGGACATCATCGGGGCGGAGGGGACGCTCTTCCGCACCAGGACCGGCGAGCTCACCGTCGCCGTGGACCATATTCGACTGCTCACCAAGGCCCTGCGTCCGCCGCCGGAGAAGTACCACGGCCTGGCCGACCAGGAGACCCGCTACCGCCAGCGCTACCTGGATCTCATGACCAACGAGGCCAGTCGCGCGGCCTTTCGCAAGCGCTCCGCCATCCTCCACCACATCCGCGACTTCCTGGTGGAGAACGGCTTCCTGGAGGTGGAGACGCCCATGATGCAGGTCCTGCCGGGCGGGGCGGCGGCGCGGCCCTTCGTCACCTACCACAACGCCCTGGACATGGAGCTCTACCTGCGCATCGCGCCGGAGCTCTATCTCAAGCGGCTGCTGGTGGGCGGCTTCGAGCGGGTCTTCGAGATCAACCGCAACTTCCGCAACGAGGGGCTGTCGCCGCGCCACAACCCCGAGTTCACCATGCTGGAGTTCTACGAGGCCTACGCCAACTACCACGACCTCATGGACCAGACCGAGGCGCTGCTGCGCCGCCTGGCCACGGAGGTCCACGGCGCCAGCGAGGTCACCTGGCAGGGCGAGACCTTCGACTTCGGCGCCCCCTTCGCCCGCATGACCATGGCGGAGGCGGTGGCCGCCCACGAGCCGGGGCTGGATGCGGCCGTGTTCACCGACCGCGAGGCGGCGGCAAAGGCCGCGGCCGGGTTCGGCCTCGAAGTGGGGCAGCAGTGGGGGCTGGGCAAGATCCTCACCACGATCTTCGAGGAGCGGGTGGAGCACCAGCTGCGCCAGCCCACCTTCATCACCGCCTATCCGGCGGAGGTCTCACCGCTGGCCCGGCGCAACGATGCCGACCCCTCCATCACCGACCGCTTCGAACTCTTCATCGGCGGCCGGGAGATCGCCAACGGCTTTTCCGAGCTCAACGACGCCGAGGACCAGGCGGAGCGCTTCCGCCGCCAGGTGGAGGAGAAGGAGGCCGGGGACGAGGAGGCGATGTACTTCGACCAGGACTACGTCACCGCCCTGGAGCACGGCATGCCTCCGGCGGCCGGCGAGGGGATCGGCATCGACCGCCTGGTGATGCTCTTTACCGACGCCGCCTCCATCCGCGACGTCCTGCTCTTCCCGCACATGCGGCCCCAGGTCGAGGCAGGAGCGCATGCAGAAGTCGAGAGTAGCGGCGAGTGCTGATCCTCAAGTGGATGGTTCGTAGGGCCGTCGTTCCGGATGGCGCGCAGCGCCAGTCCGGAACCCCGAGAAAAGGCCGGTAGAGGCCGTTCCGGACTCCGGTGGCCAGGCTTTCGAGGTTCCCGCCTGCGCGGGAACGACGGGGGTGCGGGAAGCCGGAAATGCCGTCGTTCCGGACTGGCGCTACGCGCCATCCGGAACGACGGCATTTCCGAAAAGGCCCCGTCAGGTGCTGGCGGCCTCGCGGGTCTCGCCGCGGGCGCGGCGAGTCCGTACGGCCTCGGCCAGTAGCCGGGCAGCGGTCACGCTGTCCTCCCAGCCCAGGCAGGCGTCGGTCACCGACTGGCCGTAGGCCATGTCGTCGCTGATCTCCTGCCTTCCGCCCTGCAGGTGACTCTCCAGCATCAGGCCGATGATCCGGTTCTCGCCCCCGGTGATCTGTCCCGCCACATCCCGGGCGACCTCCAGCTGGCGCTGGGGGTCCTTGCGCGAGTTGGCGTGGGAGCAGTCCACCATCAGCCGGGACGGGAGGCCGGCGTCATCCAGCTCGGCGGCGGCGGCCGCCACGTGCTCGGCATCGTAGTTGGGGCCGTCGTTACCGCCGCGCAGGATGATGTGGGTGTCTTCGTTACCGGCGGTGGAGAAGATGGCCGAGCGCCCCTCCCGGGTCAGGGACATGAAGTGGTGCGGATGGGCCGCCGAACGGATGGCGTCGATGGCGATCTTCAGGCTGCCGTCGGTGCCATTCTTGAAGCCCACCGGGCAGGAGAGGCCGGAGGCCAGCTCGCGGTGGACCTGACTCTCCGTGGTCCGGGCGCCGATGGCCCCCCACGCCACCAGGTCGGCGATGTACTGCGGGCTGATGAGGTCCAGGAACTCCGTGGCCGCCGGGACTCCCTTCTCCGCCAGGTCCGTGAGCAGACCGCGAGCGAGCCGCAGCCCCTTGTTGATGCGGAAGCTGCCGTCGAGATCCGGGTCATTGATGAGCCCCTTCCAGCCCACGGTGGTCCGCGGCTTCTCGAAGTAGACCCGCATCACCAGCTCGATGTCCTCGGCCAGCTCCTCCTTGAGCGCCTTGAGGCGATCGGCGTACTCCCGGGCCGCCTCGGGGTCGTGGATGGAGCAGGGCCCCATGATCACGAGCAGGCGGTCGTCCTCGCCGGTGAGGATGCGGTGGATCGCCTCCCGGGAGCCGAAGACCGTCTCCGCCGCCGCGTCGGACAGCGGCAGGCTCTGGTGCAGCTGCACCGGGGAGATGACTTCCTTGATGTTGGTAATGCGCAGGTCTTCGGTTCGGTGCGACATGGGCGTTCGGCGTTGGCGTCGGTACGAATGGGCCCATTCTAGCGCGTTTGAACGCCGATCGGGGCCGTGGCGATCGAATTTGGACTGAGTCCAAATCGAGAGTAACCCGTTCGGGCCCGTGTGCCAAGTCCGGGTAACTGTCTCGGGGCTCCGGACCGGCGCTACGCGCTATCCGGAACGACGGCACATCCGGCTTCCTGCACCCCCGTTGTTCCCGCGCATGCGGGAACCTCGAGAACGAAGCCCCCCTAAAGTTGAGTTACCGACCTGTTCTCGGGCTTCCGGGTCGGCACTGCGTGCCGCCCGGAATGACGGAGCTGGTTGTTCGTGGACAGGCCGGAATCCCGAGAGCGGAGCCCCTCAGGGATCGCGCCGCCGCAGGTCCTGTTCGAACTTGCGCCGCCAGAAGCCGGCAGGATCCTCCTGGAGGAGGGGGCCGGGGTGGTCCACCGCCTCGCGCTCGTCCTCGGCGCGGTCCTGGGCGCGGCGGACCGCCTCCTCGCGGGCATCCAGGTATTCCTGCACCAGGTCGCGGTTGATGCGGGCATCCTCGAGGTCGGGATTGCCATCCAGGGCGGTCTCCCAGGCGGCGATGGCCTCGCCGGGGCGGCCGGCCCGCAGGAGGGCATTGCCCCGGTTGTAGTGGGCACGGGGGTGGTCCACCCGGGCAAAGGCCTCGGCGGCATCCAGCCAGCGGTCGGCGCGGTAGAGCGCCATTCCCCGCCACTCCGGGTCCTCGAACAGGGCCGCGGCCTCGCGGTAGTCGCCGGCCTCGTAGGCCGCCATGGCGGCCTGGTCCGGCGTCTGCCACGGGTCGGCGGGAGCGGGCGGCGGAACGGCCAGCAGTGGGAGCAGGAGCAGCCAGCCGCGTCTTGCCCCCAGGGCGACCACCAGGGCCATCAGCACCAGCAGGGCCGTGAGGGGCGCGGCCGAGGTGCCCTCGCCGGCGATGCGGCGGTCCCGGAAGGCTCCGGGCCCACGAGGGAGGGGATCCAGGCCGGCGAGCCCGGCGGCGGCGTGGACCTCGCCGCCGACGTCACGCAGCGCCGGCGCCTCCCCGCCGTGGCCCACCCGATGGACGGCGACTCCCTGTTCAATAAGCCGTCGTGCAGCCGTTACGGCCGCCGGATCGGGCGGGGGGGCGGAGACCAGGATCACGGCGCCGTTCTCGATCCCGGTGCGTTCCAGGACGGCCCCGGCGCGCTCCAGGGCGGTGGCGAGGTCGCGGCCGGGACGGGGCATGGTATCCGGGGCGAGCCAGCGCAGCTGCCGGCGGACCAGCGCGGCATCCGGGGTCGGCGGTACCACCTCGTGGGCCGTCCCCGCGGCAACCAGCAGGCCCACCTGGGGGAGCCGCGAGGTGCGCAGCCAGTCGCGCAGGGCGGTCCGGGTCTCTTCTGACGGGGCGCCGGCAGTGGAGAGATCCAGAACCACCATGGCGGCGGAGGTGCGCTGATAGAGCGATGTAGTGCTGCCCTCCAGGCGGGGGCCGGCGAGGGCGATTACGGCCAGGAGCCAACCCGCGGCCAGGAGGCCGGCGGCCAGACGGCGGCGGTCGCGGTGTTCGCCGCCGGTGAGGTGGGCGAGGAGCCGGGGTTCGATGACGCCGCGCCACGGGGAGTCGCTGCCGCCGCGCAGGAGCCAGCCCCCCCAAAGGGCGGCCAGGGGCAGGAGCAGCCAGAGCCATTCCGGCCGGGCCAGGCTCCAGTGGGAGAGCCAGTCGCTCATGGCGTCTCCTCCCCGGGGGCGGATGTCTCGTCGGCGCCAGGGCGACGGCGCAGGGAGAGGCCCACCCACACGGCGGAGCCGAGGAGGGCGAGGCCCAGCGGGAACGGGTAGAGCGGGGTGGTTCGAACCACCCGCCGCCGGTCCGCCACCGGCTCCAGCTCGTCCACCGTGGCGAGGAGATCGGTCAGGGCGTCGGGGTCGGCGGCGGGGAAGTAGCGGCCGCCGGTGCGTTCGGCGATGCGCCGGAGCAGCGGCTCGTCCAGATCGCGCATGGGATCGATGGGTGTGCCTCCCTCTTCACTGGCCCCGATCCCGACCGTATGGATCCGCAGGCCCTTCTCCACGGCCCGGTCCAGGGCGGTGTCCACCGGGATCCCCGGGGCGGTGTGGGCGCCATCGGTGAGCAGGAGCAGGACCCGCTGGGCGCCGCTGGCGGCGTCGGCCCGGGCTGCTGCCAGGGCGATGGTCGCCCCGATATTGGTCGTCGTTCCGGCCAGGCCGACGTCCAGGCCCTCGAGCATGGCGGCCAGACCGGCGTGGTCGTGGGTCAGGGGCACCAGGGGGTAGGCGCGCCCGCCGAAGACGATGAGGCCCAGCCGGTCCCCCTCCCGGCGGGCGATGAATTCGGCCAGCCGATCCCGGGCGATGGTCAGCCGGGTGGGGCCGCGCTCGCCGCCGCCCATGTCCCGGGTAAGCATGCTTACCGAGATATCCAGTCCGATGACCAGGTTGCGCGCCGTCCCCTCCACGGTGGTGGCGGTGCGCTCCATCGCCACCGGCTGGCTCGCCGCCAGGACCACCAGGAGCCACAGGACCAGGGCCGCGAATCGCCGCCGGCGGGCCCCGCCGCCGTGCCGGGGCGGATGGCGCGACTCGTCGAAGAAGGGGACCCAGACCGCCGTGCCACTCGGGGCCGCCGGCGGCAGGAGTCGGCGGACCAGCCACGGCAGGGGCAGCAGAAGCAGGGCCCAGGGCGCGGCCAGCCCTGACGGACCCAGCCGCAGGGTCTCGAGGAGTCCGCTCATCGCCGCTTCCTCCGCCGCGCGTGGCGCAGCCACCGCTCGGCCAACCGGAAGAGGGCCTCCCGGTCATAGTCACCTGCTTCCACCGTCGGCCGGTAGGGGGCATCCAGCAGGATCCGGCCCGGACCCTCGCTGAAGGTGCGCGCCTCCAGGGTATTGTCCAGGAAGTGGAGCCACGCCAGTCCGGTCAGCCCGGCGACCTCCTCCGCGGGCGCCAGGGCGAGTGCGCGGCGCCTGAGGAGGGTGTTGAGGGCGGCCAGCTCCCGGGCACGCTGGGAGTCGTCCTCGGGGGGCTGGCGGTGGAGCCGGCGCAGGGCGCGCAGGAGTTCTCGCCGCTGTCGCCCGCGGCGCCACAGCCAGCTGGCGAGGACAAGCAGTCCCAGCGCCAGGAGGAGGCCCCCGGCGAGCCACCACCAGCCGATTGCCGGCGGCCACCAGGCGACCGGCGGCGGGGCGTGGACGTCGCGCAGGCGCGTCAGGAGTTCGGCGGTGCTCATGCGCTGCGCCCCTGGCCGCGGGCATGGAGCAGGCGCCGCACGCTGTCCCCCAGGTCGTGCTCGGTGGACAGGCGCAGCAGGTGGGCGCCCCGTTCCACGAAGGCGGCCCGCACCGCCGCCGCCCGCGCCTCGAAGGCGGCGTGGTGCTGACGGCGGTAGGCGGGGTCGGTGAAGTCCAGGGTGCCGCGGCGGACGCCGTCGGTGACCGGGTAGCGCGCCGCCGGGGGCGCCTCGGTCTCCAGCGGGTCGTAGAGGAAGACCCCGAAGAGGTCGGTGCGCCGTGCCAGCAGTCCCAGCAGGCGCTGGGCGTTGTCGTCCAGCCCCTGGAAATCGCTGATGGGCACCAGGGCGGTGCCGGTGGAGACCCGGCGCAGCAGGTGCTCGAACAGTGGCGTCATGCCCGGCGGTTCGATCTCCGGGTCCGGTTCGGTGGCATGGGCCTCGGCCAGCACCCGGATTACGCGGAGGATCCCCCGCTTGCCGCCCCCGGGGGGGAGGTCCACGTGGCCGCGGTCGGTTGCCACGGTCAGGCCCACCCGGTCGCCGTCGTGGATGGCCGCCCAGGCGAGCAGGGTGGCGACCCGGGCCGCCAGGACCGACTTGAAGACCGAGCGGGTGCCGAAGCGCATGGAGCGGCGGAAGTCCACCACCAGGTGCAGCGGCCGCTCGCGCTCTTCCCGAAAGACCTTGGTGTAGGGACGGCCGGTGCGGGCGGTGACCTTCCACTCCACCAGCCGCAGGTCATCTCCGGCCTGGTAGGGGCGGACCTCCTCGAAGTCCAGGCCGCGACCGCGGACCCGGGAGGTGTGCAGGCCCACCCGGGTTCGTCCGGGGGGTCGGCGCCGGCCCAGCGCCAGGCGGGCGGCCAGGGGCTGCAGGGCGAGGAGGTCGGTGCGGCGCACGTGGACCGGCGAGGGCCCCTCCGGCTCGGCCGGGGCCCGCCTTCGGGGGAGTCTGCGGCGCAGGGCGTCCAGCCAGGACATGGGGCCTCAGGTGGCGCGGACGCGGCGGAGGAGCTCGTCGATGACCCGGTCGCTGTCGATGCCCGAGGCCTCCGCCTCGAAGGAGAGGACCAGGCGGTGGCGTAGCACGTCGTGGGCCACGCGCTGGATGTCCGTGGGCGTGACGTGCTCGCGGCCGGCCAGCCAGGCATGGGCCCGGGCGCAGCGATCCAGGGCGATGGTTCCCCGCGGGCTGGCGCCGAAACGGACCCAGTGGCCCAGCTCCTCGCCCAGCTCCCCGGCCTGTCGGGTCGCCAGCATCAGGCGCAGGAGGTAGTCCTCCACCTCCGGGCTCATGTAGAGGGAAAGGACCTCGGCGCGGGCGGCGAAGACGGTCTCCTGGCTGATGGTCGGCGGCGGAGTGACCTCGGTGTGCTCGGCGTTGCGGCGCGCCTCCTGGCGGGCCAGCTCCAGGATGCGCTGCTCGGCACCCTTGCCGGGGAAGTCGATGCGCACGTGCATGAGGAAGCGGTCCAGCTGCGCCTCGGGGAGGGCGTAGGTCCCCTCGGTCTCCACCGGATTCTGGGTGGCCATGACCAGGAAGAGGTCGGGCAGGGGATAGGTCTGGTGGCCGATGGTCACCTGATGCTCGGCCATGGCCTCCAGCAGCGCCGACTGGACCTTGGCCGGGGCGCGGTTCACCTCGTCGGCCAGCAGCAGGTTGTGGAAGATGGGGCCGTACTGGAAGGCGAAGGTGCCGCTGTCCGGGTGGAAGACCTCGGTGCCGGTAAGGTCGGCGGGCAGCAGATCGGGGGTGAACTGGATCCGGTGGAAGTCCCCCTCCACCAGGTCGCCCAGCGCCTTCACGGCCCGGGTCTTGGCCAGGCCGGGTGCTCCCTCCACCAGGAGGTGGCCATCGGCGAGCAGGGCGATGAGGAGCCGGTTGACCAGCTCCTCCTGGCCGATGACGTCCTGTTTCAGGTGGTCGCGGACGGTCTGGATGGCCTCGCGTACGGACATGCGCGTATCCCCTGATTTTCCGGTGCCGCTTTCGGTGGTCGCGGCCGTCTCGCTGGCCTCCCAGTATGGCACGGCGAGGGCGCACCGCCCTATGCGGGGGAGGGGTCGTCCTGCAGGGCAAAATTGGCCGCGGCCCGCTCCGGGTCGGGGTCGGGGGTGGCCGGCACGGCCTCGAGCCGGGCCACGTAGTCGTCCGGCAGGCCGTGTTCCCGGGCCCCGGCCACCACGAACCCCTTGTACCAGTCATACGGCGAGCGCTCGGGGTCGTGGACCAGGGCGCGATAGGCCAGGGCGGCAATGGCCTCGCCCTCCGGGGTGGTCACCGAGATCGTTTCGCGGTCGTAGCCGTGGCCCAGCCCCTCGGCCGCATCCAGCAGGGGCAGCTCCTCGTCGTCGAACCGGAAAAGGACGCCGTGGACCATCGCGCCGGGCGTGGTGACGATGTCGCACTTGGCGGAGCCGTCCGGGCCGGCCATGTGCCAGGCCAGCGCGTGGTCGTCCAGGCGGGCCGGGCCCACCGGTCGGGTCGAGGGGACCCGGGCCCGGAGGCGGGCGGTAAGCATGTTCGAACCGTAGGCGAAATAGGGCGTCATAGGGGGCCTCCCCCCGGTGATGGTGTGGCGATCGAGAGGGCGCGAGGATGGCCCGAGGCGGGGTTGCAATCAAGGGTGTAAAAAAGAGCTCTGCGGGGCTGGACAGCGGGGCGCTGCGGGGGCATATTGCGCCGCCCCTTGACAATTGCCATGGTTGGTCGTGAAGGGGCGACTGCGGGGCCGTCGGGGACGGCGGGATCGACAACACGGTGCACGCCACGGGCGTGATCATGAAGGAGCGAATTGTTCAGGCTGGCGTATTCCATCTATACCCTCCTGATGGGGATCGGGCTGCTCCTGGTGGGGGGCGGCCTGCTGGGAACGGCGCTGGGCGTGCGCGCGAGCATGGACGGCGTCTCGCAATCCACCATCGGCCTCATCATGGCCGCCTACTTCGCCGGCTTCATCGTGGGGACCTACGGGGCACCGGGGATCGTGCGCCGGGTGGGCCACGTCCGCGCCTTCGCCGCCTTCGCCGCCGTGGCCTCCACTACCGGCATCCTCCACGCCATGTTTCCCGATCCGGTCGCCTGGATGTTCCTGCGACTCATCACCGGGGCGGCCTTCGTCGGGATCTACATGGTCATTGAGAGCTGGCTGGGGGAGCAGTCCACCAGTAACACCCGGGGCCAGGTCTTCGCCCTCTACATGACCATCACCCTGCTGGCCCTGGCCGGGGGGCAGTTCCTGCTCCTGGCGGGGGACGTGAGCACCTTCGTCCCCTTCGGCCTGGTGACGATCCTCATCTCCCTGGCCCTGGTCCCGGTGGCGCTGACCCGGCTGCGCGAGCCCACGCCTCTGGAGACTCCCACCCTGGGTCTGCGCCATCTGGTCAGCATCTCGCCCCTGGGGGTCGCCGGGGCCTTCTTTTCGGGGCTCGCCTACGCCGCCTTCTGGGGCATGGGGCCGGTCTTCGCCAGCGGGATCGGTCTGGACAAGATGGGCGTGGCGACCTTCATGGCCGCGACCATCCTGGGCGGGGCGCTGCTGCAGATCCCCATCGGTCACCTCTCGGATCAGCTCGACCGGCGGAGCGTCATCGCCGGGGTGGGGGTTACCGGTTCGGTGCTGGCCCTGGCGCTGTTCGCAGCGACCTTCTTCGGCCAGGGCGCCATCGTCCTGGCCAGTTTCCTCTACGGCGGGGTCATGTTCACCGTCTACGGCCTCTCCGTGGCCCACATGAACGACCACCTCCACGAGGGGGGCGTGCTGGAGGCGACCCAGGCGCTGCTGTTGGTCCACGGGGGCGGCGCCGTGGCCGGGCCGCTGGTGGCCGGCCTGATCATGGAGCGATTCGGTTCCCAGGCGCTGCTCTTCTTCTTCGCCGTTATCCTGGCGCTGCTGGCGGCCTATGCCTTCCGCCGCATGCACGTCAGCCCCCATATCCCGCTGGAGGACCAGGGCGACTACATGCCCATGGTGCGGACCACCCAGGCCGCGGCGGAGCTGGACCCGCGTTCCGACGAGTCGGAGCTGGAATACACCGCCGAGATGGACGACGAGGAGGAGCCCTTCCAGGCGGACCATCCGGAGGAAGAGGGCGAGCCGGAGGGGAGCCGGGCATGAACTGCCCCCTCTGCGGCGGCGTCCACCTGAGCCTGTTCGGCCGGGACCGCCGCCGCAGCTACTGGCGCTGCCGGGCCTGCGAGCTGGTCAGCGTTCCCCCGGACCAGCGGCCCGACCCGGCGGAGGAGCGGGCGGAATACGATCGCCACGAGAACCACCCCGACGACCCCGGCTACCGCCGCTTCCTGGGCCGGCTGTTCGAGCCCCTGGCCGAACGCTGCCCGCCGCCGGCGCGGGGGCTCGACTTCGGCTGCGGCCCCGGGCCCGCCCTGGCCGCCATGGGGCGGGAGCGTGGCTACGAGATGAGCCTCTACGATCCCCTCTACGCCGATGAGGCCAGTGTCCTGGCGGCCGACTACGACTTCATCACCGCCACCGAGGTAGTGGAGCACCTCCACGACCCGGGACGGACCCTGGAATGTCTCCTCCGGCGCCTGCGCCCGGGTGGTTGGCTGGGCCTCATGACCCAGCTGGTCATCAACGCCGAGCGCTTCGCCACCTGGCGCTACAAGGATGATCCCACCCACGTCGCCTTCTTCTCCCGACAGACGCTGGAGTGGTTGGCCCGCCGACACGGCCTGGGATTCGAGGCGGTGGCCCGGGATGCCTTCCTGTTCCGGCGTCCCGAATAGGCCCCGTGGAATAGCCCCATTGGGCGTGGATTGAAGGGGCTGTACACGGTGTTTACTCTTCTTTACCGGGAGATGACGCGCTTCGGGAGGTGCCATGGACTACGCCGAGTTCCAGCAGCTGCTGGCCGCGGATGAGCCGCCGGACCTGCCGCCCGCGCTCCGGGCCTTGTGGCAGCAGGGGCGGGGCGACTGGCACGGGGCCCACGCCACCGTGCAGGAGGCCGGCGGGGCGGATGCGGCGCGGGTCCACGCCCACCTCCATCGCGTCGAGGGGGATGCCGGCAATGCGGCCTACTGGTACCGCCGCGCCGGCCGAACGCCCGAGAAGGGGTCCCTGGAGGCCGAATGGGAGGCCCTGGCGCGGGAGTTACTGGAGCGGGATTTCCGGGCGGAGGGAGAGTCGACATGAGGGCGGTTCGCATCCATGAACCGGGAGGCCCGGAGCAGCTTCGCTACGAGGAGGTCCCCGACCCCCTCATCGAGCGCCCGGGCCAGGTGAAGGTCGCCATCCGGGCGGCCGGGGTCAATCCGGTGGATACCAAGGTCCGCCAGAAGGGGCCCATGTTCGCCGAGGGGTTGCCCTTCATTCCCGGCTGCGATGCCGCCGGGGAGATCGTCGAGGTGGGCGAGGGGGTGACCGAACGCGCCGTGGGGGATCGCATCTTCTTCTGCCATGGTGGCCTGGGGTCGGCGCCGGGTACCTACGCCGAATTCGCCGTGCTGGACGCCGCCCGCACCCGGCCACTGCCCGACTCGGTGGACTTCGAGACCGCCGCGGCCGCCCCCCTGGTGGCCATCACCGCCTGGGAATCCCTCTTCGACCGCGCCCGCCTGCAGGCCGGTCAGACCCTCCTGGTCCACGCCGGCGCCGGCGGGGTCGGCCATGTGGCTATCCAGCTCGCGCGCCTGCAGGGGGCGCGGGTCGCGACCACGGTGGGCAGTCGGAACCATCTCGGCTTTGTCGCCGGACTCGGGGCGGAGGAGATCATCGTCTATACCGAGCGCGACTTCGTCGATGCCACTCTGGCCTGGACGGAGGGACGGGGCGTCGAGGTCGCCCTGGATACCGTGGGCGGTGCCACCTGGCGGCGAACCGTGGAGGCGGTGGCCTACTACGGCGACCTGGTGACCCTGCTCGATCCGGGCGAGGTGGATCTCACCGAGGCGCGCACGCGCAATCTGCGCCTCTCCTTCGAGCTCATGCTGACGCCGCAACTACGGGGGCTGACCGAGGCGCTGGACCATCAGGGCGAGATCCTGGACCAGTGCGCCCGGTGGCTGGCCAGCGGAGAACTGCGGGTGGAACTCGCGGAGAGCCTCGCCCTGGAACAGGTGGTCGAGGCCCACCGGCGGCTGGAGTCCGGCGGCATGCAGGGCAAGCTGATCCTGCGTCCATGAGCCGCCCGCCGTCGGAGCCGGGGACCTACGCCTTCATCTTCCGCCTGGAGCCCGGGGCGTATACGGTAGGGGCCCTCGGTGCCGTGGAGCTTGCGGGTGGTCAGTACCTCTATGTCGGCAGCGCCTTCGGCCCGGGGGCTCTGTGCAGCCGGGTGGTGCGCCACTGGGAGGGGCCGGGGAAACGCCGCTGGCACCTGGACTATCTCCAGCCGCGGCAGCCCGTCGTCCTCTGGTACACCACGGACCGGCGCCGGCGCGAGGCCCTCTGGGCGCGGGTGGCCGCCGCGCTGCCCGGCGCCGAACCCGCTGTGACCGGCTTCGGCGCCTCCGACCGACCCGGCGCGACCCACCTCCTGCGGCTGGCATCCATCCCGTCGCTGGAGGATTTCCGGGGCCGAATCATGCGTCGAGCCCCCCGTCACGGGCCTCTTGCGGCCTGGGCGGGGGAAGACGATTCCCGAAAACCCGACGGAGAGCCCTGATCCCATGCGACTGCGTGTCCTCGACTTCGGCTTCCAGCCGGCCTATCGCTCCCAGGCGGTCTACCACGGCGTGGCCCATGCCATGGGACCGGATGACGACCCCGTGGTGACCCTGGTCAACCCCGAGGATCCCTACGTCTGCGTGGGCCTCCACCAGGATATCGGCCTGGAGGTGGATCAGGACTGGTGCCAGGAGCAGGGCCTGCCCATCATTCGCCGCCACGTCGGGGGCGGGGCGGTCTATCTGGATCGCGACCAGCTCTTCTTCCACTTCATCTATCCCTCCGGGAAGGCTCCGCGCTTCGTCGCGGACATCTACGTCCACTACATCGAGCCGGTATTGCGTACCTATCGCCGCTTCGGGATCCCGGCAACCTTCCGCCCCGTCAACGACATCCACGTGGACGGCCGCAAGATCGGCGGCACCGGGGCGGCCACCATCGGTGATGCCACGGTCATGGTGGGCAGCTTCATGTTCGACTTCGACGTGGAGTCCATGGCCCGGAGCCTGCGCGTGCCCTCGGAGAAGTTCCGGGACAAGCTGCGCTCCGGCATGGCCGACTACATCACCACCTTCCAGCGGGAACTGGGGGAACGGCCGGAGCGGGAAGCGGTGCGGGACACCTTCCTCGAGGAGGTGGCCGCCACCCTGGAGGTGACGCCGGAGCTGGATGAGCCGGGGGCGCAGGAGCAGGCGAGCATCACCGAGCAGGAGCACGAACTCCAGGACCCGGAGTGGACCTGGCAGCAGGGCCGCAAGTTCGTGGAGGAGGGCGTGAAGATCGCCGCCGGGACCCATCTCACCGAGGGGGCCCACAAGGCCGAGGGCGGGCTGATCCGGGCGCGCCTGCTGGAGAAGGACGACCATATCGCGGAACTCGGCCTCTCCGGGGATTTCACGGTCTTCCCGGAGGAGGGCATGGACGATCTGGCCAGGGCCCTGCACGACCAGCCCCTGGCAGAGGAGGCGTTAACGGCCGCGGTGGCGGAAGCAATGGATCGCCTGGGACTGGATATTCCCGGCGTGGGACCCGAGGATGTGGGAGCCGCCATACTCGCCGCGCTCCATCGCTGACGGAATGTCACAGCCCGGTTAAATCTCCCGGCCGGAGCGGATGCGCAACCGACCCCCAGGTTTGGCCCGCGAGAGGTCGGTGCTACTCTGGATGCATGCCGTTCCCCGCTCCCAGTGCCGTCGACCTCCTCGAAGAGGTGGCCTGCCCCCTGGTCCTCCTCGACCCGGCAGCGCGCATCCGTCACGTCTCCGAGGCTGCCGCCCGGCTCTTCCACGCCTCCGACCCCTCCCGGCTCGTCGGCGAGCTCATCGGGGACCTCCTCGAGTGTCCCCGGGGCGCCGGGACCGCCGAATGGCTGGAGGCGGGCGCCCGTCGATCCCTGCGCTGCACCGTGCGGGAGGCCTACGGGGGCTTTACCGCGACCCTGCGCGCGACCCCGCTGGGGCCCGATGAGGGCTGGCTGGTCAGCATCGGCGATGTCGCGGCGGCGGGCGGCGCCGCCGATCGCCTGCGTCTGGCCGATGCCGTCTTCGCCCATTCGGGGCAGGGGATCATGGTCACCGACGCGCGGGCCCGTATCGTGGATGTGAATCCGGCCTTCGAGGAGGTCACGGGGTACCGCCGGGACGAGGTTATCGACCACAATCCCAGTATCCTCAGCTCCGGCCGCCAGGGTCCGGCCTTCTACGCCGAGCTGTGGGGCCGACTCAAGCAACAGGGGCGCTGGGAGGGGGAGATCTGGAACCGGCGCAAGGACGGGACGGCCTATGCGGAGTGGCTGACCATCACGGCCGTCCCTGACGAGGCCGGCGAGGTGGTCAACTACGTCGGCGTCTTCTCCGATATCACCGCGGTGAAGCAGGACCAGGCCCGACTGGCGCGGATGGCCTACCACGACCCGCTCACCGGCCTGCCCAATCGCGCCCTCATCCTGGACCGCCTGGAGCACGCCCTGGCCGCTGCGCAGCGCGATGGTACCAACGTGGCGGTCATCTACCTGGACCTGGACGGTTTCAAGCCCATCAACGATGACCTCGGCCACGCCACCGGCGATGCCCTGCTGGAGATCCTGGCCCAGCGTTTCTCCATCTGTGTGCGCGGGGCCGATACGGTGGGCCGCATGGGTGGGGACGAGTTCGTCCTCATCCTGGAGGGGGTCCAGGGGCACCGGGGCGTGGAGCGCGTGGTGGCCTGCCTGCTGGAGTCGGCCAACGAGCCCGTGGAGGTGGAGGGTGTGGCCCTGCGGCTCTCGGCCAGCATCGGGATCCGCATGGTCCTGGACGGGTGGCAGGATCCCGAGGAGCTACTCGCCGAGGCGGATGCGGCGATGTACGAGGCCAAGGGCCGCGGCCGTAACCGGCGCCAGTTCTTCGCCCCGGGGATGAGGCGCAAGCCCTCCGCCCGTTCGGGGATGCAGGAAGGGGCGGAGCCCGGCGAATCCGGCGCCAGCTCGGCGTGACTCCCTGCGCGCTGTTACCCCCCGGCCTCCTGCGGGAGGATGCGCTGAAGTAGCTCCCGCCCGTCAATCGGCCGGGTGGCATCGATCCGGACCACGTCCTCGCCACCGTCTTCCGCCGGTGGTTCCCGTCGCTGGAGCTGGGCCTCCAGGACCGACGTATCCGCCTCCGAGGCGTCGCCCCCGGCCTCGGCCCGGGCGGTGATCCGCTCCCTCAGCACCGCCTCCGGTGCCTCCAGCTCAAGGACCGCGAAGGGCCAGCCGCGCCGCCGGGCCAGGGCGCGGAAGGGGGCGCGGCGGTCGGCGGTGAGGAAGGTGGCATCGACTACCACCGGCCAGCCGGCCTCCAGCAGCTCCTCCGCCCGGGCGAGGAGGTGTTCGTAGGTCCGCTCCGAGGCCGCCGCGGTATAGATCCCGGCATCCACCCCTGCTCCGGTCTCCGCGTCCGGCGGGAGTCCGTGGAGACGCTTGCGCTCCACGTCGGAGCGCAGGCGGATGGCATCGGTGGCGGCGACGAGGGCCCCGCTGGCGTGGCTCTTCCCGGAACCGGAGAGGCCGTGGGTAATGGCCAGCCAGGGCTGGCGGGGTCGGGTCAGGGTGTCCGCCAGCCCTAAGTATTCCTCCATCTCGGCCCGGGCCGCGTCCGCGGCCTCGCCCGTCTCCTGGTCGACCCGGATGGCGGCCACCTTGGCGCGGACCAGGGCGCGGTAGACCTGGTAGTAGTCGAAGACGGCCAGGCCGCTGAAATCGCCGGTATGCTCCAGGTAGCGGTTCAGGGCACGGCGACCGAGGTCCGGACGGCCGCGATCCCGGGTGTCCATGGCGAGGAAGGCGACCTCGTTCATGGTGTCGATCCAGTAGAAGGCCGGATTGAACTCGATGCAGTCGAAGGCGATGACCCGGCCCTCCACCCGGGCCATGTTCCCCAGATGGAGATCGCCATGGCACTCACGCACCGCGCCCTCGGCCCGGCGGCGGGCGAAGACGGGGGAGAGGCGGTGGTGGGCCTGCTCGGTCCAGGCGGTCACGGCCTTGAGGTGGGGGTGGCCCGGGTCGTCCGCATCCACCGTGCGGCGGAGAGTGGTCAGGTTGTCCCGCGCGGGCGCGGCGACGGCCTCGGGCGTTCCCCAGGTGGTGTCGTTGTCGGCCACCGCGGTCTCGGCGTGGTAGCGGGCCAGGCGCTCGGCGAAATCCTCGAGCTCGGCAGCCTCCAGGCGGCCGTCGGCCAGGGCGTGGTCCAGCCGCTCGGACTCGTCGAAGCGGCGCATGCGGACGCCGTATTCGAAGGCCTCCACGCCGTCCTCGTCGGGCCCCAGGACCGGGTCTTCCGGTTCGCCGCACAGGGTGATCACGGCCTCGTAGAGGTCCCCGGCCAGGGGCCGATTGCGGCGGAGCTCCTCGCGGCAGTAATACCGCCGCAGATGGAGGGCACTGAAGTCGACGAAGCCGAGGTTCACCGGCTTCTTGAACTTGTAGGCGTAGTCGCCGGCCAGAAGGACCCAGGAGATGTGGGTCTCGATGAGCTCCACCTCCTCCACCGGATGGGGGAAGCGGGCCGGTTCCTCCAGTGCCCGTAACCAGGCCGGGGTCTCGCTCATGGTGGGCTCCTGTGCGCATGGCTGCCTGACTGTACGTTGGGCCGGCTTGCCAGGCTTTGCAAGGGGCACGGCCGGGGGGTTAGAGTACTCAATCAATCTGTCAGCGGTGCGCCTGTGGGTGTCTATTCCGTGGATCGGCTGATGGGCGAGGCCCGTAGGCTGGCGGCCGAGTACCGCCGGGCCACGGGCAAGACCCTGCCCATCAGTAACGAGATCGCCATCTCCGATGCCGTCCGGCTGCTGGGCCTGGAGCCGGCGCCGGACGATGCGCCCGCCGGGACCGATGCCATTGGCACCGGCGCCTGGGAGGGCGAGGCCATCCAGATCAAGGCGCGTGCCCTCTTCGACGAAGGCAGGAGCAAGCCCCGTATCGGCCAGCTGGCGCTGGACAAGCCCTGGGACCGGGTCCTCCTGGTGCTCATGGATGCCAGCTACGAGACCGAGGAGATCCTCGCCGCCGACCGCGCCACCATCGAGGCGAGCCTGGCCGAGAAGCCCTCGGGCGAGAATCGCCGCCGTCGCGGCGCCATGTCCGTCGCCCGTTTCCGCATCCTCGCCGAACCGGTCTGGACCCGGGACGAGGGCCGGGTCCGGGACGAGGTCTGGGACAACCAGCGGGACGGCTGATGGACGACGCGGCAGTGGAGAGGGAGGACGCGCCGGGGCCCGTCGGCGCGCTGCTGGCGGCGGACGGCCCGCTGGCTGAACACATCCAGGGCTTCAATCCGCGCCCGGCGCAGCAGTCCCTGGCCGATGCCGTGGGCCGGACCCTGGCCGCGGGCGGCACCCTGGTCGCCGAGGCCGGCACCGGAACCGGCAAGACCTTCGCCTACCTGGCCCCCGCCCTGCGCCAGAGCGGGCGGGTCATCATCTCCACCGGCACCCGCCACCTGCAGGACCAGCTCTTCGGCCGCGACCTGCCCCTGGTGCGGCGCGCCCTGGGCGCGGCGGCCGATGTTGCGCTGCTCAAGGGGCGCAACAACTACCTCTGTCGCCACCGTCTGGCCCTGGCGCGCAACGTGGAGCGGGCGCCCCAGCCCCGGGCGCGGCTGGAAAAGGCCGCGCGCTGGGCCAATACCACCAAGAGCGGTGACCTGGCCGAGCTGGACGAGGTGGTAGAGGACGATCCGCTGATCCCGCGGATCACCTCCACCACCGATAACTGCCTGGGCCAGGAGTGCCCGGAGGTCAACGACTGCCACGTCCTCCACGCCCGGCGCCGGGCCCAGCAGGCCGATCTGGTGGTGGTGAACCACCACCTGCTGCTGGCCGACATGGCCCTGCGCGACGACGGCTTCGGCGAGATCCTCCCCACCGCGGATGCGGTGATCGTGGACGAGGCCCATCAGCTCCCGGACGTGGCCACGCGCTTCTTCAGTACCCGGGTGAGCAACCATCAGCTCCTGGAGCTGGCGCGGGACACTCGGGCCGCCGCGACCACCGAGGCCCCGGAGCGGGCGGAGCTGCCGGAAGCGGCCAGCGGCCTGGCCACCGCGGTGGAGGGGCTGGAGGCCGCCCTGGGCGAGCGGGACGCGCGCCGCCCCTGGGAGGAGGTCGCCGGCGACGCCGCCGTGACCAGTGCGCTGGAACAGCTGGAGGAGGCCCTGGGGGTGCTGGCCGACGAACTGACCCTGAACGCGCCCCGGGGCAAGGCGCTGGAGGCGGCCTCGCGCCGCGCCGACGACCTGCGCGAGGCGCTGGCCGCGGTCACGGCGGAGGATTCCCCCGGCGAGGTCCACTGGTACGAGCGCGGCGGCCGGACCCTGGCGCTCCACGCCACGCCGTTGGAGGTGGCCTCCAGTTTTCGTTACCACATGGCGCGCCACGGCGGCTCCTGGGTCTTTACCTCGGCGACCCTGGCCGTGGCCGGCCGCTTCGACTACTTCTGCGGCCGGCTGGGCCTGCGGGATGCCGAGACGGCGGTCTGGGAGAGCCCCTTCGACCACCGCCGCCAGTCCCTGCTCTACGTCCCCGAGGGCCTGCCCGACCCGCGCGCCGACGACTACCTGCCCCGGCTGCTGGAGAAGGTGGAACCGGTGCTCCAGGCCAGTGGCGGCCGCGCCTTCCTGCTCTTTACCAGCCACCGCGCCCTGGCCGATGCGGCGAAACGGCTGGAGGGGCGGCTTCCGTGGCCGCTCTTCGTCCAGGGCTCGGCCCCGCGCGGGCGTCTGCTGGAGCAGTTCCGCGAGGCCGGCAACGGCGTCCTGCTGGGGACCGGAAGCTTCTGGGAGGGCGTGGATGTGCGCGGCGAGGCGCTCTCCTGCGTGGTCATCGACAAGCTCCCCTTCGGCGCACCGGGGGATCCCGTAACCGATGCCCGGATCCAGGCGCTGCGCAACAACGGCGGCAATCCCTTCATGGACTTCCAGATCCCGGAGGCGGCCATCGCCCTCAAGCAGGGCGTGGGGCGACTCATTCGCGATGCCTCCGATTACGGCGTGCTGGTCATCGGCGATCCCCGCCTGGTGGAGAAGCCCTACGGCGGGCTCTTCCTCAACAGCCTGCCGGAGATGACGCGGACCCGGCAGGTGGAGCGGGTGGAGCGCTTCTTCCGCTGGCATCGGGGGGAGGGCGAATGACAACCCGGGTCCTGGCCCTGGAGGCGGCTACCGATGCCTGCTCCGTCGCCCTGTGGGCGGATGGGGTCGTGGCAGCGCGCCGGGAGATCGCCCCGCGTCGCCACGCCGAACTCCTCCTGCCCTGGGCCGAGGAGGTACTGGCCGAGGCCGGCTGGTCGCGGTCCTCGCTGGATGTCATCGCCTTCGGCCGCGGCCCCGGCGCCTTCACCGGCCTGCGCATCGCGGCCGGGGTGACCCAGGGCCTGGCCCTGGGCCTGGGCCGGCCGGTGGCGCCGGTCTCCACCCTGGCCGCCCTGGCGCTGGATGCCGGCGAGGCGGCCGGCTCGGCCGAGAGTCCCGTGCTGGTGGCCACGGCCCTGGATGCCCGGATGGGGGAGGTCTACTGGGCGCCGTGGCGGGTGGCCAGGGAGGCAGTCGCGCCACTGGCGGAGGAAGCAGTGAGCGCGCCGGAGGTGATCGGTGCGCCCGGTGAAGAGGGCCCCTGGATCGCCGCAGGCTCCGGATGGGGCGCGCATGGCGAGGCGCTGGCGGCCGTTCTCGGGGAGCCCGCGGCTATCGAGGCCGAGCGCCGTCCCGATGCCGCGGCGGTGGCCCGTCTGGCGAGCCGGGCGACCGAAGGGGCGGGGCTGGTCCCGGCCGCCGAGGCGGTGCCGGTCTATCTCCGGCCCTGGCGCCCCGGTACCTGATGCCGGCTCTCTGACCGGTCTTCCAGAACTCTTCCCGCAGTGCCTGGTTACCAGCTCGGCGGCCGGTAGGTCAGCCGCAGCTGGTAGAAGTTGATCCCGGGATTCGGGGTCCTGATGCGGGCGTTGGAGAGGTGCTGGATCATGAGGGCGGCATCCAGCCGATCCCCCGGCCCGAAGCGGATCCCCGCCCCGCCGTGGCTGCCGAAGTGGAATTCCGTGGAGAGCTCCCGGCCGGAGACCCGGGAGCGGGTGAGCAGCCGGATCCCGGTGCCGACCTCCAGATAGAATCCGGTCGCCTCCGACGGGTGCGCGCGCAGGGCCGCTACCAGCCCGAATTCATCCAGCGACGTCGCCGCCGTATCGCCGGCTCCATCCCACTCCCATTCGCCGACCTCCAGCACGTAGCCGGTCTCCAGCCCCCAGCCCCGCCAGCGATCCGGGATCAGGGGGACCGGCAGCGGCCCCGAGAGGCCGATTCGCCGGGCCTGCACGTCGGCGACGTTGGTGGCATCTCCAAAGTTGTCGGCCTTCCCCACGGACAGGGTGATACCGCCGGGGGCCAGATCGGCCCGGGCGGGCATCACCAGAAGCAGTGCCAGCAGGGCGAACCAGCGGGGCAGGGGCAGGTTCAGGGCGGGCATGATCGTCATCCAGCTCCTTTACTGACTGTACGGTTAGTCAGTTTAAGGGCTGAATGACCGATGGCAACCCCGGCTGTACCGGGGTTGCTACCGCCTCGGGAGAAAGGTCAGGTTCCGGGAACGTCCACGGTGTAGGGCAGTTCCAGCAGGTCCAGGCGCTGCCCTTCCACCTCCAGGGCCAGTGCCTCGTCGACCACCGCGATCTCCAGAACGGCCAGCAGCTCGCTGCCGCCATCGGGCAGGGGGGCGGACTGGACCACCCGACCTATCGCCTGCTCGCGATCCGGGGTATGGACCTCGGCGCCCGCCTCGGGGGCGGCATCCCCCTCGGTGCGGGCCCGATACATCCGCCGTTTGAGCTTGCCCAGGTACTGCATGCGGGCGACCACCTCCTGGCCGGGGTAGCAGCCCTTGCGGAAGCTCACCCCATTGATGGCGTGGAAATTCACCATCTGGGGGACGAAGGCCTCGGTAGTGGCGTCGGTGATGGTGGGGATCCCGGCCCGGACCTCGGTGAGCCACCAGGCGGCGGCACTGCCGGCAGCGGCCCCCTGGGCCAGTGCCTGCCAGGCCGCCGGGGCGCCCTCCGCCGACACCAGGGCCAGGAAGCGTTCGCCGGGGCCGGGGAGGCGAATGGCCGTCCCGGCGTCCCCGCGAACCAGGCCGTGCGCCTCGCCCGGCGCCTCGCCGAAGACGCCGGCCACCCGGCCACTGGCGCCGGGCCCGGCCGTGGCGATGAGGGCGGAATCATCGCTGATATCGGTGAGGGTGACGTCACTGCGTAACACGAACATCCGCAGCCGCTTGAGAACCGGCTCCATGCGCTCCCGGGGCAGGACCAGATAGAAGCCCCCCTCGCGCGGGATGACGCGGAAGGTCACCAGGATGCGGCCCTTGGGATTGAGCCAGGCGGCCAGGCGGCTGCCGTCCGCCGGCAGGTGCTGGACGTCGTTGGTGAGCTGGTTCTGGAGGAATTCGGCCGCCTCGCTGCCGCCCACCTCGATCACGCCGTACTCGGTGAGGGGGACGGTGAGGTCGTCCTCGGTCGCCGCCGGCTCCAGGCCGTCGGCCCCGTTGAAACCGGTGACCCTCTCCGCCTCGAAGGCGGCACCCTGTTCGCTCAGAAAGCTCTGCCAGTCGCCATTCATGGTCGCTCGTCCATCGGCCGGGGTCGCCGGGTCGGGGCCGCAATGGCCCTCTGCCCAGCGACGGGGAAACAGTGCTAGTATCGAGGCCTAAAATAGCATGTCCACCGCCGTTTACTCGACCGGGAGAGTCAGGAATGGCCCGAGACCCGCGGCCGCGCAATCTCGACCTGAGCACCGTCCATTTTCCGGTCCCGGCGGTGCTCTCCATCCTCCACCGCGGTAGTGGTCTGTTGCTGGTGCTGGCCATCCCGTGGCTGGCGTGGCTGCTGGAGCGCTCGGTGAGCGGCCCGGCCGGCTTCCGGGCCGTGGTCGACCACCTGGACAGCGCCCCGGCGCGGGTGGTGCTGGTCCTGCTGGCCTGGGCCCTGGCCCACCACCTCTTCGCCGGGATCCGTTATCTCCTCATCGATGTCGATATCGGGGTCGACCGTCCCCGGGCCCGCGCCAGCGCCTGGCTGGTGAATGCGGCCGGGGTCGCGGTGGGGCTGCTGGCCGTGGCGAGGTGGTGGCTGTGAAGGCCGATCACGCGGGCCTGCGCGCCTGGATGCTCCAGCGCCTCTCGGCGGTCTACCTCATCGGCTTCGTGGCGCTGTTCGGCGGGCGGCTGCTCTGGGCGCCGCCAGCGGATCACGCCGAGTGGGCGGGCTGGCTGGCGCGTCCGGGGGTGGCCACCGCCATCACCCTGGCCTGGCTGGCCCTGGCGGTACACGCCTGGATCGGCGTGCGCGACATCACCATGGACTACCTCCATTTCACGGCCGCCCGATTCATTCTGCTGGTGGCGGTGGCATTCGGCCTGCTCTGGCTGGGCGTGCACCTGGCGGCCATCCTCGCCTCCATCCCCGCGGGAGGGACCCCATGAGCATCACCCGACGCCGCTTCGACACCCTGGTCATCGGCGCCGGCGGGGGCGGCCTGCGCGCCGCGCTGCAGCTGGCCGAGGCCGATGCCAACGTCGCCGTGGTCTCCAAGGTCTTCCCCACCCGCTCCCACACCGTGGCGGCCCAGGGCGGGGTGAATGCGGCCCTGGCCAACGTCCTCCCGGACAACTGGCACTGGCACATGTACGACACCGTCAAGGGTAGCGACTTCCTGGGCGACCAGGACGCCATCGAGTACATGTGCCGCGCCGCCTCCCACCTGGTGGTGGAGCTGGAGCATGCCGGCGTCCCCTTCTCGCGGCTGGACGACGGCCGGATCTACCAGCGCGCCTTCGGCGGCCAGAGCCAGGACTTCGGCGGGGCGCAGGCGGCGCGGACCTGCGCGGCAGCGGATCGCACCGGCCACGCCATCCTCCACACCCTCTACCAGCAGAACCTCCGGGCCAAGACCCACTTCTTCGACGAATACTTCGCCGTGGACCTCCTGCGGGATGCCGAGGGGGTCATCGTCGGCGCCCTGGCCCTGGAGATCGAGACCGGCGAGCCGGTGGTCATCGAGGCCAAGACCACCCTGCTGGCCACCGGTGGGGCGGGCCAGATCTTCCGCACCAACACCAACGCCCACATCAACACCGGTGACGGCCTGGCCATGGCCCTGCGCGCCGGGATCCCGCTGGAGGACATGGAGTTCTTCCAGTTCCACCCCACCGGGATCGCCGGCCGCGGCATGCTCATCACCGAGGGGGCGCGCGGCGAGGGCGGTTACCTGGTAAACCGTGAGGGCGAGCGCTTCATGGAGCGCTACGCCCCGCATGCCAGGGACCTGGCCAGCCGCGACGTGGTCTCCCGCGCCACCGCCACCGAGGTGCGCGAGGGCCGCGGCTGCGGCCGTGCCGGTGACCACGTCCACCTGCGCATCGACCACCTGGGCGAGGCGACGGTGGCCGAGCGGTTGCCGGGCATTCGCAGCACCTGCCAGACCTTCCTGGGCATCGACCCGGCCTTCGAACCCATCCCCGTCTTTCCCACCGCCCACTACACCATGGGCGGCATCCCCACCGACCGCTACGGCCAGGTGGTGGTCCCGGTGGGCGAGGGGGGCGAGGAGGCCATCCCCGGCCTCTATGCCGCCGGCGAGTGCGCCTGCGTCTCCGTCCACGGCGCCAACCGCCTGGGCGGCAACTCCCTGCTGGACATCGTCGTCTTCGGCCGGGCGGCGGCCAACCACATCCGTGAATACCTGCAGGAGAACCGCTACCACCGCCCGCTGGAAGAGTCCGAGGTGGAGCAGGCCCTGGCGCGGCTGCAGCGCTGGGATCGGACCGGCGAGGGGGAGAGCGTGCCCGCCCTGCGCGCCGAGCTGCAGACGGTCATGGAGCGCCACTGTGGCGTCTTCCGCAACCAGGACGTCCTGGACGAGGGGGTGGTCGCCGTCCGCGAGCTGCGTCGGCGGCTGGAGGATGCCGTTATCGGCGACACCGGCTCGGTCTTCAATACCGCCCGGATCGAGGCCCTGGAGCTGGAGAACCTCATGGATGTCGCCCTGGCCACGGTGGTCTCCGCCGCCGGCCGCACCGAGAGCCGGGGCGCCCACAGCCGCACCGATCACCCCGAACGGGACGATGAGCACTGGCTGCGCCACAGCCTCTTTTCCCTGGAGGGGGAGGCGCTGGACTACAAGCCGGTGCGGACGCGGCCGCTGTCGGTGGAGAGCTTCCCGCCCCGGGCGCGCGTCTACTAGGCAGGTGCGTCATGACCAGAGGCTCAGCGGAAACGGAAAAGGCCAAGGCGGTGATGGTGAGGCTGGGGGCTCAGGGTGTCGCGCGGCATGGATGCCGCGCGCAAGCCTACAGGGAGGTATTCACGGCGTCCCTGAGCCCCCAGCCTCGCCATCACCGCCCCAGATGGAGATCGCCCGGCCGGCGACCCGGAGGCAATGACGATGCGTCTTACACTCTACCGCTACGACCCGGAACGGGACTCGAAGCCGCGCACCGAGACCGTGGAGGTGCCCACGGAGCCCGGGATGATGCTCCGGGACGCCCTGCTGCGCTACAAGGAGCAGGACCCGACCTTCACCTTCCGCCACTCCTGCGGCGAGGGCGTCTGCGGCTCCGACGCCGTGAATATCAACGGCACCAACGGCCTCGCCTGCATCACCCCGGTGGCCGACCTGCGCGAGCCGGTGACCGTCCGACCCCTGCCGGGGATGCCGGTGATCCGGGATCTCGTGGTGGACATGGAGCCCTTCTACGCCCAGTACCGCGCCGTGGAGCCCTGGCTCACCGTCCACAACCCGGAACCGGAGGTGGAATACCGCCAGTCCCCCGAGGAGCGGGCGGAACTGGACGGCCTCTACGAGTGCATCCTGTGCGGTGCCTGCTCCACCGCCTGTCCCTCCTTCTGGTGGAACCCCGAATCCTTCCGCGGGCCGGCGGCGCTGCTCCAGGCCTGGCGCTTTATCAATGACAGCCGTGACCAGGCGGCGGAGCAGCGTCTTGCCGCGCTGGACGGACCCTATCGGCTCTTCCGGTGCCACACCATCATGAACTGCGTGGAGGTCTGCCCCAAGGGACTGAACCCCACGGCCGCCATCGGCCACATCAAGCAGCGCATGGTGAAGGAGAACCTCTGAATGGAGGCGCCGGAACGGGCCCGACTCCTGTGGCAGTGCCGGCGGGGCATGCGGGAGCTGGATCTGCTCCTGCAGGCCTTCGCGGAGGCCGAGATCGAGGGCCTGGATGCGGCCGAGAAGGCCGCCTTCGAGGGCCTGCTGGCGCGGCCCGATGCCGAACTGGCCGAACTCCTGCTCGGGGCCAGTGAACCCATGGACGGGACCACCGCCGATGTCGTCGCCCGGATACGCACCGCCGCTCGTCCTTGAGATCGGTCCCAGCCGCCGGCTCGCGCTCGCCCTGGCCGGCCTCTACGGGCTCGCCATCGCAGCGCTCACGGCACTGACCCTGCTCCCCCTCGTGCGGGTGGCCATCGCCGTCGGTCTGATCCTCTCCCTCCGCCGCGAATGGCGCCTGCACGCGGGCCGCAGCCACCCGCAGGCCATCACCGCCCTGGCCTGGACGGTCGACGGTCTGCGGGTGCGCACCCGAACGGGGCGCTGGTGGACGGCGGTGCAGGAGCCGGGCGGGCTGGTGACCCCGGCGCTGGTCGTTCTGCCGCTGCGGTTGCCGGAGGCTCGGCGCGGGTACCGCCATCGAGGCCTGGTCCTCGCCGCCGATGCCACACCGGCCCCGGCCCATCGGCGGTTGCGCCTGCGGCTGCTGAACCCCTGAGCCTCAGTCGTCGGGATCGACCCCCAGAGTCACGCGACCCTCCACGGCGAGGGCGCGGTCGGGGATGAGAATGGTTTCCCCGGGCGTGCCCTCGGCGCGCGGCTCGGGGTGGTCCCGGGTGAAGTGGAGACCGCGGCTCTCCCGGCGAGCCATGGCGCTGGCAATGATGAGATCGGCCACGGTGGCCAGGTTCCGCAGCTCCAGCAGGTTGCCGTTCACCCGGAAGTGGCCGTAGTACTCCTGGATCTCCGAGCGCAGGAGATCGGCCCGGTGGCGGGCCCGCTGGAGCCGTTTGTCGGTCCGGACAATGCCCACGTAGTCCCACATAAACCGGCGCAGCTCATCCCAATTATGGGTGACCACGATCTCCTCGTCGGAGTCGGTGACCCGGGACTCGTCCCAGGGGGGCAGGGCCGGCGGTTCTGGTAGCTGTCCCAGCCGCCGGACGATATCGTCGGCTGCGGCCCGGCCAAAGACGATGCACTCCAGCAGGGAGTTGCTGGCCATGCGGTTGGCGCCGTGCAGCCCGGAGCAGGTGACCTCGCCGGCGGCATAGAGACCGGGGAGATCGGTCCGTCCGGCCAGGTCCACCATGACCCCGCCGCAGGTGTAATGGGCGGCGGGAACCACCGGCAGCGGCTCCCGGGTCATGTCGAAGCCGAATTCCAGGCAGCGCTGGTGGATGGTGGGGAAGTGCTCGGTGATGAATTCCGCCGGCTTGTGGCTGATATCCAGCAGGACGTAGTCCACACCCAGCCGCTTCATCTCGTGGTCGATGGCCCGGGCGACGATGTCCCGGGGGGCCAGCTCGCCGCGCTCGTCGAAGCGGTGCATGAAGGGGGTGCCGTCGGGAAGCAGCAGCCGGCCCCCTTCGCCGCGCACCGCCTCGGAGATGAGGAAGTTGCGCGCCTCGCGGTGGAAGAGGCAGGTGGGGTGGAACTGGTTGAATTCCATGTTGGCCACCCGGCAGCCGGCGCGCCAGGCCATGGCGATGCCGTCCCCGGAACTGAGATCCGGGTTGGTGGTGTAGAGGTAGGTCTTGCTGGCGCCGCCGGTGGCCAGGACCACGCTTCGCGCGGCCATGGGCCGGACCTCGCCGTCGGCACCGAGCACGTAGGCGCCCCGGACACCGGGTTCGCCGCCGCAACGGTGGTGGGTGATGAGGTCCACCGCCATGGCATGCTCGTGGATCTCGATGTTCGGCGCCGCGCGGACGCGGTCTTCCAGGGTGGTCTCGATGGCCCGGCCGGTGGCATCGGCGGCGTGGAGGATCCGCCGGCGGCTGTGCCCACCCTCGCGGGTGAGGTGGTAGGTGTTGCCGTCGTCGCCTACGGTGGTAAAGGGAACCCCCTGGTCGATGAGCCAGCGCACCGCCTCGGGGCCGTGTTCCACCACGCGTTGCACCGTGGCGGGATTGCACAGGCCGGCCCCGGCGGTGAGGGTGTCCTCGATGTGCTGCTCGGCCGAGTCGTCCTCCGCCAGGACGGCGGCGATGCCCCCCTGGGCCCAGAGGGTGCTGCCCTCCGCCAGGTCGGCCTTGGCGAGTACGCCCACCCGGAGTTCGGTCGGCAGACGCAGGGCGGTTGTGAGCCCGGCGGCCCCGCTGCCGATGATCAGGACGTCGTAACTGGACTGCGGGCTCTGCATGTTGGCGGATGACCCCTCTGCCGCGGCTGCGCTATGATGGGCATTTCGGAATTCCGTGCCCACCAGGGGTCCCAGAGTAGCCGAATGGCCGTGTCCGACGCGAATATCATCGCCCGCTTGTCCTGCGCCGCCCGTGGAGCGCGCCGGGGAGGGCCGGGCCATGTCTGAGGCCCGGAGCGATGCCGAGCTGGTGGAGCGCGCCCGCAACGGAGACACGGCGGCCTTCGACGCCCTGGTGCGCAAGTACCAGCACAAGATCACCAAGCTCGTGGGCCGCTATGTGGATGACCACGCCGAGGTCCTGGATGTTACCCAGGACGCCTTCATCAAGGCCTATCGCGCCCTGGACCGCTTCCGGGGCGACAGCGCCTTCTACACCTGGCTCTACCGCATCGCCATCAATACCGCCAAGAACCACCTGGTGGCCCAGGGGCGGCGTCCGCCGGGCAGCGATGTGGACGTGGACGACGCCGAGCAGATCGCCGGCTACGGCTCCTTCAGCGACAGCGGGACGCCGGAACGCATGGCCCTGCGCGACGAGATCGAGCAGACCGTCTTTGATGCCATCGAGGCGCTGCCGGAGGACCTGCGGACCGCCATCACCCTGCGTGAACTGGAGGGGATGAGCTACGAGGAGATAGCCGCGGCCATGGATTGCCCCATCGGAACCGTCCGTTCCCGGATCTTCCGGGCGCGGGAGGCCATCGAGAACCGACTGAAACCTTTGTTGTCGTAGAAGATGACGGGTAGAGAGAGGGTCGTCGAGCGCGACCGGGAAGGTAACCGCATGATACAGGACAAGGGCGAAGCGATTTCGGCGCTGGTGGATGACGAGGTCACCTCGCGCGAGGGGGGTTCAGCGGTGGACGCGCTCCTGGCTGACGAGGAGATGGCGGGGCGCTGGGAGCGCTACCACCTCATCCGGGATGCCATGCATCACAATCTCCCGGAGCATCCGGAGACGGAACTGGCTGCCCGGATCCGGCAGCAGCTGGAGGCCGAACCGACACCACTGCGCCCGCGCCGGCGGCCCGACTGGAGTCACGTGGGGCGCCAGGCCGCCGGCCTGGCGGTGGCCGCTTCGGTGACGGTAGCGGTCTTCCTGGGCTTCTGGCAGGGGCCGGGGCCGGCGAATCCCGGCGGCGAACCGCCGCTTTCCGCCGAGGTCGGCACCGGCGCGGGGTCCGGTGTGGCGGACCCGGGCTTCTCCCGGGTCGCCAGTGGCTCGACGGCAGAGACCACCGCGGAGGCCACCCGGGAGAGGGCCGGCGCGAGCCTGGAGCGCTACCTGGTCAATCACAGCGAATTCGCGGGCTCCAGCAGCATGCACGGCATGCTCCCCTATACCCGCGTCGTGGGCGGTGGTGAGGTCCGGGCGGTCCATGAGGGGCGCTGAGTACTTTTCCCGGGCGGGGCGCGGCCTGCTGGCCGCGCTGTTGCTTGCAGGTGCTGGTCCGGCGGTGGCCGAGGAGGGCGCTGGCCTCTGGCTGGAACGGATGTCGGATGCCCTGCACGAACTCCGCTACGAGGGGGTCTTCGTCTACCAGCACGGTGACCGCCTGCGCGCCATGCGGATCCTCCACGATACCGACAGTACCGGGGAGCGGGAGCGACTGGTGGCCCTGGACGGCGTCCAGCGGGAGGTCATCCGCAACGATGACCAGGTTACCTGCATCCTGCCCGACCGGACCTCCTTCGTACTGGAGCGCCGCGCTCCCGGGCGCACCTTCCCCCCGGTCATGCCCCATCGCGATGCCCAGCTGGATCGCCACTACGCCTTCGAACTGGGGGAGCAGGGGCGGATAGCCGGACGCACCACCCAGGAGGTGCGCCTGGAGCCGCGGGATGACTTCCGTTACGGCTACCGCTTCCATCTCGATGACGCCACCGGGATGCTCCTGCAGTCCGAACTGGTGGACGGCGACGGCGAGGTGGTGGAGCGGTTGATGTTCACCTCCATCGAGTTCCGCGACCGGATCGACCCCACTGCGCTGGAGCCGGGAATCGAGGGGGAAGAGTTCATGTGGTACCAGCACGGCCGGGAGGGGGCTCCCTCCTTCCCCGGTGAGCCGCGCTGGGAGGCCACCTCCCTGCCGCCGGGTTTCGAGCGCGAGGACTATCGGCGCCACCGGGCCGGGGAGGCGGGGACGCCGGTGGAGCAGCTGGTCTTTTCCGATGGTCTGGCCTCGGTTTCCGTCTTCATGGAGCCGGCTGGCGCCGTGTCAGCGCCGTTGCGTGGCCACTCCAGCCGGGGCGCCGTGAATGCCTATGGCCGTGGCGTGGGGGATACCCGTATCACCGTGGTCGGCGAGGTGCCGCGCGCCGCCGTGGAGCGCATCGCCAGGGGCATGCAGCGCCGGGAGGATCCATGATCGAGGAGCAGGCGCGAGTGGTGGGCCGCGAGGACCAGCGCATCCGGGTAGAGGTGGAGCGCCAGTCCACCTGTGGGCAGTGCTCGGCCCGCCACGGGTGTGGTACCGAGGTGCTCAGCCGCTATCTCGGTCGCCGTCCGGTCCAGCTGGAGCTGGAGGACACTACCGGGGCCCAGCCGGGGGACCGCGTGGTCCTGGGTATCGCCGAGGCGGCCCTGGTGAGCGGCTCGGCGGCGGTCTACCTCGCTCCGCTGGCCGCGCTGGCCGCCGGTGGACTGGCCGGCGAGAGCCTGGGGGGCGAGGTCGGCTCCATCGTCGGTGGCCTCGCCGGGCTCACCGCCGGCCTGTTGTGGCTGCGACGCCACGGCCAGCGCCTCGCGCGCGACCAGCGTCTGATGCCGGTGGTCCTGCGGCGCCTGCCCGCCGGGGAGGCGCCGGTCCAATTCCATTCCATGAATCGGGGCTGATGCCATGTCGATGAACGCACGGATCCTCCGGGTGGCGGCCCTGGCGCTGGTCACCCTCTTCCTGGTGGGCACTGCCGCCGCCCGCTCCGGCCTCCCGGACTTTACCGAGCTGGTAAAGGAGCAGAAGGACGCCGTGGTGAACATCTCCACCACGCAGAAGGTCGAGGGCGGCATCCCCGGCATGCCGCCGGGGATGGAACTCCCCGAGGGCGGCCCCTGGGACGACCTCTTCCGCCGCTTCTTCGGCGAGAACGGGGCGCCGCGGCGGGAGTTCGAGACCACCTCGCTGGGCTCCGGCTTCATCATCAGCGCCGACGGCTACGTCCTCACCAACCACCACGTGATCGCGGAGGCGGAGAGCATCCGCGTCCGCATGAGTGACCGCAGCGAGTACGAGGCCGAGGTGGTGGGCTCCGACCCGCGCAGTGATATCGCCCTGCTCAAGGTGGACGCCGAGGGGCTGCCCACCGTGGAGATGGACGACAGCGGCACGGTGGAGGTCGGCGAGTGGGTGATGGCCATCGGCACCCCCTTCGGCTTCGAGCACTCGGTCTCCGTGGGCGTGGTGAGCGCCCTGGGACGCAGCCTCCCCAACGACGCCTACGTCCCCTTCATCCAGACCGACGTGGCCATCAACCCCGGTAACTCCGGTGGGCCGCTCTTCAACCTGGACGGCGAGGTCATCGGGATAAACTCCCAGATCTACAGCCGCACCGGCGGCTACCAGGGGGTCTCCTTCGCCATCCCGGCCGACGTCGCCATGGAGGTGGTCCGGGACCTGCGCGAGGACGGGCGGGTGACCCGCGGCTGGCTCGGGGTCCTGGTCCAGGATGTGGATCGCGAACTCGCGGAATCCTTTGGCATGGAGCAGGCCGCGGGCGCCCTGGTCGCCCAGGTGGTCCCGGAGGGGCCCGCCGCCGAGGCGGGCCTGAAGCCGGGGGATGTGATCACCGAGTTCAACGGCGAGCCGCTGCCCGAGTCCGGCTCCCTGCCGCCCCTGGTGGGTCGGTCCGCACCCGATGAGGAGGCGACGCTCACCGTGCTGCGCAATGGCGAGGAGCGGGAGATCGAGGTGACCCTGGGCGAACTCCCCGAGGAGAAGGAGATGGCGCGCGCCCACGGGGGCGGGTCGGGCAAGCCGGATTCGGCCTCCAAGGGGGCCGACCGCCTGGGTCTGCGGGTGGAACCGGTCCCGGGGCAGCTGCGCCAACGGCTGGAGATCGAGGGCGGTGTGGTCATCGCCGATGTCGAACGCGGCCCGGCCGCCCGCATCGGTCTGCGCCGCGGCGATGTCATCTCCATGATCGCCGGCGAGCGGATCCGGGGCGTGGACCATTTCCACGAGGTGGTCACGGGACTGGAGGCCGGCCGGCAGGTGCCGGTGCTGGTCCACCGCGGGCAGGGGCCGCGCTTCATGGCCCTGGAGGTACCCGAGGCGGAATGAGCGAACTCCTCTTCTACAGCCGCAACGGCTGCCACCTCTGCGAGGCCGTGGAGGCGGAGATAGCCGGCCACGCCGCGGCGGCCGGCCTGACCTTTCGCAAGGTGGACGTGGATACCGACGCCGCGCTCATGGAGCAGTTCGGGGTGCGCGTGCCGGTGGTGGTCCACGGCGAGACAGTGGTGGACGAGGGCCGGGTGGAGCCGGCCCGGGTGCGGGATTATCTGGCGACGGCCGTTGGGTTAGAATGATCGTTTCCATTCCGCCGGCCGGCGGACGCAATCCGGTAGTCCCATGACCGCACAGTCGCACATCCGCAACTTCTCCATCATCGCCCACATCGACCACGGGAAATCGACCCTCTCGGATCGGATCATCCAGCTCTGCGAGGGTCTCACCGAGCGGGAGATGCGCGAGCAGGTCCTGGACTCCATGGACCTGGAGCGCGAGCGCGGCATTACCATCAAGGCGCAGAGCGTCACGCTGGACTACACCGCCGCCGACGGCGAGACCTACCGCCTGAACTTCATCGATACCCCCGGCCACGTGGACTTCTCCTACGAGGTCAGCCGTTCCCTCTACGCCTGCGAGGGCGCGCTCCTGGTGGTGGATGCCTCCCAGGGCGTGGAGGCGCAGAGCGTCGCCAACTGCTACACCGCCATCGACCTCGACCTGGAGGTCATCCCGGTGCTCAACAAGATCGACCTCCCGGCGGCGGATGCCGATCGGGTGGCCCAAGAGATCGAGGAGGTCATCGGGATCGAGGCGGCGGATGCCCCCCAGGTCTCCGCCAAGACCGGCATCGGCATGGAGGAACTCATGGAGCGGCTGGTGCGGGACATCCCGCCGCCGGCCGGTGACCGCGAGGCGCCGCTCAAGGCGCTCATCGTCGACTCCTGGTTCGACAACTACCTCGGCGTGGTCTCCCTGGTCCGGGTCAAGGAGGGCCGGCTGCGCAAGGGCGACAAGATCACTGTCATGTCCACCGGGCGCAGCCACCAGGCCGACCGCATCGGGATCTTCGCCCCGCGCATGAAGGATACCGAGGTCCTGGAGGCGGGCGACGCCGGATTCGTCATCGCCGGCATCAAGGACATCGACGGCGCCCCGGTGGGCGATACCATCACCCATACCTCGCGCCCCGCCGAGGAGCGCATCCCCGGCTTCCAGGAGGTCAAGCCGCGGGTCTTCGCCGGCCTCTTCCCGGTGACCACCGACCAGTACGAGGAGCTGCGCGACGCCCTGGGCAAGCTGCGGCTCAACGACGCCGCGCTCTTCTACGAGCCGGAGGTCTCCGACGCCCTGGGCTTCGGCTTCCGCTGCGGCTTCCTGGGCATGCTCCACATGGAGATCATCCAGGCCCGGCTGGAGCGGGAGTACGACATCGACCTCATCACCACCGCACCCACGGTGGTCTTCGAGGTGGAGACCCTGGAGGAGGAGGTCATCTACATCTCCAACCCCTCCGACCTGCCGCCGGCGAACCAGATCCTGGAGATCCGCGAACCCATCATCGAGGCGACCATCCTGGTGCCCCAGGAGCACGTGGGCGCGGTGATCACCCTCTGCGTGGAGAAACGCGGGGTGCAGAAGAACATGCTCTACCTGGGCAACCAGGTCCAGATGGTCTACGAGATGCCGCTCAACGAGGTGGTCCTGGACTTCTTCGACCGGCTCAAGTCGGCCAGCAAGGGCTACGCCTCCTTCGAATACGACTTCCGCCGCTTCCAGGCCGCCGACCTGGTGAAGACCGACATCCTCATCAACAACGAGCGGGTGGATGCCCTGTCCACCATCGTCCATCGGGACCAGGCGGAGAGCCGGGGCCGGGCGGTGGCCGAGCGCATGAAGGACCTCATCCCGCGGCAGATGTTCGAGATCCCCATCCAGGCCGCCATCGGCAGCAAGATCATCGCCCGGACCACGGTGAAGGCCATGCGCAAGAACGTCACCGCCAAGTGCTACGGGGGGGACGTCAGTCGCAAGCGCAAGCTCCTGGAGAAACAGAAGGAAGGCAAGAAGCGGATGAAGAGCGTCGGGAGTGTGGATATCCCCCAGGAGGCCTTCCTGGCCGTGCTGGACACGGGAGGCTCCAAGGACTCATGAGCCTCGATTTCCCGACCCTGCTGGTCCTGGCCACCGCCGTCACCGGTGCCATCTGGGCCATGGATGCCGCCTGGTGGGGGCCGGCCCGCCGGGCGCGCGCCGAGGAGGCCGCCCGGGCCGGCAGCGATGCCGGGACGGTACAGCGCATCCAGCGCCAGTCCACGGTGGTGGAGTACGCCCGCTCCTTCTTCCCGGTGATCCTGGCGGTGCTGGTCCTGCGCTCCTTCGTGGTGGAGCCCTTCCGCATCCCCTCCGGCTCCATGATGCCGACGCTGGTCACCGGCGACTTCATCCTGGTGAACAAGTATACCTACGGCCTGCGCCTGCCGGTCCTGCATACCGAGATCGCGGATTTCGGGGACCCCGGGCGCGGGGACGTCATGGTCTTCCGCTATCCCGAGGACCCCAGCGTGGACTACATCAAGCGGGTGGTCGGCGTCCCCGGGGATACCATCGAGTATCGCGAGCGCCGCCTCTACATCAACGGCGAGCGCGTGGAGATGGACTACCAGGGTCGCTATGACGAGGGTGGGGCGGGCAGCTCCATGACCGGTGCCCGGGTCTACCGGGAGCAGTACGGTGAGGGGCTGGACCACGAGATCCTGCTCGAGGAGATCGGCAATAACCGCGAGGTCCGGACCCGGGTGCCGGAGGGGCACTACTTCGTCATGGGGGACAACCGGGACAACAGCCGGGACAGCCGCTACTGGGGGTTCGTGCCGGACGATCACGTCGTGGGACGGGCCTTCCTCATCTGGATGAACTGGGATTCCGTGGACGGCTCCATCCGCCTGGAGCGGATCGGGGGAGGGATCCAGTAGATGGCCGCTGACGTCGCCACCCTGGCCCGGCGGCTGGGCCACGAATTCACCGATACGGCGCTACTGGAGCGGGCCCTGACCCATCGCAGCAGTGGCAGCGCCAACAACGAGCGCCTGGAGTTCCTGGGCGATTCGGTACTCAACTTCGTCATGAGCTGCGAGCTCTACGAGCGCTTCCCCGAGGCCAACGAGGGCGAGCTCTCGCGCTTGCGTGCCCTGCTGGTCAAGGGCGACACCCTGGCGCGCCTCGCCCACGGACTGGGCCTGGGGGACTACCTGCGCCTGGGGTCCGGCGAGCGCAAGAGCGGCGGCCAGCGGCGCAATTCCATCCTTGCCGACACCGTGGAGGCCATCATCGGCGCCATCTATCTCGACGCAGGCCTGGAGCGGGCGAGCCAGGTCATCCATGCCCTCTACGACGGGGAACTGGACGAACTCCCACCGCTTTCCCGCCTCAAGGACCCCAAGACCCGGCTGCAGGAATATCTCCAGGCCCGCGGCCAGGAACGGCCGAGCTACGAGGTGGTCCGGACCAATGGCAGCCACCACGAACAGAACTTCGAGGTCGCGTGCCGCGCGGCCTCGCTGGCGGAGCCGGCCATCGGAACCGGCGCCAGCCGGCGCAAGGCGGAGCAGGCGGCGGCCGAGGCGGCCCTGGAGAGGCTGGAGGGATGAGCGAAGAGAGCTTCCGTACCGGCTTCGTCGCCCTGGTGGGACGGCCCAACACCGGCAAGTCCACGCTGCTGAACCACCTCATCGGGGAGAAGATCTCCATTACCTCCTCGCGCGCCCAGACCACGCGCCACCGCCTCACCGGGGTCAAGAGCACCGACGAGGCGCAGCTCCTCTACGTCGATACCCCCGGCATGCACAGCGGCGGCAAGAAGGCCGTGAACCGCTACATGAACCGGGTGGCGCGCAATGCCGTGCGCGACGTCGACGTGGTGGTCTGGGTTGTGGAGGCCCTGCGCCTTACCGAGGAGGACGAGGCGGTGCTGGAGGCGCTCAAGCACGCCGAGGTCCCCGTGGTGCTCGCCGTGAACAAGGTCGATCGGGTCCGCGACAAGCCCCGACTCCTGCCCTTCATGCAGGATCTCACAGCGCGCCGAGAATTCGCTGCCGTGGTCCCGATCTCCGCGGAGAGCGGCGAGAATGTCGACGCCCTGGAGGCGGAGATCGCGGCCCAGCTGCCGGAGGGGCCGCCGCTCTTCCCCACCGACCAGCTCACCGACGCCACCGAGCGCTTCCTCGCCGCCGAGCTGATCCGGGAGAAGCTCACCCGGCGGCTGGAGCAGGAGCTGCCCTACGTCCTCACCGTGGCCATCGACGAATTCCGCGAGGAAGAAGAGCGGCTGAACATCTCGGCCACCATCTGGGTGGAGCGGGAGAGCCACAAGGGCATCGTCATCGGCCGCGGCGGCACCGTGCTCAAGGAGGTGGGCCAACGGGCACGCAAGGACATGGAGCGCCTGTTCGACGACCGGGTCCACCTGGAGCTGTGGGTGAAGGTGCGCGAGGGCTGGTCCGACGACGAGCGGGCCCTGAAGAGCCTCGGCTACCGCGACGATGACTGACCGGGCGGCGCTGGAGCCGGTCTTCGTCCTCCACCGCCGCCCCTGGGGCAACACCAGCCTCATCGTCGAACTCTTCAGCCGCCACCAGGGCCGCCTGGGTGCCGTGGTCCGGGGTGCGCGGCGCGGCCGCAGCCCGCGGGCCGCTCTGTTGCAGCCCTTCCATCCCCTGCTGGCCAGCTGGTCCGGTCAGGGCGACCTGGCCACCCTGGGCACGGTGGAGGCGGCAGGGCGCGGTCTCGGACTGGCGGGGGAGGCGAGCCTCATGGGACTCTACCTCAACGAACTCACCGTCCGGCTCACCCATCGCCACGACCCCCACGAGGCGCTCTTCGACGACTACCTGGCGGCCCTGGCCGGACTGGCCGAGACCCCGGGAGAGGCGGTCCTGCGCCGGTACGAGTACCGGCTCCTGATCCACCTGGGCTACGCCCCGCCGCTCACCGTAGAGGCCGATACCGGGGCCGACGTCCAGCCCGGGGCCGAGTACTGGTACCATCCGGGGCAGGGGCCGCGGCGCATCGCCAGCGGTGGCCCGCGGGTACCCGGGGCGGCCCTGCTGGCGCTGGCCGCCGACGACCTCGACGACCCGGACCATCTGCGTGCCCTCAAGCCGCTCATGCGCGCGCTCCTCGCGGAGCATCTGGGGGACCGCCCGCTGGCCAGCCGGGAACTCTTTCGTCGCCGACCGCAAACGGGAGAAGGGGAGTAATGGAGACCGACATCCACCTGGGCGTGAATATCGACCACGTGGCCACCCTGCGCCAGTCCCGGGGGACGCGCTTCCCCGATCCGGTGCAGGCCGCCTTCGCGGCGGAGCAGGCGGGGGCCGACAGCATCACCGTTCACCTGCGCGAGGACCGGCGCCACATCCAGGAGCGGGACGTGGAGATCCTCGCCTCCACCCTGGCCACGCGCATGAACCTGGAGATGGCGGTCACCGAGGAGATGATTGCCATCGCCGAACGGATTCGGCCCGCAGATTGCTGCCTGGTTCCGGAACGTCGCCAGGAACTCACCACCGAGGGCGGACTGGATGTCGCCGGGCAGCCGGAGCGGATGGCGGACGCCTGCCGACGGCTGGCCGCCGCCGGCATCCGGGTGTCGCTGTTCATCGATCCGGAGCCGGAGCAGGTGGCCGCGGCGGCCGCAGCCGGGGCCCCGGCCGTGGAGATCCATACCGGCGCATGGGCGGACGCCCCGGATGCCGAGGCGGCCCGGCGCGAGTTCCAGCGCGTGGAGCGCGCCGTGGAGGCGGGGGCCGCGGCCGGGCTCGCCGTCCATGCCGGCCACGGTCTCAACTACCACAACATCGAGCCCATTGCCGCGCTGGACCCGGTCCGGGAGCTCAATATCGGCCACGCCATCATCGCCCGGGCGATCTTCACCGGCCTGGAAGCGGCGGTGGCGGAGATGAAACACCTCATGCGCGCGGCCCGGCCGTGATCTTCGGCGTCGGCACCGACCTGGTGGAGATCGCCCGGCTGGAGCAGGGGGTCGAGCGCTGGGGGCGACGTTTCGCCGAACGGATCCTTCACCCCTCCGAGTTCGAGGCCGTCGGTGAGCAGGACCCCTCCGGCCGTTTGCTGGCCAAGCGCTTCGCCGCCAAGGAGGCGGCCGTGAAGGCCCTGGGGACCGGCTTTACCGGCGGTATCGGGCCCTGCGACATCGCCGTGGAGCACCACCCTGGAGGACAGCCGCGCCTGGTCTTCCACGGCGTGGCCCGCCAGCGGCTGAAGCTGCGCCGTATCCGGCGCAGCCACCTCTCTCTCTCCGATGAGCGCACCCACGTCAGCGCCTTCGTGGTACTGGAGGGATAGCGGTTCATTCCGGGCCAGCTACTGCGCCCACGTGCCCCCTGAACAGATATATCTGTTATACCTTACAAGGATGTAGGGGATGGGGTGTACTGCGTGGCACGGGTAACCGGGGTCCGAAAGTATCTGGCTGTCTGCGGGATCGGCGCGGCCTTTGTCGCTCTGCTCTTCCTGCGTCCGTTCTCCGGCTTTGCCGCCGCGGGGACCCTGGCCCTGGGCGTGTTCATGTTCCTCCGGCAGTACCGGCAGCCCCGACCGGAGGGCGAGCTGCGCAAGGGCGTAACGGCCCTGCTTGCGGCCGTCCCCGAGGATGATCCCTACCGGCTGCTGTTCGAGCAGAGCGCGGACGGGATCCTGCTCCTGGCCGGCGGCCGCTTCATCGACTGCAATGCCGCCGCCGTGAGGCTGCTCGGCTATGCCGACAAGGACGAGCTCACCGGCCTCGAGCCGGACTCCCTCTCGCCGGTCTACCAGCCGGACGGCCGTTCCTCCAGGGAAAAGGCGGAGGCGATGATCCGGATCGCCCTGGCCGGGGGTAGCAACCGTTTCGAGTGGCAGCATGTTCGCGCCAACGGCCATTTGGTCTGGGTGGAGGTGCTGCTGACCCGGATCGTGCTGGGAGGGCGGCCGGTGATCCACACCGTCTGGCGGGACATCGATGCCCGCAAGCGGACCGAGGAGGAGGCGGCCCGGGCCCACGACTATCTCCAGTCGATCCTGGACAATTCCCCGGTGGGCATCGTCTTTCTTAATGGAGAGCGCCGTATCGAGCGCTTCAACCCGGCCTTTCAGCGGCTCTCCGGCTATTCGGCCAACGCGTTACAGGGGTTATCGACCGAGTCTCTCTACGCCCATCCGGAAGAATATGAGCGGGTGGGCAGGGAGGCCTATCCGGAGCTCCGCCGGGGCGGTGATTTCGTTACCAGCGTCACGCTGAAAAGGGCGGACGGGAGTCAGTTCACCGCGGCGCTCTTCGGCCGTGCCATCAATCCCCAGGCGCTTTCCGAGGGATTTATCTGGGTTATTCAGGATATCTCGGATTATGAACGCCTCGAGGCGGACCAGCGCCTCCTGGCGCGGGTATTCGAGTCCTCCCAGGCCATCATGATCACCGACGCCAACGAGATCATTGAACGGGTCAATCCCGCCTTTACCCGTATTACCGGCTACAGTCCGGAACAGGCCATCGGTCGAACGCCGCGCATCCTGAAATCGGGCCGCCACGGCGCGGCCTTCTATGCCGGGATCTTCCAGACCCTGCGACAGAAGGGCCATTGGGAGGGGGAGGTCTGGAATCGGCGGGCGAATGGCGAGGTGTTTCCGGTCTGGGAGACCATCAGCCGGGTCGAGGACGATTCGGGTCAGGTGACCGAACACTACATCTCCCTGTTCCGGGATATCAGCGAACAGAAGCGGCTGGAGGCCGAGCTGGAATACCAGGCGACCTTCGACCGTCTCACCGGCGCCTATAATCGTCAGGGCACGGAATCCTACCTGGAGCGGGAGCTGGAGCGGAGCCGCCGCCACGACCACGCCATGAGCGTCGCCATGCTCGATGTGGACCACTTCAAGGAGGTCAATGATCGGCACGGGCACGACGTCGGCGACCGGGTTCTGAAGGGTGTGATCCGGCGGACCCTGGAGGCGGTTCGGGAGACCGACCTGGTCGGGCGCTGGGGCGGTGAGGAATTCCTGCTGGTCCTGCCCGAGACCGAGGCCGAGGCGGCGGAGCGATTGGCCGAGCGGGTTCGCGGAACCGTGGGCGAGGAGTCGTACGAGGGAGTGGGCCGGATCAGTGTGAGCCTCGGCGTTGCGGAGCTGGCGACCGGAGAGACCGTCGAGGCCCTGGTCAAGCGGGCGGACGAGGCCCTCTACCGCGCCAAGCAGGGGGGGCGTGACCGGGTGGAGATGGACCCGTCCCTGTCCTGAACGGTATCAAGCCGGCAGAATAGGGGGATGGATGTACCGATCTGGGAATGTACGCTCACCGACACCGGACTGTGCCGATTGTTGAGCCTCGGCGGGAATACGCCCGAGCGGCGGGTGGTGGAGATCCCGTTCCGGGAAGAGGCGACAGCGGCCCGCGAGGCTGCTGCCCTGCTGTTCCTGCTGGAGGGAGCCGGCGACGCCGGCAATCGGGCGGGTGCCCACAAGGCCCCGGCGGAGCTCTGCGCTGCCGAGGCCGTGGAGTGCCGCCGGATCCAGTAGGAATACCGGCGGCACGCCGGGCTCAATCCTTGATGCGGGTCTCTTCCAGATCCCGGCCGGCGGCGAGCCATGCCTCCACCCACTTGGGCTTGCGGCCACGGCCGGTCCAGGTCTTGCCGCTCTGCGGATCGCGATACTTGGGCGCGACCTTGCCCTGGCGGCGGCCGCCCTTGGTGCTCCCCCCCTCGACCAGCGTCTCGAGGTCGAAGCCGTAGCGCTGGGCCACCTGCTTCAGCTCCTGCTGCGCCTCCTTGCGGGCCTCCCGCTCGCGCCGCTTCTCCTCGCGCTCGATCATGCGGGTCGCCTCACGGATCTCGTCCAGCGGCAGCTGCTGGATAGCCTCTTCGATGGTCTTCAGGGCCTGGCTGGAATCACTCATGGATATTCTCCTGATCGTCTCGTTTTCGTTTCACCTTCACCGCGCACCATTCGTCCCAAAGGGCACGCGGTCTTCGTTTCCGGCGCCGAGTATTATACAAATTGCACCGCAATTCAAAAACCGGTGATGGAAAAATTGCGCGAACGGGCGGTAAGGGAACCTGAATCAAGAAGGCCATTCCCCTTACCTCTGTTAATGCGTAGGGCAGGAAATGCTGATTGACAAGGCCCAGGGAAAATTGAATGGGCAGGCCGGGCGTTGACCGCAGCGGGAAAGGGGTGAAAACGGTATTCGGTCCGCGGGCCGGTGGTGCGGAGTGGAACCGGCGTTGAGAGGTACGGCAAGCAGACAAAAAAGAAGGGCCCGCCGAAATGGCCGGGCCCTTCTTCGATCCCCGGCGGCGCCGGAGTAATATGGTGGGCGGTGCTGGGATCGAACCAGCGACCCCTGCCGTGTGAAGGCAGTGCTCTCCCCCTGAGCTAACCGCCCGCTCGGGAAGTGACGTATTCTAGGGAGGCGGCCCGCGGTCGTCAAACCCTCAACGCGCCCGCCGGCCTCTGGTAGGCTCGGGCCATAATCACAGGAGGGTCGCAACCATGTCCGGGCACATCTTCCCCTTTGAGTACCTCCCGGCCTTCATCCGTCACGAGATCGGCGAGATCCAGCGCTACTTCGAGGAGCAGCGGCAGCTGACCGTGCTCTACTTCCACCTCGACCGGGATACCGAGGCCATCCATGCCGAGCTCGAGGGGGCGCTCCGCGAGTGTGATGCCATCTTCCACCGGAAGGGAGACTTCTTTCTCGTCCTCCCGGGCACCGACAAGGAAGGGGGGCTGCACGTGGGCGGCATGATGGCCGAGGCCTTCGACCGGCCGGTGAACGAGGTGGCGGCCACCTGGCCGGAGGACGGCAACGAGGAGCACGAGCTGATGTCGGCACTGGTCGAGTATGCCCGGCATCATCACGCCCTGGATCTGGAGGAGATCCGGCCGTAGCTCCACGGCGGCACGGCTTGGTAGAATCCGCGGATTCCCGACAGCGCCGGAACCAAGCCATGACCATTCGCACCCGCTTCGCCCCTAGCCCCACCGGTTATCTCCACATCGGCGGGGCGCGCACCGCGCTCTTCTCCTGGCTCTACGCCCGCAAGCACGGCGGCAGCTTCATCCTCCGGGTGGAGGATACCGACCGGGAACGCTCCACGCGGGAGTCGGTGAACGCAATCCTCGAGGGCATGGCCTGGCTGGGGCTGGACTACGACGAGGGGCCCTTCTTCCAGACCGAGCGCTTCCCGCGCTATCGGGAGGTCATCCAGCGGCTGCTGGATTCCGGCCACGCCTACCACTGCTACTGCACCCCGGAAGAGCTGGAGACCATGCGCGAGGAGCAGCGTGCCCGTGGGGAGAAGCCTCGCTACGATGGCCGCTGCCGCCACCGCACGGAACCGCGCGACGGCGTCGATCCGGTGGTCCGCTTCCGCAACCCGCTGGAGGGGGAGGTCCTGGTGGACGATGCCGTTCACGGCAGGACGCTCTTCGCCAACCGGGAGCTGGACGACCTCATCATCGCCCGGTCCGACGGCAGCCCCACCTACAACCTCACGGTGGTGGTCGACGACCTGGACATGGGGATCACCCACGTGGTGCGCGGCGATGACCACCTCAACAATACCCCGCGGCAGGTGAACATCCTCCGCGCCCTGGGGGCGGAACCGCCGCGCTACGCCCACGTACCCATGATCCTGGGCTCCGACGGCAAGCGGCTCTCCAAGCGCCACGGGGCGGTCTCGGTCATGCAGTACCGGGAGGAGGGCTATCTGCCGGAGGCGCTTTTGAATTACCTGGTCCGGCTGGGCTGGTCCCACGGCGACCAGGAGGTCTTCTCGCTGGACGAGATGACGCAGCTCTTCGATATCGATGCCGTCCACAAGGCCGCATCGGCCTTCAATCCGGACAAGCTGGTCTGGCTCAACCACCACTGGATCATGCACAGCGAGACGGCCCACGTGGCGAACCATCTCACCCACCACCTGGGGGAGCGGGGCATCGACCCGGCCGCCGGCGGGCCGGACCTCATGGCCGTGGTCGAGGCCCAGCGGGAGCGCTGCAAGAGCCTGGTGGAGATGGCCGACAAGAGCACCTTCTTCTACCGGGAGTTCGATGAATTCGACGAGAAGGCGGCACGCAAGAATCTGACCGGCGAGACCCGTCCAGCGCTGGCCGATCTGCGGGAACGGCTGGCCGGACTGAGCAGCTGGGAGGCCGAGGCGATCCATGGCGAGATCCTCGCCGTCGCCGAGGCCCACGATCTCAAGCTGGGCAAGGTAGCCCAGCCGGTTCGCGTAGCCGTTTCGGGGGGTACCGTATCCCCCCCCATCGATGCTACCTTGGAGCTTCTTGGGCAGGACGCCACCCTCGCGCGGTTGGACCGCGCAATCGCCCACATCGATGCGGCGAACGACTGAAAAGAGGGGTTGTCAGGGACGGCAGCGCTGCTATAATGCGCACTTCAATTCGGGGCCATAGCTCAGCTGGGAGAGCGCCTGCATGGCATGCAGGAGGTCGGCGGTTCGATCCCGCCTGGCTCCACCATTTTTCGACCGAGCCGGTTTTCATGACCGGCTCGGTTTGTAAGGGGCTCCGGTCCCTCGAGGTAGTTCGGGGCATGCACCTCGCTGGAACCATTCTGGTCTGGTTGAGCATCCTCCTCATCGTAGTGGGGATGGTCATTGGTTTCGGGGGGATGCTAGCCGGCGCCGGAGAAGAGCTGGTCAAGCTCATCGCGCTGGTCCCGTGGGGGTTCCTGCTCCTGATGACGGGAACTGCCATGGCCCAGCTCTCCCGGCGGCGGTAGTCTCGAAGACCCGTCCTCGTCCCCATCGTCTAGAGGCCTAGGACACCGCCCTTTCACGGCGGCGACAGGGGTTCAAATCCCCTTGGGGACGCCATATTTCCCTCCCGTAGGGCCTTTTCGGCCCTCGTCCCATCCTTCCGTCTTTTCGGGGCTCCAGTCGGGCCCCGGTACGGTTGCCGGGGCGCGCTTTTGTGTAGTCCCCGGCGTTCGGTTTTGGCACAATCACCCCCCTTGGCTGGTTCTCGCTCGGGATGAGCGGGCCTGGAGTGTCGATGGTGGTGGAATCGGGTCCTGAAGCGCGAGCGGGTGCCGTGGATGAAGCGCTGGAGCGAATCGCCTCCGAGCTGCGCGGCGAGCGCTCCGTCGAAGAGCGGCTGGATGCCGTGCTCGGGACGTTGCGTAGCGCCCTGGATGTGTCGCGGGTCTCGCTGTGGCTCCACTGCGACCGCGGCCTCTGCCGCCGCTGCCTGGTGACCGCGCCCACCCATGCCGGCGAACCCGGCCCCGATGTCCTCGCCCGGGACGACTGCCCCCACTACGAGAACGCCCTGCAACGGGACGGCTCCATCGTCGCCTCCTCCCTGGATGCCAGCCTCCTGACCGAGCTCTCTTCCCCCTATGTCGCGGAGACCGGCGTCCGGGCGCTCATGGACGCCCCGGTGGTCCAGGAGGGCGCCATCGGCGGGATCCTCTGCGCGGAGACTACCGAGGAGGCGCGAGACTGGTACGACTCCGAGCGCCGACTGCTGACGGTGACGGCCGAACTTGTCGCCGGGCTGCTGCAGGAGGAGCGCCACGCATGCACCGAGGAGCAGCTGGCCATCACCGTCTCCCGGCTGGAAGCGCTCACGGCGGCCATGACCGATGCCGTGATCATGGAGGACACGGAGCCGCGCGTGGTCTTCGTCAACGCCGCCGGCCGGGAGTTTCTGCGGCAGACCGGGATCAATGAGCCGATAGGCATGCACTGCTGCGACGTTGTCGCCCGGGTGGCCGGGCGGAGCGAGCAGGGCGAGGGCATGGTGGACTGGGCACGTGACCTGATCGAGCGCCGGGCGATGGAACGCGAGGTACCGCTGAGCCTGGTCGACGGGACCGAACTGGAGATCGACCACCTGCCCGTGGAGGGGGAGGCCGGCTTTGTCGGCCACCTCTGGCAGATCCGCGATGTGACCGAACGTCGCCGCACGGCCGCTGCCCTGGAGCGCCAGCGCAATCTCTATCACGCGCTCTCCACCATCAACCAGGCCGTGATCCGCGGGCATCGAAACGACGACCCGCATGCGCTGCTGGGGGAGCTCTGCCGGGTCGCGGTGGAGCATGCGGGGCTCTGCGTGGCCTGGATCGGGGAGGGCCAGGCGGACGGCTCCGTGGAGCGCCTCGCCGTCCAAGGCGAGCTCCAGGAATACCTGGCCGAACTGCGCATCCGTATGGAGGCCGAGTGCCCGGAAGGGCAGAGCCCCACCGGCCAGGCCCTGCGAACCGGGGAGCCGGTCATCGTCAACCACTTCCAGAGCAAGCCGGATCTCGGCCCCTGGGGCCGCCTTGCGGTCCAGTCTGGGGTGGATGCCGCAGCAGCCTTCCCCATCCCCATCTCCGGGACGATATTCGGCCCGCTCAGCCTGAGCGTCTACGCCCGGGAGGCGGACTTCTTCGACGACGTGGTCGTGGGCCTGCTCCAGGAACTGGTGGGCGATGTCGGCTTCGCCCTGAGCCAGATGGAGCGGGACCGCGCCTTCGACGCCGCCCGCGCCGAGCGCGATCTGCTCTCCGAGGTCGTGGAGTACACCCCGGACTATATCGGCATCACCGATACCCAGGGTTACGAGGTCTACCGCAACGCCACGGCCCGGGAATGGAGTCAGCTCTCCGGCAAGGCGACTCGCAGCATCCGGGATGCCCATCCGCACTGGGCCTGGGAGCGGGTGCGGGACGAGGGCCTGCCAACGGCCCGCCGGAGCGGGATCTGGCAGGGCGAGAGCGCCTTCCTGGACCAGGAGGGGCGCGAGATCCCGGTCTCCCAGATCATCATTGCCCACCAGGATGATGCCGGTTCCGTGCGACATCTCTCGACCGTCGCCCGCGACATCCGCGACCTGAAATCGGCCTATGCCGAGATCGAGCGCCAGGCCCACTTCGATCCGGTTACCGGTCTGCCCAATCGCCAGCTCCTGCGGCAGAGACTGGAGGCGCGACTGGATGCCACTCGTCGCAACGGCTCCGCCCGCTGCCTGCTCTACGTCGATCTCGACCGTTTCAAGGATGTGAATGACTCCCTGGGCCACGGCATCGGCGATCGCCTGCTCCGGACCATCGCACGCCGCCTCCAGCGCCGGGCAGGGCGAGGGGCCATGGTGGCGCGACAGGCCGCCGACGAGTTCGTCATCCTCCCGGAGAGCGAGTGGAGCGACCTCGAGACGGCCCGGGAAGAGAGTCTCGAGCTGGCCCGGCAACTCCATGAGTGGATCGCGCGGACACACCGCGTGGCCGGCCACGGCGTCTTCGTGGAGGCCAGTGTCGGTGTGACCTGCTTCTCCGGCCACGATGAAGAGGAGGCGGAGGCGCTGCTCACCCGGGCCGATGTCGCCATGTACCAGGCCAAGGGGGAGGGCGGTGGTGTCCGCCACTTCGAGCCCTGGATGCTCGACCGCGTGCATCGCCGCCACTGCCTGGAGAGCCGGCTCCGCCACGCCCTGGAGGCCGAGGAACTCTTCCTCCACTACCAGCCCCAGGTGGACCTGCGCGACGACAGCCTCATCGGCGGCGAGGCCCTGGTCCGCTGGCAGCCGCCGGGGGAGGATCCCATCTCCCCCGGGGAGTTCATCCCGGTGGCCGAGGAAAGCGGCCTGGTCCTGCCCCTGGGAGAACGGGTCCTCGACCTCGCCCTGGGAGAGCTGCGCGGCTGGCTGGACGCCGGCTGCGCCTGTCCCCATCACGGCATTGCGGTGAATGTCAGCCCCCACCAGTTCCGCCTGGCCGACTTCGTCCAGCGGGTGGAGGCGGCGCTGCAGCGTCACGGCGTCCCGGCCCGGGCCCTGACCCTGGAGATCACGGAGGGCGCCGTGGTCCGCGACCTGGGCGACACCATCGCCAAGATGCATGCCCTGCGGGAGCTGGGGGTGACCTTTGCCATGGATGACTTCGGGACCGGCTACTCCTCCCTGAGCCAGCTCCGGCAGCTCCCCCTGGACACCCTGAAGGTGGATCGCGCCTTCATCCGCGGCGTGAACGAACAGCCGCGCAGCGCCGCGCTGGTGGGAAGCATCCTCGACATGGCGCGGAACATGGAGCTCTACGCCATCGCCGAGGGAGTGGAGACGGCGGCGGAGCACGCCTTCGTCGCCGACCGCGGCTGCGAGGCCTACCAGGGCTTCCTCCACGCCCGCCCCATGGTCGGCGAGGAGTTCGCCCGCCGGCTACCGACCCGGTAGAGCCAGGGCCTCAGCGCGGGAAGAGGTAGAGGAGCTCGCTCCCCTCCAGGAACTGGTGGGAGACGATGAGGGAGGTGGCCGTCCAGACCTGGTTGAAGTTGGCGCGGCGGCCGATGAGCCGCCCGGCCCGGCCGTCGTAGTACTCCGCCCAGTGGTCCGATTCCAGCTTGTCCGCTGCCTGCTGGTAGGCGCGCTCGGCGAGGTCGCCGCGACCGCTGCGCAGGGTGGCGGCCACGAAGCCCCACAGCAGGGCCGGCCAGTTGCCGCCGTTCTGGTAGGACCAGGCGACGTTCTTGGGGTCCGACCCGGTCTGCACCTGCCACTCCAGCCCCTCCATGGCGGGGAAGCAGATCTTCAGCGGCACCGCCCCCACCAGGTCTCCCCAGCGCGCCTCGAACAGCCGCACCGTCCGCTCCGCCTGCTCGTCGGTGGCCAGACCGAAGAGGATGGAGAGCAGGTTGCCCAGGGCGAAGAAGCGGAAGTCCATGCGCGAGGGGCCGGTGTTGCCCACCAGGTAGCCCGCCTCCTCCGGCAGCCAGTCCACCACCCAGTCCGGGATGGACTCGGGGTAGATGTTGAGCATGTTGACGCTGTCGCTGCCGAACTCCTCGGTGGAGTAGCGGTGGATCTCGTTGAGCCGCCGCAGGTCGAGCCAGTAGAACAGCCGGACGTAGTTGCGCAGGGCCTGCTCCCGGGTGGTGGCCGACTCCAGCAGCGCCTCGTCCTCGGGGCCCCGGGGTTCGATGAGCTCGTGGACGCTGCGCAGGACGCCGTAGAAGAGCGCCTGGATCTCCAGCGGGTGGCCGTAGATCCCCAGCCGGCGGTCGATCATGGAGCAGCCGTCCGGCACCAGCAGCCCGGGGCTCACCTCGAAGGTATCCTTGAGGCAGAGGTGCAGGATCTGACGCATGGAGCTCTGGAAGTCCGGGCGCCGGGCCAGCTGGTAATCCCCGGTGTGGCGGGTGTAGATGTAGAGCAGGACGGTCCACCACATCATGGAGTCCACCGGCGCCACTCGGCCGATGGCGCGCTCGCCGAAGTCGGCCAGCAGATGCTCCTCGCCGGTCTCGTCGGTGTCGATGCGGAAGCTCGCCGGCATCACGCCGGGCTGGATCTCGTGGCCCGCCCGGCTGCGCTCCCGGGTGCGCAGGCTCTCCACCACCTCCAGGAAGTTGCGCACGATGTCGGTGCGGCCATCGTGGAGGAAGACCAGGGCGGAGGGGACGAAGTCCCGGACGAAGCACTCCTCGTAGTTCTCCGCCGCCGGCGCCTTGGGATCCAGGGCCGCGCGCGTACCCACCGGCTGCCCCCGGTAGTAGAGGATGGAATCCTCGAGCAGACGATAGGCGGAGGCGAGGCGCTCCTCGGACATGGACGGCTCCTGGTGGCGATGGGGGAAGGAACGGATTCAGTCTCGCGCAGAGCGGACGGCAAGACAACACGGGCATTCCGGGCCGGGATTGGGCTATGCTGGAACGAGACCCTCGCAACGGCAGGGAAAGACGGGAATGGAAGACGTCCGCACCGCCCCGACCATCTTTGGCGAGGTCCTCTTCGACGAGTTCGGCGACCACGCCGTCCTCGGCGGCGCGCCCTTTAATGTCGCCTGGCATCTGCGGGGGCTGGGCCAGCCGGCTCGGCTGGTGAGCCGCATGGGGGAGGACGACTACGGCCGGCGCATCCGCGAGGCCATGGCGCGCTGGGATCTCGATGACGCCGGCCTCCAGCGCGATACCGAGCATCCCACCGGCCGGGTCCGGGTTGAACTCGCGGCCGGCGAGCCCACCTACGAGATTGTCACCGGAGTCGCCTGGGATGCCATCAATGCCGAGGCGGCGGTAGCCGCGGTGGGCCATCCCGGGCTCCTCTACCACGGCACCCTGGCTGCGCGGGAGGGCCGGTCCCGTGCGGCCCTGGAGGCCCTGCGGGCCCGGGCTGACGGGATCTTCGTCGACGTGAACCTGCGCCCGCCCTGGTGGGAGAGACACCGTATGGCGGCGCTCCTGGACGGGGCCCGCTGGATCAAGCTCAACGGCGACGAACTGGCCGAACTCACCGGCGCCGATGACGCCGCGGCCGCCGAGACCCTGCGCCAGCGCCACGGGGCCACCGGGGTGCTGGTGACCCGGGGCGGCGAAGGGGCCGAGCTCTTCACCGAGTCGGGGGTGGAGCGGGCGGTCGCCGCGCCGGTGGCTCACTTCGAGGATGCCGTGGGGGCTGGCGACGCCCTGGCAGCGGTCTTCCTTCTGGGCGAGCTGGCCGGCTGGGAGGCCGGGATGCGGCTGCGGCGCGGCGTGGAGCTGGCCTCCGCCGTCTGCGGCCTGCGCGGGGCGGTCAGTGATGATCCCGATTTCTACGAACCCTTTCGCAAGCAGTGGCTGCCATGACTAGCGAAGACCGGGAGGCCTCCGGAGACGAGGGGGGGCTCTACATCCAGCTCATTAGTGTCCACGGCCTCATCCGGGGGCAAAACCTCGAACTCGGCCGGGACGCCGATACCGGCGGGCAGACCCTCTACGTGGTCGAGCTGGCCCGGGCTCTGGCCGAGCATCCACGGGTGGACCGGGTGGACCTGCTTACCCGCCAGGTCGTCGACGCCAAGGTGGACGACGACTACGCCGAGCCGGAAGAGCCGCTCTCCGACGGGGCCCGGATCGTCCGGCTGCCCTGCGGTCCGCGGCGCTACCTGCGCAAGGAGGCCCTCTGGCCCTACCTGGGGCAGTTCGCCGACCGGGCGCTCCAGCACATCCGCGAGGTGGGGCGGCTGCCGGACGTCGTCCACAGCCACTACGCCGACGCCGGCTTCGTCGGCGGCCGGCTTGCCGACCTGCTGGGCGTGCCGCTGGTCCACACCGGCCACTCCCTGGGCCGGGACAAGCGCGCCCGGCTGCTGCAGCGCGGGGTCAAGGAGTCCCGGCTGGAGGAGGTCTACAACATGGGACGCCGGATCGAGGCGGAGGAGGCGACCCTGGACCGCGCCTCCCTGGTCATCGCCTCCACCCGGCAGGAGGTGGACGAGCAGTACGCCGCTTACGACCACTACGAGCCCCGGCGCATGGAGGTCATTCCCCCAGGGGTCGACCTCTCGCGCTTCTGCCCGCCGGTGCCCGACGACCCCGAGCCGACCATCCGCCGGACCCTCAATCGCTTCCTGCGGGAGCCGGCCAAGCCGATAATCCTGGCCATGTCCCGCGCCGACGAGCGCAAGAACATGATCGCCCTGGTCAGGGCCTACGGGGAAAACAGGGACCTGCAGGAGATGGCCAACCTGGTCCTCATCGCCGGCACCCGGGACGATATCGAGGAGCTGGACAAGGGCTCGCGCAGCGTCCTCACCCAGCTGCTACTGGCCATCGACCGCTACGACCTCTACGGCAAGGTGGCCTATCCCAAGCAGCACCGCGCCTCGGACGTCCCCCACATCTATCGAACGGCGGCGCGCAGCCGCGGCGTCTTCGTCAATCCGGCGCTCACCGAGCCCTTCGGCCTGACCCTCATCGAGGCCGCGGCCAGCGGACTGCCCATCGTGGCCACCCGGGATGGCGGGCCGCGGGACATCATCGCCAACTGCCGCAACGGGGCGCTCATCGACCCGTACGACATCGACTCCATCGCCGACGGGCTGCGCCAGGCGCTGGGCAATCGTCGGCGGTGGCGCCGCTGGTCCCAGAACGGAGTGAGGGGTGCCCACGACCACTACTCCTGGCCGGGCCACGCCGAGAAGTACATCCGCGCCGTGGACCGGGTGCTCCAGCGCTTCGCCGGCCCCCAGGCGAGTCTGGCGCCGGCCAACCGCAGCCGCCTGCCCACCATCCAGCGGCTGGCCGTCACCGAGCTGGACAATACCCTGCTGGGGGACGACGAGGCCGCCGACGAGCTGGTGGCCGCGCTACGCGAGCAGGGGGAGAATACCGGCCTGGGCGTGGTTACCGGCCGGACGCTGAAGTCCACGCGAGAGGTCCTGGCGGAGCACGGGATCCCCACGCCGGATATCCTCATCACGGCCGCCGGCGCCGAGATCCACTACACCCATCGGGGTGGTCGCTGCGTCCCGGACCGCAGCTGGCGCAGCCACATCGACTACCGCTGGAACCCGAAGGCGGTGCGCGAGGCGCTGGGCAAGCTGCCCGGGCTCAAGCTCCAGCCCCGGCGGGAGCAGCACCCCTTCAAGGTGAGCTACTTCCTGGATGCCGAACGCGCCCCGGCCATCAAGACCATTCGCAAACACCTGCGCCAGCAGGGGATCCCGGCCACGGTGAACGCCGCCTACGGCAGCTACGTCGACATCCTGCCCATCCGCGCCTCCAAGGCGCAGGCGGTGCGCTGGGTCGCCTTCAAGTGGGGGCTGGACATGGACCAGGTACTGGTCGCCGGCGGCGCCGAGGACGACGAAGAGATGCTGCTGGGGGATACCCTGGCCATCGTTGTAGGCAGCCACGCCCCGGGCCTGGAGCGGCTGCCGGACCGACGCGAGGGGATCTACCTGGCGGCCGGCCATCACGCCCGCGGGATCCTCGAGGGGCTGCGGTACTATGGCGTCCTGCCGGATGAGGGAGGCGGGTAGGAACGGCCTACTCGGCCGGTCCGTGGTCGCCCATCGCCTCCAGCGCCTCACGGTAGGCGGCACAGGGGTCCGTGGGACCGCGCCGCTCGGTGAAGGCGATGAAATCCGCCGGCGGCCCGCCGGCCGCCGCCTCCCGAGCGCCCATCCCGGCCTCCGGGGTGGGGCGTAGCTGCAGGCTGACCGCCGAACCGTCGGCGCCCTGACGGCGCAGGTGGAAGGGGACTGCGTGGTCCGGGCGGACGTGGCCGGTGCCGGCGACGAGCAGCGTCCCGCCACCGGTATCAGCCGCCTGCAGCCGTCGGGCCATCCAGGCGTCCCGCAGGAACTGGACCCGCGCCTGGCGCCGGAAGAGGTTGGTGGTGCCGTGGCCGCAGTGGGCCTCCCGCACCTCGCCGCGGAGCGCCTCCATGACATCCCCCGGTGGCTCGTCCGCCAGGGCGAGCCGGGTGCGGATGTCAGCCCCCAGGGCGGTGAAGCCGTCGCGGTGGACATCCATGGTGGTCGCACGGTCCGGGTTCCCGGCGTAGAGCGGCCAGCCGGCCTCCAGGGCCGCGGCGAAGAGGGGCTCGTAGAGGGAGAAGTCGGGCCAGCCGCTCTCGTTCCAGGCCACCGCCTGTGCCACTGCCCCGACCTCCCGGGGTGGCTGGTTGCGCAGCCCCTTCAGGGCCGCCTCGTCCTCGGCATCGAACATCTCGGCCACCAGGGCGCGCCGCTGGCCCCGGCGGGCCAGCGCCTCCACCAGCCGGCCCTGGAGTGCATGGTGGCCGGGGTGGTCGTGCTGCTCCCCGACCAGGATGTGCTCGCGGTCGGCCAGCCGGTCCACCAGAGTCGGGAAGTCGATGAACTCGCCGGCCGCCACGTCCCAGTAGCGCCCCTCCAGGGCATCGCCCGCCGGCTGGTTCGGTCCACAGGCGACCAGCGGCACCAGGAGGAGGGCGAGCAGCAGTGGCCGCCGGGGCACGGCGGCGGTTACAGTGGCCCCAAAAGCGCCGGAGAATCGCCCCATGAATCTGGAAAAGGTTACCTTCGCCTTCTTCATCGTCTTCGCCCTTACCGTGAACTTCGGTTTCGTCTGGGGGGAGGTGGACGTCCCCGCCCATCATAGTGTCTACGAGCTCTACGCGGCCCTGGTGGTGAGCCTCATCGCCACTATCCTCAAGTTCGGCGACCGCACCCATATCGGCGCCGTGATGCTGGCCACCAGCCTGGTGGCCGACCTCCAGCTCATCGCCGCGGCGGTGGTCTGGGCGGTGGCGGAGCATGTTACCGGGACCGGAACCACGCCCACCGTGATGGCCCACGTGGTCTCCATCGCCGGCGGGGCTCTGCTGGCCAACCTCATGTCGGTGATCCTGCTGGTCATCGAGACCGTTACCGTCCGGCGGTAGGACCATGGTACGCCGGGTCCTGCCCATCCTGCTGCTGCGGCTGCGCACGCCGCTGGTGGCCCTGGTGGCGGTCTACGCCGTCACCATCCTCGGCTTCGTCCTCATACCGGGGGAGAACAATGCCGGCGAGCCCTGGCGCATGGACTTCTTCCACGCCTTCTACTTCGTCAGCTACATGGGCTCGACCATCGGCTTCGGCGAGATCCCGTACCCCTTCACGCCGGCGCAGCGATTGTGGGCGACGGTCTCCATCTACGCCACGGTCTTCACCTGGCTCTATACCATCGGTTCGCTCCTGGCGCACCTGCAGGATCCCGCCCTGCGGCGGCTGGTCCAGGAGGGGGCCTTCCGGCGGGACGTCCGCCGTCTGGGCGAGCCCTTCTATGTCGTCTGCGGTTATGGCGACACCGGCTCGGCCCTGGTCCGCGGGCTGGACGAACGCGGTCTGCAGAGCGTCGTGGTGGATATTGACGGCGAGCGCCGGGACGAGCTGGCCACGGATCTGCTCACTCGCCACGTGCCGGGGCTGGCCGGGGACGCGGCGGATCCCCGCGCCCTGGAGATGGCCGGCCTTTCGGCACCCCAGTGCCAGGGGGTCCTGGCCGTCACCAACGACGATCGGGCCAACCTGGCGGTCTGCGTCAGCGCCCGGGTTCTGCGGTCGGGGCTGATGACGGTGGGGCGGGCGGAGCGCGGGGAGACCGAGGAGAACATGCGCTCCTTCGGTACCGACCACGTCATCAATCCCTTCGAGACCTTCGCCGACCGCTTCACCACGGCGCTGCGCTCCCCCGGTATGTACCTGCTCTATGAGTGGCTGGCGACCACCGACGAGGGGCGACTGGCCGAGCCCGTCCTGCCACCGGCGGGGACCTGGGTCATCGCCGGGTACGGCCGGTTCGGCCGGGCCGTGGCGCGGTACCTGGAGTTCCACGGCCAGCCCTATCGCGCCATTGACCCGGAGCCGGCGCCGGACGAGATGGCGGAGGTCGTGGACGGTCGCGGGACCGATGCCGTGGCCCTGCGTGCCGCCGGGGTCGAGTCGGCCGTGGGCGTGGTGGCGGCCACCGACGATGACGCCGACAATCTCTCGGTCATCATGACGGCCCGGGAGCTCAATCCCGGGCTCTTCACTATCGCCCGCCAGACCCAGCGCCGCAACGACGACCTCTTCGCCGCCGCTGAGCTGGACATGGTCATGCAGCCCGGAACCATCATGGCCAGCCGCATCCTCAGCCTGGTGACCACGCCGCTGCTCACCGATTTCCTGCGCCATGCCCGGCATCAGGAGGCGGACTGGGCGAACCTGCTGGTGAGCCGTATCGCGGGCCTGCTGCCCGAGGGGGAGGCGCCGGAGGTCTGGGGCGTCCGTCTGGACGAGTACGATGCACCGGCGATCATCGGCTGGCTGGGGGAGGGGAGCGAGATCCCCCTGGGAACCCTCCTGCGGGACCCGCGGGAGGCCAGCAGGGGGCTGTGGGCACTGCCCCTGCTGCGGCAGCGGGCCGACGGCTCCGAGGAGCTGCTGCCCGACCTCGGAACCGCCCTGGTCGCCGGCGACCGGCTCCTCTTTGCCGGCCGGCACGGCATCCGCGCCCGCCAGCGCTGGATCCTGGACAACCGGAATGTGCTGGCCTATCTCCTGCGCGGGCGGGCGATGCCGGAGAGCCTTCTGTGGCGGCGGCTGGGCAGCCTCTTTACTGGACCTTGATGTACTGGAAACCGTCGCGCTGGAGTTCGGCCACGCGGACCACGCCGGAGGGGACCACGTCCACGTTGGCGTAGAGGTCCTCCTCCTCCAGTTTGCCGATGGTGCGAGTGATGTCGCAGAGCTCCAGCTTCACGTCGTGGACGTTGGCCAGGGTCTGCAACCGATCCCGGAACTCGGCGCGCCGGCTCTCGAAGGCCTCCGGCGTCTCGAAGGGGGTGCCCGCCATCTCCTCGTCGGTGACATAGCGCACCGCCTGGGAGATGAAGACCATGCGCACGTCGTACTCCAGCAGCTGTTCCTTGTAGTGCTTGACCATGTTGCGCACGTTGATGAGCGTGAGATTGAAACGATCGGGGTCAGCGAAATCGACGTGGAAGACGACCTTGCGGTCGACATCGTCATCGGGCTCGGCTGCGACCGGGGTGGTCACGCCGGTGATCAGCAGGGCTGCCAGGAAGAGAACGAGGTTGCGGATACGGGTCATGATGGGGAACTCCTGGTTCGAATGAGGCCAAATCGTATTACCAGCCGAGAAGGCTAGCACGGCCGTCCAGATCTGCCCGGGCAGACCGGGAGCGGGTCCCGTCGTGTGACCACGACCAGAGCCAAAAGTGCCTTGAAAAGCGGAGGCGGGGGTGCAAGAGTCAGGAAGGAGGCCAATCGGTCTCACGACGAGAGGAGGAGCCTGCATGGGACATTTCGCCAATGCCGAGGAGATCGGCGCTCTGGAAAAGGATCTGGAGGCCGAGCGTCCCGTCCCCAACAAGGATCCGGACCAGACCCACGTGGTCTACTGGCACGTCTTCCGTCGGCGGGAGGATGTCGTCGCTTTCGCCCGTTCGGTGATGCTCGAGTCCGGGGAAGAGCTGGTCGCCGGCCATTGCGAGGATGATCTCGGCCCGCTCTGGTGGCTTGGAGTCCGGGTGGATGACCTGTCGAAGTGGGGAAACCGGAGCGCCATCCACAAGATCGACGCCGGAGACGGGGAGAATCCCGGTTCCTCCATGCTCTGAGGGCAACGCCCGCGGGACCCGGAAGTCCCGCGGTCGAGGTGGTCCTACTCGGCGTCGGCCTCGAGGAGCTCGATCTCGAAGATCAGCGTCTCGCCGGGGCCTATGGCCGGGCCGGCGCCCTGCTCGCCATAGGCCATCTCCGGCGGGATGACCACCTGCCACTTGCCGCCTTCCTTCATCTTCGGCAGGACCTGCTGCCAGCCCTTGATGACGGAGTCGGTGGGGAAGGTCACCGGCTCGCCGCGCTCGCGGGAGCTGTCGAAGACCTCACCGTCGACGGTCTCGCCGTGGTAGTGGACGCGAACGGTATCGCCGGCCGCCGGACTGTCGCCATCACCGGCCTCCAGCACCTTCCAGGCGACGCCATCCTCGCTGACCTGGACGCCGTCCCCCGCCTTGAATTCCTCCAGATACTCGCCGCCGGCCTCGCGGTTGGACTCGGCCTCCTGACGCTGCTCGTCCATGCGCTTCTGCTGGGCGGCCTGCATGGCGGCCTGCATGGCCTCTTGGTCCAGGGCCGGGTCCTGGCCCTCCAGGGCGTCGCGGATGGCCGCGGCTACGGCGTTGCCATCCAGCTCCATGCCGCTGCGCTGGATGTTCTGGCCCACTTGCCAGCCCACGGCGTAGGAGTGTCGGGCCTCGTCGCTTTCCAGGTCGGGCTCGCTGCCGCCCCCGTTACAGCCGGCGAGGGCCATCAGGCCCGCGGGGAGCAGGATCGTCAGTCGGTTCACGGTGAAACTCCTCATGGGTGGACTACGCTTCGCATGTTCGCACAGGGGGCGAGAGCGCGGAAGGCGTTGTTTGTCCTGCCTCCCTTCGGTGTTACATTGTCGCGCTTGCTCGCGCGGGGGGCCCATGGGACACGAACTCACACTACTGTTCGGGCTGGTTCTCATCCTCGGGATGGCGGCGCAGTGGCTGGCGTGGGCGGCCCAGATCCCGGCCATCGTCCTTCTGGCCACCGCCGGGATCCTGGTGGGACCGGTCTTCGGCGTCATCGAGCCCTCGCAGGACCTGGGTGGGCTGCTGGAACCGCTGATCAAGCTGGGGGTCGCCATCATCCTCTTCGAGGGGGGACTGTCCCTGCAGTGGCACGAGCTGCGCCAGGCCGCCGCCGGCGTTCGCCGCCTGGTCAGTCTCAACGTCCTGTTCATGTTCGCCTTCGGCAGCACGGCCGCCTTCTATCTGGGGGGGCTGTCCCTCCCGGTGGCCATGGTCTTCGGGGCCATCGGGGTGGTCACCGGCCCCACGGTGATCCTGCCGCTCTTGCGCCATGCCCGCCTGCGCAAGCGTCCGGCCTCCTTCCTCAAGTGGGAGGGGATCATCAACGATCCCATCGGGGCCATCCTGGCGGTGGCCCTGTTCGAATACTTCACCTACACCGGCGGCGGCAACGGCGGCTGGCAGGAGATGGCCCTGCACCTGGCCATGGGCCTGGGGCTGGCCGTGGCCCTCGGCGTCGTCGGCGCCTGGCTCATGGCGGAAGGGCTGCGCCGCGGCCACATGCCGGAGTATCTCAAGGGGCCCATCGCTCTGGCCGGCGCCATCGCGGTCTACATCGCCGCGGACCTCTACATGGAGGAGCTGGGGCTCATGGCGGTGACCATCTTCGGCCTGGTCCTGGGGAACCGGAAGCTGGCGAGCATCAGCGAGCTGCGTCGGTTCAAGGAGTACATCGCAGTCATCCTGGTCTCGGCGGTCTTCATCCTCCTGACCGCCGACCTCAAGCCGGCCACCCTGATGGCGCTGGACTGGTCCACGCTGGCCCTGCTGGCCGCCATGATCTTCCTGGTGCGGCCGGCTAGCGTCTTCCTGGCCACCCTGGGCACCGACATGAGCTGGCAGGAGCGCACCCTGGTGGGCTGGATCGCGCCGCGCGGCATCGTGGCTGCCGCCGTGGCCGGCGTCTTCGGCCCCCGCATGGCCGAGCAGGGCTACGCCGGCGGCGAGCTGCTGCTGCCGCTGGTCTTCGGCCTGATCCTGGCCACCGTGGTCCTCCATGGCTTCACCCTGAGCGGGCTGGCGCGCTACCTGGGCCTCTCCGTCTCGCGCACCAACGGGGTGCTCATCGTCGGCGCCTCACCCTGGACGGTGGGCCTGGCCGAGGCGCTGCGCGAGGCGCGGGTGCCGGTGCTCATTGCCGACCCCTCGTGGTCGCGCCTGCGGCCGGTGCGCAACGCCGAGATTCCGGTCTTCCACGGCGAGGTCCTGTCGGAGCACGCCGAGCACACCCTGGAGTTCAACGAGGCGGGCTACCTCCTGGCCGCCACCGACAACGACGCCTACAACGCCCTGGTCTGCACCCGCTTTGCCGGGGAGTTCGGCCGGCATCGCGTCTTCCAGCTCCCGGCGCCGCAGAAGAGTGACGAGGGGGCGGTCCCCTATACGCCGGGGATGCGCGGGCAGGTAACGCCCAAGGCGGACGCCTGGTACGACGACCTGGTGGCGGATACCTACCGCGGCTACGTCTTCCACCGGACCCAGCTGACCGAGAAGTACCCCTACCGCCAGTGGCGGGCCGATGGGGGCGACCGGCTGCTCCCGGTAGCGCTGGTCCGGGAGGGGCGGCAGGTTCGCTTCTTCTCCCCCGATTCCGAGGTTAACCCTCGAGCCGGGGATACCCTCATCGCCTTTGGTCCGCCCGGTGCCCGGGATGATGCTCGGGGGCCCGGCGGCTGAGCGGGTCCTGGGCGAAGAAACGGCACAGCTGGTCGTAGACGGCCGGATAGGCCGCCTTCAGCTCCGCGGGCAGGACGAAGAAATACTCGCAGGCGACGGCGAAGAATTCCGCCGGGTCGGTGAGGGCGTAGGTGTCCATGGCGGGGTGGCCGGCCTCGTCGGCCGCCTCCAGGTCCGCCCAGGCCGCCTCGAAGGCGGCGGTCCAGCGGTGCGGGTCCATGTCGGGGCGCAGGGGCGGGAAGCCGTTGGCGACGCCGTTGGCGGCGTCGATCTTGTGCGCCGTCTCGTGGATGACCACATTGCCCTCGTCCGCCCGGGGATGGTCGGGGCGGGCATCCTCCCAGGCCAGGACCAGCGGTCCTCGATCCCACGCCTCGCCGGCCAGTTCCCGTTCTCCGACATGTTCCACCCCGGCCTCGTCCACCTCTGCGTGGTGGGCGACGAAGGTCCCGGGGTGGAGGATCACGGCATGCCAGCCATCGAGGTAGTGGGGATCGAGGTGGAGCAGGGGCAGGGCGGCCTGGATGGCCACGGAGACGGCCATCCCGGGAGTGACCTCCAGGCCACCACCCCCTTCCACCGCCTTGCGGTGGAGGAAGAGGCTGGCCACCTCCCACAGTTGCTGCTGTTCCGCGGGCGCGAGTTCGCCGGCGAGGGGGAAATCATCCAGCGCCGCGGACCACAGTCCGGGCTCGATGCCGTGACGACGGAGCAGGCGCCGCCTGTGCCAGGCGCGCAGATGCTGGAGCATCGTGAACTCGCGGAAATGGAACGGGGAGGAGAGGAAAATGGTGCGCGGGGCGAGACTTGAACTCGCACGGGGTTGCCCCCACTAGCCCCTCAAGCTAGCGTGTCTACCGATTTCACCACCCGCGCAGGGCTTCTTTCTGACTGTCTTGCCTGGTGGCGCCGGTGAGACTCGAACTCACACCTCAGAAGAGACCTGATTTTGAGTCAGGCGCGTCTACCGGTTCCGCCACGGCGCCGTCGAGAGGCAGAGAGGCTGCCGCCGTCGACAGGTGCGTACTCTACCACAACATCGGCGGAACGCCATACCCCCTCAGAGGGATGGTCCGCACACGCGATCACGCCCGGCCTCCTTGGCCACCAGCATCCGGCGGTCGGCCCGGTCGATGGCCGCGGAATAGCTCCCGTCCGGATCCTCTTCCGTCGTGCTGATCCCGATGCTGACGGTGATCCGGTCCACCGCCAGGTCCGCCGGCGTGGGTGTGTCACGGATGGTGCGCCGCAGCCGGTCGCAGATCGCCTTCGCCTCTTCGGCCGTGGTCTCGGGCAGGACGAGGACGAATTCCTCGCCGCCCCAGCGTCCGCAGAGGTCGTACTCCCGCAACTGGTCGGCGAGGAGGTCGCTGATATGGCAGAGGAGGCGATCGCCGCGCTCATGGCCCAGGCGGTCATTCACGGCCTTGAAGTAGTCGACATCCAGCACGCCGAGGCTCAGGGGCGCGCCGTTACGGCGGCACCGCTCCAGTTCCGCCTCGAGCCGTTCAACCAGGTAGCGGCGGTTGCCGAGGCCGGTGAGGGGGTCGTGCAGGGCCGCCTCGCGCAGGGACTCGCTGAGCTCCCGCAGGCTCTCCTGGTAGCGATCGGAGATCCGGACCAGCCGCTCCAGTCGCCGGAGGTGGGTGTCGCACTCCTCGGCCAGGCCGCGCTTCTCCTCGCGGGCGATCTCGTGGAAGCCGTCGGAGATCCGGATCAGCCGTTCCAGCCGCTCCCGTTGAGCGGTGGAGAGCTCCAGAAGACGGGCCAGCGGCTCCCGCAGGGGGTTGTGATCATGGGCCGGATCCCCGAGCAGCTCGGTGATGGTCTCCAGGAGCTGCTCCTCGTCGCGACCGCGTGTCACTCCACGGGCTCCTCGGGCAGGATCCGGAAGGGGAAGGTACAGTCCTCCTTGAACTCCCCGGCCAGCTCCGCCACCCGTTCATTGCGGGCATCGTAGAGCCACTCCACCACGACCTCGCGATTCCGGTTGTGGGCCTCCTCCAGGAGGTCGAAGATGTCCAGCATGGCCCGCACCGAGCTGGTGTTGAGATAGGCCAGGCGCAGCTCCAGCCGCAGGGGATCCTCCCGCTGGTCCAGGTACTCCTGCACCCATCGGACGATCTCGCCAAAGAATTCATAGGAATTCTCCGGGTAGGAGTCCCCCGTCATGGCGAGGAGGCCACGGGAGGCGTCGGCGACGATCTCCGGTGTGGAGGCGGTGCTCTCGCGTGTCAGTTCAGTCATGGGGTTCGCATTCACGTCTTGGGATGTTGCTGGATGACCGCCTGGAGGCTGAAGAACGCCCGGTCACCCGGGGCCTCCTCCAGCCGTGCCGACAGCGGTCGCGCGGACTTGCGGGCGATATCGATGAGTCCCAGGCCGGCCCCCGAATCGGCGCCTTCCTCTCGCGGTGCCCGCAGCTGGGTCTTGAACGCGGCCTTCAGCGCGGCCGCGTCCATGCCGGCCAGTTCGTCGATGCGGTCGACGAGGGCCCGGCCGTCCGCCGTCTCCACCAGGTTGCCGGCGACGACCACGTAGTGGCCCTCCCGGTCCCGGGCAACCACCACGGTCGCGGCGCTCTCGGTATCGGTGTAGCCCTGCCGGGCGGCGTAGTGGCGGATGTTCTGGGTCATCTCCACATAGGTGCCAAAGACGTCGCTCACGGCGGCGGGGGCGGTATCCTCCGCCTGGAGATAGTTTTTGAGCGCATTGCCTATCTCCTCGATGAGGCCGCGGGAGATGGGGCCATTGAAGGCCAGCAGGATGTCCTGGCGCTGGAAATGGTCGCGCAGGCCGAAGAGGTCGATATCGTGCATCCCCGGAACTCCGGTTGGTGCGTCAGGTGACGCGGAAGGCGAGGACGGTAATGTCGTCGCGTTGTTCGTGGTCGCCGCGATAGCTCGACAGGGCCTCCTCCAGGGCGGTCGCCTGCTCCGCCATGGGCCGGCGGGCATGGTCGCGCAGCAGCTCCCGGAAGCGCGTATTGCCGAAGCCGAACCCGTGGTCACCGCCGGCCTGGTCGAGATAGCCGTCGGTGACCAGGTAGTAGGTCATGCGGGGGTCCGTGGGGTGGCTCTGGTCGGTATATTCCCCCTGCCGCCGGTCGCACAGCGCGCGCCGTGCGGGGGCGAGTTCCTGGACCTCGGCGCCATCGCTGGCGTGGAGGGCGATGCGGGCGCCGGCGAAGCGGAGCCGGCCGGCCGTGCGATCGACGCAGACCAGGCCGGCGTCGAGATTGGTGGCGACGCTCTCCGGCATGGCCGACTGCCGGACCATCTCGCGCAGGGTCTCGTCCGCACGCCGGAGCAGGGCGGCGGGGGAATCGATCCCCAGGGTCGTCATGGCCTCGTCAAAGGCGGTCCGGGCGAGCATGGTCATCAATGCGCCGGGGACGCCGTGGCCGGCACAGTCCACCGCGCCCACCAGGAAGCGATCGCCGCCGGCCTCGCTGCGGAAGAGATAGAAGTCGCCGCCGACGCCGTCCCGCGGGTGCCACAGGATGAAGTGGTCCGGCCCCAGGGTCTCGGTGAGCCGGCCATCGGGGAGCAGGGCCCGCTGGATCAGCGCCGCGTAGTTGATGGAGTCCTGGATCCGCCGATTCGCCGTCTCCAGCTCCCGGGTCCGCTGGCGTACCCCCTCCTCGAGGCGGCTGGTGTGTTCCGCGACCTGCTCCGCCATGGAGCCGAAGGCCTGACCGAGGTCGCCGATCTCGTCGCGGCGGGACTCCGGGAGGGCCACGCGGTAGTCCCCCTCGGCCAGGGCCGTGGCGGAGTATTGCAGGGAGCGCAGGGGGCGCAGGATGAGCCGATCCACGCCCCAGGCGAAGCCACCCATCAGTACCAGCAGCGTGACGCCCCCGGCGAGGGCCGCGCTCTGCAACCACGGCCCCTCCAGGACCGTGGCGGCCTCCAGGTCCACCGCGCTGATGACGTACCAGTCCAGCGCCGGGACCGCGGTGACGGCGAGTCGCTGGGGGCGGCCGTCCAGGTTGGCGGTGATGACCGGGATGGCCCCCGCCCCGGCCCGTGCCATGGCCGCGGTCAGTGCCCCGGCATCGCCCTCCAGGGCGGCGTCCAGCGAGCCCTCGGATTCCTGGCCGGCGGATTCCAGGCCGGCGGCGGAGCCGTAGGCGATCCGGTCCGGGTCGGGGTGGGCCTGGATGGCGCCGTCGGCATCGACGATCAGGGGGTCCACCCCGGCCTCGTCGGCGCGGACGAACTCCTCCAGGAAGCGCGACAGATCCAGCCCCGTGCCGGCCAGCCCCACCGCCTCGCCGGCCCGACGGACGACGACGTTGACCCAGACGCGGGTGACGCCGAGTTCGGCGTCCGGATTGACGTTGACCACCAGGTCCCGCTCGCCCGCCATGATGTTGAAGAACCAGGCATCGTCCGGCTCGTCGCGGTGCAGGCGATAGCGGGCTCGTCACTGAAGTCGGTATCGGCGGCGTTGTGGAAGTAGCGGCCGTCGGCGTGGATGAGGAAGTAGTTGCCGTCGCGGAAGGAATCCCGGTAGCGCTCGGCCTCCCGGAAGAAGGCGGCGCGGGCAGCCGCGGAATCGGGCTGCTGCAGCCAGGTCCCCGTGAGCGTGGATTCGGCCAGTCGTCGCGCCAGGGCGACCTCCCGCTCCACTCGGGCCCGGATCCCCTGGAGGCCGAGAAACCCCACCGGGATCAGCGCCAGCAGGCAGGCGGCCAGCAGCGCCAGCATGGCCTTGGCTCGCAGACCGTATCCCCATCGGGCCATGGTTGGTTCCCGTTGTAACCGAGAGGGAGACTATGATCGGAGGGTCTGATTTTGGAACCTTTAGCCGGCATCCGGGGTTGATGGAAGAACTACGAGGTGGCGCTGGTTGCCGCTGCCCTGGCTCTCCGCCACCAGGCCGTGGCGCACCACGATCCGGTGCTGGAGCCGGCGGACGGCCCCCTGGGCGGGGGAGAGCGGCACCACCTCGCCCTCCTGGCGCACCCGGTTCACCGCCTCCTCCACCTCCCGGACCACGGCGCTGACGGTCTCGTCGTCCACGCCGTGGACCTGGTTCAGGGCGTCGGCGAGGGCGCGCCGGATCTGGGCGGTGGAGTTCTTCTTCACGGTCACCAGGGGGACCGCCGAGGTGTCCACCAGGCGCTGGAGGCGGGGATCGGCGGCGCGGCTGCGCAGGGCCAGCACCAGGTCGGTACGGCCCGGGTCGGGGACCGTCTCCGCCGGTAGCCCCTCGGTCCGGATGACGCGGTCGACGGAATCGCGGCTGACGCCGTAGGACAGGATGCGGGTGCGTCCCCGCGGGCCCACTTCCGGCGCTGAGGATTCGGCACCTTCCGGGAGGCCTGTCTCTTCGGCCGGTGGCGGCGCGCCGGCCCCGGATTCGGCGGCGGTGCGCATCTCACAGCGCGGGGCTCGGCCCGCCAGCAGGCGGTCCACCGAACGGGCGGTGGAGGGGTGCAGGCGCAGCTCCCCGCGCTGGACGATCTCCACCACGGCGGTGAAGGCCGGCGGGCCGCGCCGCTCCTGGACGGTCTTCTGGCCGCCCCGGGCCCGGGCCTCGTCGTCGCCGAGGATGACCGTCTGCACCCCGCCCACCAGGTCGTCCAGGACGGGATTGCGCAACAGGTTCTCCAGGGAGTGGCCGTGGGCGGTGGCCACCAGCTGGACGCCGCGCTCGGCGATGGTCCGGGCCGCCCGCGCCTCCGCCTCGGTCCCGATCTCGTCGACGATGATGACCTCCGGCATGTGGTTCTCCACCGCCTCGATCATCACCCGGTCCTGCTGGCGCGGGTCGGCCACCGGCATGCGTCGGGCGCTGCCGATGGCGGGGTGGGGGATGTCGCCGTCGCCGGCGATCTCTCCGGCGGTATCGATGATGACCACCCGGCGGTCGCACTCGTCGGCCAGGACGCGGGCCGTCTCCCGCAGGAGCGTGGTCTTGCCCACCCCGGGGCGGCCCAGGAGCAGCAGGCTCTCACCGGCAGCGACCACATCGTGGATGGGGTCGACGATGCCGTGGGCGGCCCGCCCTACGCGGAGGGTCAGGCCGATGATGCGGCCCTGCCGGTTGCGGATGGCGGCGATGCGGTGGAGGGTCCCCTCCACCCCGGCGCGATTGTCGGCGCTGAAGGCCCCCACGCGGCTGGCCACGGCGTCCAGGTCGGCCTGCTCCAGGGGCACGGAGGCGAGTTCGGCGCGGCCGTGGTCCAGTCGGGCCGTAGCCGGGCGGCCGCGGTCCAGGACGAACTCCACCACCTGCTCGGGATCCAGGGCGGCCGCGGCCGCGCGCAGGTCCGGCGGCAACAGATCCAGCAGGGCGGCCAGGTCGTCGGTCTGCTCTTCCATACCGTCAGCATATCAGGCCGGCGGGTGGGAGAGGGGTAGCCGCACGCTGCTAGAATGATTCGGGCGAAAAAGGTTCGCTCCTGTTCAGGGAGCGAGGAGGGAAAGTGAGCCTGCTGGACGAACTAGCCGAACAGCGCATTCGCGAGGCGGCCGAGCGCGGCGACTTCGAGGACCTGCCGGGGCAGGGCGAGCCCCTGGCCCTGGAGGATGACAGCCTGGTGCCCGAGGAACTACGCGCCGGCTACCGCCTGCTGAAGAATGCCGGCTTCGTCCCCCCGGAGCTGGAACAGCTCCGCGAACTCCGGGAGGTGGAGGCCCTCATCCGCCACGCCGAGGCGGAGGCGGACCGGGAGGCGCGGGAGGATGGTGGCCGGCGCCTGCGGATGGTCCTGCAGCGCCTCCACGGCGGTCGTACCCCCCGGGCCGTCCACGAATACGCCGAACGGCTGCGCGCCCACCTGGAGCGGCTGGAACAGGGCGGTCCGGCCGCCCCCTCCGGCGACGGGTAGGGCGAGTCAGGGACGGTCGGAGACGTCGAAGAGGTCGTCGCCGCCCCGGCGCTCCATGGTGCGATCGAGGATCATGGGCCTTCTCCTGCGAGAACCTGTCCCGACCATGCCCCGTCTCGGTTACACGGATATGTCCCACGCATGACACCGGCGTGACACGGATCCGGCGTCACGAGATGGTCACGGTTTCGAAACGTCACGGCAATCCGCGACCGCCATGCTCGGCTCTCCCCCGATATGTGGAGGAGAGCATGTACCATTCCGCCCCGTCATCCGTCCGCACCCTCTTCCTCTCCGATGTCCATCTCGGCACGCCCGATGCCCGGGCCGAGGAGCTCCTCACGTTCCTGGTGGGAGTGGAGTGCGAGACCATCTATCTGGTCGGCGACATCATCGACCTCCACGCCATGCAGCGCCGCGGCCCCGCCTGGCCGGAGAGCCACAACGCCGTCCTGCGCCACCTGTTCCGGCAGGCTCACGCCGGGGTGCGCGTCGTCTTCATCCCGGGCAACCACGACGAGGCCTTCCGCGACCTCACCGGCTCGGAGCTGGGCCGGATCGAGGTGGCGCAGGAGGCCGTTCACACCACGGCGGACGGTCGCCGGATGCTGGTGACCCACGGGGACGAGCTGGACAGCGCGGTCTGCTGCAATCGTCTGGTCTCCCTCGCCGGCGATGCCGGGTACGCCCTGCTGCTCGCCCTCAACCGCATGACCAACCGGATCCGGCGGCGCCTGGGGTGGCCCTACTGGTCCCTGGCGGGCCATATCAAGTCCCGGCTGGGGCGCGCCCAGGTCTATATCCGGCGGTTCGAGGATGCCGCCCTCCACCTGTCCCGGGAGCGCGGCTTCGACGGGGTGTTCTGCGGGCACATCCACCAGGCCTGCCTGCGCGAGGAGGACCAGGGGGTCTATGCCAACGACGGCGACTGGGTGGAGAGCTGCACGGCCCTGGTGGAGGAGCCGGACGGGACCCTGCGCCTGGTGGACGGACGGCCGGCGAACGTTGTCCCGCTGCCGTTGCGGCCGGCCGCCTGAGCCGCCGGCCTCCAGGGAAGAGAGCGCCGGTGAGGGCGCGGGTCAGCCGAAATAGTCGGGCTCGTGGCCCGGCTTCCACTTGATGTTGCAGCCCATGCTCGGCACCTGCTCCGCCGGGGCCGGTTCCCCGGCGAGGAGGGCGTCGGCGGCGGCGCGCAGGTCGGAGCCTGTCACCGGCTCCTCGTTGCCCGGCCGGGCGCGGTCGAACTGACCGCGGTAGAAGAGCCGCTGGTCGCCGTCGAAGAGGAAGAAATCGGGGGTGCAGGCGGCGCGGTAGGCCTTCGCTACGGACTGTTCCGCGTCGTAGAGGTAGGGAAAGGGATACTCGAAGGCGCGCGCCTCCTCGGCCATCTTGTCCGGGGCGTCATCCGGGTAGTTTTCCGCGTCGTTGCTGCTGATGGCGACGGTGGCGACACCCCGGGGGGCGTAGTCCCGCGCCCAGGCCATCAGGCCGTCCCGGAGGTGTTTCACGTAGGGGCAGTGGTTGCACATGAAGACCACCAGCAACCCCTTGGCGTCCGCGAAGTCGGCCAGCCGGACGGTCTCACCGGTGAGGGGCTCGGGGAGGGCGAAGTCCGGGGCCGGGGTTCCCAGCTCCAGCATGGTGGACGGGGTCAGGGACATGGTGACTCTCCTCTTCTGGTCTCCGGTGTTCGGATTGTAGCGCCGCGGCCGGCGGGGCGGCCATGCAGGGGCCGTGGGGGCTATCGCTCGATGGACCAGAGGAGGTCGATCCCACTGGCCTCACCGGTCTCGGCCTCCAGGGTCCACTGATCGTCCAGCAGGTAGCGGGTGCGCAGGGTGTTGATGTCCTCGGTGAGGCCGATGGCGTAGCGCACGTAGAGTCGCGGCGAGAGCCAGGTCCCCAGGACCAGGGCGGCGGAGTCTGCAGTGGTCCCGGAGGCGATGCCCACCTCGTCGATCCCGAAGCGATCCCCCAGCTGGGTGGCCAGGCGGTTGCCGCCGGCGAGCTGGAGGGCGGTGGCCGCGGCCGCCAGGCTCGCCCCCTCCTCGCCGCTGGCCGATTCCAGCGGGCGGCCCAGGACGACCCAGGAGAGGATCTCGCTATCCTCCATGGCCGGATCCGAGTAGAGCGCCAGGTTCGGGTCGCGCAGGCGGCCACCTACGTGGACGCCGGCGGTCACCGGCAGGCCGGGCCGTTCGGCCCGGAGGTCGAGGCCGGGGTTGTCCACCGGGGTATCGGCGAAGAGCAGCCGGCCGTTGTCGATGGTCAGCTCCTGCCCCCAGGCGCGGTAGTGGCCGTCCTGGATGACCAGCTCGCCGCGACCCCGGGGCGGGCTCCCCGGCTCCTGCAGCAGCCGCAGATCCCCTTCCAGCCGGCCGCGGAAGCCGTGGCCGCGCAGATAGATCCGGGGCCCCAGCAGCAGCCGGATGTCGGCCCGGACCGGCAGCCCCGCCTCCTCCTCCCCGGCCTCGCGGTAGACCACGTCGGGGGAGGGGGCGGCGCCCGAGGCACCGCCCCCCTCCGGCAGGACCAGGCGCGCCTCGGGAAGCCGGACCTCGCCGGTGAAGATCGCCTCCTCGGGGGTCAGCTCCAGCCGCAGGTCCGGCGAGGCCTGCACGCGCGCCTCGGGGAGGTCGACCACCTGCACCCCCTGGCCGGTGAGCCGGAGATCGGCGGTCATGGGCGGTCGCGGCTGGAACGTGCCGGCGAGGTCGAGGGTGCCGCCACCGCTTCGGGCCTGCGCCTCCAGCTGCAGCGGTTCGGCGCCATTGGCGCGGATGGTGGCGGTTACCGGGCGCAGGTCCAGGCCGGCATCGGCGACGCGAAGCCGCCCCTCGCGCCAGTGGATAGCACCCTGCGGCAGCGGCTCGCCCAGGGTGCCGGTGAGGGCGATATCGGCGGCCAGGTGGCCATCGGTGCGGATGAAGCCGGGCACCAGGGGGCCGATCCAGGCGACACCGACCCGATCCGCGTGCATCGCCCCCTCCAGGGGCTGGTCGGCGTCCACCGCTGCCCATCGCCATTCCGGGAGGTGGACCCGGCCGGCGAATTCGTCGCCCGGTTCGCCGGTGTGGAGGGTGGTCCCGGCGGTCAGTCCCGTCTCGGCGGTGTAATCGGCCCGCAGATCCAGCCGCTCCAGACGCGCGGCGATCTCGTCGTCCAGGCGCGGGTGGACCAGCTCCAGCCCCCGGGCCTCCGCGGCCAGCGCCAGTTCGTCGATGGCGTCGCTCCAGCGCAGCCGGGCCCGGCTGTCCAGCTGGCCGGCGTGCAGGCGGGTGCCGCCGGGGATCAGCCTTGCCAGCGGGGCCAGCTCCAGGCCGGCCAGTTCCAGTGCCGCCGTGCCTCCCTCAGCATCGCCGTGGGCCCCGGCGCACAGCCGCCCACCGGCATCGCCGAGCCAGCAGCCGCTCTCCAGCCCCCAGCCGTCGGCACCTTGTCGGGCCCGCAGATGGCCGGCGAGCTGCCAGTTCTCCCCGGCGGCGGTGGCCACCCCCGTGGTTGCCCGGAGCTCGCCGGCGGCCGGTTCCAGCGTCCCCGTCAAGGCCAGTCGAGGACGGCCTGCTGCCAGGGTCCAGTTCAGCCGTTCCGGTGGCCCTTCCAGTATGAGGCTCACAGCGCCGGCCTGTTGGTTGGCCACCTCGGCCGTGGGGAGGGTGAGCCCGGCGCGCAGATGCGCCGGGGAGCCCTCCGCCGAGACTTGCAGTTGCGGGATGGCGATCAGGTCTCCCCAGGCGAGGTCCGTGCCGGTGAGCCGGGCATCCCCCGAGCCGTCCGCCCAGCCGATCCGGCCCTCCAGCCGGCCGTGCAGCTCCGGGTGGAGGGCTTCGGGATCGGAGAGGTCCAGTCGGAGGTCGGCGGTGAGCGGGGTGGAGCCGCTGGCGTGGCCGGCGAGGTGGTTGGCCCCCACCGAGGCGTCCAGCCCGGCGACCCGCCAGCCGTCGGATGTCCAGGCCCCGCGTCCGTCCACCGCCAGGTCGTGGCCGCGCAGGTCGCCGGCCACATGCAGGTCCTTCATCGTGGCGGTGGGCCCCGTCAGGGTGCCGTGCAATCGGGTCTCGCCGGTGAGGGTCGCCGGCCAGTCGGGGAGCAGGCCGCCGGTCTCCACCCCCTCCCAGGCGAGATCGGCCTGCCAGGGGCGTTCCCCCTCGAGGGTGAGGGTGGCGCGGCCGTGGGCGCTCCCGCCCAGCGCCTCGAGTTCGCGCAGCTCGGTGTGGAGGGTCGCGCCGGCGCCGCGGGCCCGCAGGCGGGCAGAAGCCTCGGGCAGGTCGGCGGGGCGGGCGGCAACGGTGCCAGTGAGGTCCCAATGGCTCGGCGTACCGCCGGCCTGCAGCGCCAGCCCCTCCAGTCGGCCCAGGTCGCGGGGCAGGGCGAGGCCGTCGCTGGCCAGGGTGGCGGTGCCGCGCCCCTCGCCGAGGTGCCAGGCCCCGGAGCCGGTAACGGCCCCGCCGCCGGCATCGAGCCGCTCCAGCGCCAGTGCGGGGAGGTGGAGCCAGCCGTCGGCCCCGCGCCGTCCCTCGGCCTCCAGGGCCCAGAGGCCGTTCTCGGCCAGGTCCAGACGGGCGGCCAGTGTCATGGCCGGGGTTGCTGCGGGGCCGGTGACATCGGCCGTCACCCGCCCCAGCCAGGGGAAGCCCGCCCGCTCCTGAAGGGCGGGGCCGGGGCGATCGGCGCGCAGGGTCAGATCGAGGGTGGGGTCCTCCAGGAGGCTCCGCAGCCGGCCCTCCAGGCGAACCCGAGCCGGACCGGAGCCGCGGCCCTCCACCCGGAGCTCCTCGGTGTCGCCGGCCAGATCGAGATGGCCGGTGGCCGGCCCCAGCGGGCTGGGCGTGTCGATCTGCAGGCGGGCCTCCAGGGCCCGCTGGCGCCAGTCGCCCTCGCCGACGAGGGCCAGACGGGCGCCCCGGTGGCGCAGGGTGGCGTTCAGGTCCCGGAGCCGGGAACCGCCGGCCCGGGCCGCCAGGCGAAGGTGGAGGGGGCCTTCCAGGCCGGGCAGGCGGTTGGCGGCGACACGCGTGCCGGTGAGCTCCAGGGCGAAGGGCAGACCGGGCAGCTCCGGGAGGGCGCCCCCCGGGGTCTCCGTGGTCGGGCCTGGCTCGCCCCCGCGCACCGTGACGGTCAGGTCCTCTACGTGGAGCCGGTGGATGCGGACCCGCCCGACCAGGAGGTCCAGCGGGCGCCAGTCCAGGTCGAGGCCGGTGGCTCCGGCGGTCACTGCCTCGTCCTCCCAGCGAACGCCCTCCAGGCGCAGGGGGCCGGCCAGGCGCCCCTCGGCCTCCTCCACGGTGAGGCGGCCACCGGTGATCTCCCCGGCCCATCCGGCGACCCACCCCGGCGCGGCCGGGTGGTGGAGGAGGGTGACCAGGCCCACGCCGGCGGCCGCCAGCGCCAGGACCACGGCCAGCAGCAGGCCCTTCCCCGCCAGGACAGCGAGGCGCCGCAGCCGTGTGAGCAGAACGCCGGCCATCACGGATCGGGCCTCAGGTAGAGGTGGAAGCGCCAGCCGGCCTCGGTATCCACCGCCCGGGCGAAGTCCACGGCCAGGGTGCCGATGGGCAGGCGCCAGCGCAGTCCGGCCCCGGCGCTGCGCCGGAATTCGGCGGCGTCGGGGTCGTAGGCGTTGCCGGCATCGTGAAAGACTGCCAGGGAAAAGCTCTCCCCCAGGGCGTGCTCGTAGTCCACGCCCACCACGGCCAGGGCACTGCCGCCGGTGACGTCACCCTGGTCATCGGTGGGCCCCAGGCGCTGGTAGCCGAAGCCGCGCAGGGTGCGGTCGCCGCCGGCGAAGTAGCGCAGGGAGGCGGGGAGGTCCTCGGTCTGTGCCAGGGCGGTCCCGCCCAGGCGGCTGCGCAGGCGCAGGCGGTGGCGCTCGGTCACCGGGAGCACCCAACCGGCCTGGAGGTCACCGCGGACCAGGTCGGTATCCGAGACCACGGCCTCGCTGGCCCCGCGCAGGGAGAACTCGGCCCGCCAGCCGTGGGCCCGGCCTCCGGTGTAGTGGACCTGGGTCCGCTGCCACTGGATCCCCGGCATGAGCAGCAGGCTCTGGTCGCGCTCGTCGGCGACGCGGTAGCGTTCGCGCTCCAGCCCCAGGGAGATCGTTCGGGACCAGCGACCCGGTACCCGGGTGAGGGCGAGGCGGAGCTGTTCGCGGGTATGCTCCGAGGTGTCGGTGCGCGTCTCGTCCAGGCTGGCGCGGCCGGCCAGCTCTTCGCGCCGCGGATCGGCCAGGGGGATGCGGTACCAGGCGGCCGCCTCCCGGCTGATGGCCGAGACCTGCGCCTCCACGCCGGTGCGGTGGCCGGCGGCATTGAGGTAGCGGCGCTCGATCCCGCCCCGGACCCGGGGACCGGTATCGGTTCCGTAACCGCCGCCGGCCGTGTAGCGGGTGGGGAGGTTGTCCGTGAGCTCCACCTGGAGGTCGACCACCGGCTCATCCTCCCGGGGATGCGGGATGACCTCCACGCGGGAGAAGTAGTCGCTATCCAGGAGGGTCCGCTGGAGCTCGATGAGCTGGTCCCCGTGGTAGGGGTCGCCGGGGTCCATGGGGGCGAAGCGGCGGATGAGATCGGTTCCGAGGCTGCTACCCGAGAAGTCGAACGCCCCGAAGCGGTAGCGGGGGCCGGTCCGGTAGTGGAGGGCGATGTCCGCCGTGCCGGCCTCCCGATCCACCTCGATGCGCCGCTGCTCGAAGGCTCCCTCGAACAGGCCGAGCTCCCGGCCCAGGGCCTCCAGGCGGTCGCGGGCGGCATCGTGGGCGGCGTGGTCCAGGCGATCGCCGACGGCCAGCGGATAGGCCTCGCGCCATTCGACCAGCTCAGGGTGGTCGGCGGCAGGGCCGGTGAGCTCGATGGTGACCGAATGCACGCGCACCGGCTCGCCGGGATCCACGCGGTAGGTGGCGCGCCAGTCGTCGCCCTCCAGGGCCTCCAGGTCGCTGTCGATGGTCGGGTCGGTATAGCCGTAGGGTGCCAGCGCAGTGCGGATGGCCGCCGTTCCGCGTCCGTGGAGGTGGCGGATGTCGGCGGGCGACAGCCCGGGGTCATCGCGATAGCGCTGCAGCGGCAGCCGCGCGATGACGGCGTCGTGCAGCGTCGATTTCTCGAGTCCCTCCACGCGGATCTCCACGGCGGCGAGCCCGGGCTGCACCATGGCGATGACACCGACGCCGATGGCCAGGGTGCAGCAAAGGGTGGAGAGCGCGGGGCGGCGGCGTGACAAGGATTCGCTTCCGTAGGGGGACCTCCACGATAGCAGTCCCGCCGGCGGTGGCAAATTCTCCCCGCCCGAAGACCGCTCAACCGGGGGCCGGACTTGAAGGGCGGCGATGGCGCTCCCATCTCCCGACCGTACAGCCACCGCTATCCGACTCTATCCCCGACAAGGAGACTGCCCATGAAGGCCCTGATCCTGAGCGCCGACCAGTTCGAGGACGTAGAGCTCCTGGCTCCCCAGTACCGCCTCCTGGAGGCCGGCTACGAGGTCACGGTAGCGGCACCGGCGACCGACCCCATCACCGGCAAGAAGGGCTACGAGGTAGCCGTGGACCGGTCCGTGGCCGACGTGGACCCGGCCGGTTTCGAACTACTGGTCCTGCCGGGGGGCAAGGCGCCGGCGGCGCTGCGCGACGATCCCGCCGTCCAGGCGATCACGCAGCACTTCATGGATGCCGGCAAGCCGGTGGTGGCCATCTGCCACGGCCCGGAGATCCTCGTCTCCGCCGACCGCGTTCGCGGCCGGACACTTACGGGCCATGCCGATGTACGCGACGCGGTACCGGCGGCCGGCGGCGATTACGTGGACGAAGAGGTGGTGGTGGACGGCAACCTCGTTACCTCCCGGGTGCCGAAGGATATCCCCGCCTGGCTGCGGGAGATGATGGCCCTGGTGGAGTCTCACAAGAGCTAAGGTGTCGCTTGAAGATCCCCTTTCAACGTACTGATATAAAAGGGTATTTAGTCCGCCTTACCGGTCGCCGAAGCGGTAGTGGACGTACGCCTCCAGCCGCTGCTGGAACTCCTCGGCGATGCGTTCGCCCTTTAGGGTCACGGTCTTCTCGCCGTCCTCGTAGACCGGTGCCACCGGCGTCTCGCCGGTGCCGGGGAGGCTGATCCCGATATCGGCGTGGCGGCTCTCGCCGGGGCCGTTCACCACGCAGCCCATCACCGCCACGGTCATCCCCTCCACGCCGGGATATTCCTGCCGCCACTGCGGCATGCGCTCGCCCATGTAGGCCTCGATGTCCCGGGCCAGCTCCTGGAAGTAGGTGGAGGTGGTCCGCCCGCAGCCGGGGCAGGCCACCACGGCCGGGGCGAAGTTGCGCAGCTCCAGGCTCTGGAGGATCTGGCGCGCCACCTCCACCTCCTTGGTACGCGGCTCGCCGGGCTCCGGGGTCAGGGAGATCCGGATGGTGTCGCCGATCCCCTCCTGCAACAGCACCGACAGGGCCGTGGTGGAGGCGACGATCCCCTTGGTCCCCATCCCGGCCTCGGTGAGTCCCAGATGGAGCGGGTAGTCGCAGCGACTGGCCAGGTCGCGGTAGACGGCGATGAGGTCCTGCACGCCGCTCATCTTGCAGGAGAGGATGATCCGGTCGCCGCCCAGGCCCAGCTCCTCCGCCCGGGCGGCGCTCTCCACCGCCGAGGTGACCACGGCATCGCGCATCACCGCCTCCGGCGGTAGCGGCTCCGGGCGGGCGGCGTTGGCGTCCATGAGGCGCTCCAGGACCGTCGGGTCCAGGCTGCCCCAGTTGACCCCGATACGCACCGGCCGGTCGAAGTGGCAGGCGTGCTCGATGAAGCGGGCGAAGTTGTCATCCCGCCGGACGCCGCGGCCCACGTTGCCGGGGTTGATCCGGAACTTGTCCAGCGCCTCGCCGCAGGCCGGCTCCTGCTCCAGGAGCTTGTGGCCATTGAAGTGGAAGTCCCCCACCAGCGGGACCGTCACGCCCATCCGCTCCATCTCCTCGCGGATCCGCGGTACGGCGGCGGCCGCTTCCTCGGAGTTCACCGTGATGCGGACCAGCTCCGAACCGGCCTCGGCGAGCTGGCGCACCTGGATGGCGGTGGCCACCGGCTCGGCGGTGTCGGTATTGGTCATGGACTGGATGGCAACGGGGTGGCCGCCGCCGATGGTGACCCCGCCGACCCGAACGGCTCGGGTGGTCCTGCTGACGGGGCCGGGCACGGAATCGCTCATGACGTCTCTCTAGACAATGGTGGCTGGGCTGCGCGCGATGATAGCGCAGTGCCGGTTCGAGAACACCCGGCCGCCATCGAGGGCTCCCACCGCTCCGATCCCCGGAGCGGCGTCAGTCGGAGCCGCGGTCCAGCTGCTGGAGCTTGCGATAGAGGCTGCGTTCACTGATCCCCAGCTGCTGTGCCAGCTCCCGGCGCTCGCCGGGGAAGCGCGCCACCGCCCAGCGCAGATAGCGGGCCTCCGCCTCTTCCAGCGGGATAATGGCGTCATCCTGGCCCGGAGGAAGCTGTCCGGCGCCGCTGCAGGCGCACTCCGGCGGCAGGTCCTGGGGCCGGATGACGCCGTCGTCGGTGAGGACGCTGGCGCGCTCCAGAATATTGCGCAGCTCGCGGATGTTGCCGGGGAAGTCGTAGGCGGCCAGGCAGGCCGCTGCCTCGCCGGAGAGTTCGAACTCCGCCTCGGGGTCCAGGCGGCGCAGGAGGTGCTCGGCCAGCAGCGGGATATCGTCATGCCGTTCGCGCAGGCTGGGCAGATGGACCGGGAAGGCGCTGATCCGGTAGTAGAGGTCCTCGCGGAAGGTCCCCTCCCGGATCATCGAACGCAGGTCCCGGTGGGTGGCGCAGACCAGGCGGAAATCGGCCTTCTGGGGCTCCACCCCGCCCACGCGGCGGAAGGTGTTGGTCTCCAGCAGGCGCAGCAGCTTGACCTGGAGATCCAGCGGGATGTCGCCCACCTCGTCCAGGAAGAGGGTACCGCCCCGGGCCGACTCGACCAGGCCGGTCTTGCGGTACTGCGCGCCGGTGAAGGCGCCCTTTTCGTGGCCGAAGAGCTCCGATTCGAACAGGGTCTCGGTGAGCCCGGAACAGTCCACCGGCACGAAGGGCCCGCCGGCGCGATCGCTGCCGTCGTGGACCGCCCGCGCCGCCAGCTCCTTGCCGGTGCCCGACTCACCCAGGAGCAGGACCGTGGTCCGCCGTGGCGCCACGCGCTGGATGAGTTCCAGCATGTGGTTGAAGGGGCCCGATCGGCCGATCATCCCGTGGTCGCCGCCTGCCCGCGCACTGGCCGAGCGCGCCTGGTGCATCACCTCGACGAAGTAGTGGATCTCGCCGTCATCGCCGCGGATGGGGAAGAGTTCCACGTCCACGTGCTCGTCACCGCGCGGGGTGTGGTGGAGATGGAGGACCCGCTGGGCCGTACCCTCGTGCAGGCTGGACTTCAGCGGGCAGTTCTCGCCGGCCTGGTCGCAGGGCACCCGGTACTGGTGGGAGACCTCATAGCAGTGGCGCTCCTGGAGGGGGTGGCCGTCGCCGTAGGTGCGGCGGTAGGCCTGGTTCGCCGCGATGATCCGGTAGTCGAGGCCGAGCAGGATGGCCGGTTCCCGGAAGGTATCCAGCATTCCCGTGATCTCGGGGCGCAGGTGGCGCGGCGGGCGCGGGTCGGGCAGGGGCGTGGAGGCCGAAGTCGTCATGGCGTCATGCTATGTCGGGAATGTCAGTGGCTGCAAGGGAATGGCTGCCTTGTGTGACAGTCGTTGTGAGGGTAGTGCCGCCGCGGGCCCATGACAGCGCCCTTTCAAGGATGGCACTGCGTTTGCTTGCGTAGTAGCCAAAGCGGCAGGAGGCTCCATGATCTTCCGTCAGTGGCTGGACAGCGACAACGAGGGCGAACGTTGCGGCTATCTGCTGGCCGACCCGGTGACCCGGGCGGCCGCGGTGATCGATGCCCATGAGGCCATTGCCGAACGGTGCCTGGACGAGATCGAGCGGCTGGGGCTGGAACTCCACTACGCCTTCGAGACTCGCCTGCACATCGCTCATCGATCCGCGGCGGCCTGGATCCGGCGCGAGACCGGCGCCCTGGTAGTGGCCCACGAGGCCACCGGCATCGCCTGCGCCGATCACCATGCCGAGGAGGGCGATGGCTTCCATCTCGGAGAGGAGACCCTGACCTTCCTCCACCTGTCCGGGCTCTGCCCCGGTGCCAGTGCGCTGCTCTGGGGCGACCGCCTCTTCACCGGGGATAGCCTCTGGCCGGGCGGTACCGGGCCCATGGGCCCCGGGGGTGACCTGCGCACGCTGCGCTCGAACATCGAGGATCGGCTGTTCCGGTTCGCCGACGAGACGCTGGTCTTCCCCGGCGCCTGCCCGGACGGCCGGCGAGTCACCACCATCGGGGAGGAGCGAGCCGGGGCCGGCGAAGCGGACTGGCCCTGGAAGAGCCGCCGGGGCACCGATAACCAGGGGCTACGGCCCGACATCGCCGCCTTCAACCGGGAATGCAGTCAGCGGCCCCACGCCGGGCCCCCTGCCTGAAACCCCACTGTCGAAAACCGATTTACTCCAGCAGAGGAACGCGCCATGAAACGCACCATCCTGACCCTTACCTCCCTGGCCCTGGCGGGTACCGCCGCGGCGGCCAGCCTGGGCGAAAAGGTCGACCAGAACGTGGATGACAGCCGTGCCACCATCAAGCAGTTCGCCACCTCGCTGCAGGGCGAACTCAAGGCGGCCATGCAGGAGGGCGGCCCGACGCAGGGCATCAGCGTCTGCAACGAGGCCGCCCCCCGCATCGCCGCCGAGGCCTCGGAGTCCTACGGTGGCGATGTGAGCCGTACCAGCCTCAAGGTCCGCAATCCCGACAATGCGCCGGACGGCTGGGAGCGCGAGGTCCTCCAGCGCTTCGATCGCCTTGCGGAGCGGGGTGCCGACCCCAAGAAGCTGGACCATTTCGAGGTCCATCGCACCGAGGACGGTGGCCGCGAATTCCGCTACATGAAGGCCATCCCCACCGGCGAGGTCTGCCTGACCTGTCACGGGGAGAATATCCCGGCATCGGTTCAGGAAACCATCGATGACCACTATCCTGAGGATGAGGCCCGGGGCTTCGAGAAGGGTGACATCCGGGGCGCCTTTACCCTGACCCGGCCGCTCTAGCGGCGGGGGCGGTTCGAACCGCCCGTTCAACACCAACGAGGGGAGGCACCCGATCCGGGCTCGAGAACCTCCCCCACAACTGCAGGAGAACCACGCATGGCTCATATCGTCATCCTGGGGGCGGGCACCGGCGGCACGCCGGCGGCCTACGAGATGCGCGAGGCCCTCGGCCGCGAGCACAAGGTTACGCTCATCAACGCCTCCGAGACCTTCCAGTTCGTCCCCTCCAACCCCTGGGTTGCGGTCGGCTGGCGCGAGCGCGATGACACCACCTTCCCCCTCCGGCAGTACGTGGAGAAGAAGGGCATCAACTTCATCGCCGACCGGGTGGACAGGATCGACCCGGAGGCCAACCAGCTGACCCTGGCCGGCGGTGACACCGTCGACTACGACTACCTGGTGCTGACCACCGGCCCCATGCTCGCCTTCGACGAGGTCGAGGGTACCGGGCCCCATGACGGCTACACCCAGTCGGTCTGCACCATCGACCACGCCGAGACCGCGTACCAGAAGTACGAGGAATTCCTGAAGAACCCGGGCCCGGTGGTGGTCGGGGCCGTCCAGGGGGCCTCCTGCTTCGGGCCCGCCTACGAGTTCGCCATGATCCTCGATCGGGATCTGCGCAAGCGGAAGATGCGCGACCAGGTCCCGATCACCTTCGTTACCTCCGAGCCCTACATCGGCCACATGGGCCTGGGCGGCGTGGGTGACTCCAAGGGGCTGCTGGAGCACGAGCTGCGCGAACGCCACATCAACTGGATCACCAACGCCCGCACCGAGCGCGTGGAAGACGGCAAGATGTACGTCACCCAGCTGGACGAGAAGGGCGAGGTGCTGAAGGAGCACGAGCTCGACTTCAACTACTCCATGATGCTGCCGGCCTTCCGCGGCGTTCCGGCGGTGGCCGACGTCGAGGGGCTGTGCAACCCGCGCGGCTTCGTGAAGGTGGACGAGTGCCAGCGCAGCCCGGCCTATTCCAACATCTTCGCCGCCGGTGTCGGCATCGCCATTCCGCCGGTGGAGCAGACCACCGTGGCCACCGGCGCCCCCAAGACCGGCTACATGATCGAGTCCATGGTGACCGCCATCGTCGAGAACATCGCCGGCGAGGTGGAGGGGAAGGGCGGCTGCAACACCCAGGGCACCTGGTCCACCATCTGCCTCGCGGACCTCGGCGATACCGGGGCCGCCTTCGTGGCCCTGCCGCAGATCCCGCCGCGGAACGTCACCTGGTCCAAGAAGGGCAAGTGGGTCCACTACGCCAAGATCGCCTTCGAGAAGTACTTCATGCGCAAGATGAAGACGGGCCACTCCGAGCCCATCTACGAGAAGTACGTCCTGCGCATGCTGGGCATCAACCGGCTCAAGAAGTAGGCCCCTTCCCATCACCCCGCTGATGGCGGGGTGATGTCCTTCCCCGTTCGCGGTAGCCTGCGGCCATCCCCTGACTGGAGGCTGCCGTGCACATCCATCTCGATACCCCCGATCTCATGACCCGGGTCCGCCTGGAGTCGCGCTGGCGTACGGCCGGAGCGACGGTGAGCAGTGGCGCGGAGCCGGACGCTCGTCCCCATCGCATCGTCGTCGACCTGACCGGTTCCGGTCCGGAGGGCGTAACCGCCTGGCGGGAGCGCTTTCCCGAGGCCCGGATTACCGCCTTCGGACCCCACGTGGAGGGCGAGTCCCTGAAGGCGGCGAAGGCGGCCGGGGCGGACCAGGTCCTGCCCCGGGGCAAGGTCGGCGAGCGGATCGCCGAGGCGGTGGTGGATCAGGTCTGGTAGCGGGCGGGGAGCTCGACCCGGGCTACGCCGCTGTCCACGGCGGCCCGGGCGACGGCGGCCGGGACGCGCTCGCCCAGGCGGGGGTCGAAGGGCGTGGGGATGATGTAGTCCGGACCGAAGGCGAGATCGTCGCGACCGTAGGCGGTCAGTACCTCGGACGGCACCGGCTCCCGGGCCAGCTCGGCCAGGGCCCGAACGGCCGCCGTGGTCATGGGGACGTTGATGGCCGAGGCCCGCACGTCCAGGGCGCCCCGGAAGATGAAGGGGAAGCCGAGGACGTTGTTCACCTGGTTGGGGTAGTCGGTGCGCCCCGTGGCCAGGATCAGGTCGTCGCGAACCGCGCGCGCCACCTCCGGCCGGATCTCCGGATCGGGATTGGAGAGGGCGAAGACCACCGGGCCCGCGGCCATGCTCGCCACCATCTCCCGGGTGAGCAGATCGGGGCCGGAGACGCCGATGAAGACGTCGGCGCCGCTCAGGGCATCCTCCAGGGTCCGATCCGCGGTCTCCACGGCGAAGGCCGATTTCCACTGGTTGAGATCGTCGCGACCCGCGTGGATGACCCCCTTGCGGTCCACCAGCCGTAGATTCTCCGCCCGCGCGCCCAGGTTGAGCAGCAGATTCATGGAGGCGATCCCGGCAGCACCGGCGCCCAGGCAGACGATCCGGGCATCGGCCAGGGCCTTGCCCTGGAGCTCCAGGGCGTTGAGCAGGCCGGCGGCGACGATGACGGCGGTGCCGTGCTGGTCGTCGTGGAAGACCGGGATGTCCATGCGCTCGGCCAGGCGCCGCTCGATGTCGAAGCAGGCGGGGGCGGCGATATCCTCGAGGTTGATGCCGCCGAAGGTCGGACCCAGGCGGGCCACTGTCTCCACGAAGTCGTCCGGGTCCTCGGCCTCCACCTCGATGTCGAAGACGTCGATATCGGCGAACTGCTTGAACAGGACCGCCTTGCCCTCCATCACCGGCTTGCTCGCCAGCGGACCGGTATTGCCCAGCCCCAGCACGGCGGTCCCGTTGCTGATCACCCCCACGAGGTTGCCGCGGCCGGTGTAGCGGAAGGCATCCAGCGGCTCTTCGGCGATGGCGCGCACCGGCGCCGCGACCCCCGGCGTATAGGCCAGGGAGAGCTCGGCCTGGGTGGAGCAGGGCTTGGTCAGCGCCGTGGCCAGCTTCCCGGGCACCGGTTCGGCGTGGTAGCGCAGGGCGTCGCGGGTGAGGTCGTCGCTCATCGGGGCTCCTTGGGGGTGGGGACTTGCCGGGCCGGAATTGTCGCGCTTTTTGACCGACCTCGCCAGAACCGCGGGCTCGCTCGGGGCGGGTGGTACAGGTCCCTGCTGCCAGGTACGCCGTGAAGACATCCCTGTCGGCTCGACGGCAGCATCCCTGCTGCCGACGACCTGGCAGCAGGGACCTGCACCACCCGCCAGGCCTTTTCGGGTAGAAGACGGGCGTCCTGCCTACGCCTCCTCGGGGAAATAGAGGGCGCCGGCATTCACCAGCTCGGTGAGCAGGGCGGGGAATCCGTCCACCTGCAGCCATTCGGCCAGCTCCGCGGCGGGATAGCGCCGATGCCGGCAGAGGAAGGCGGCGGCGGGGGCCAGCACTCCGCCCAGCCAGTGTTCGTGGCCATCCACGAACAACCGGGCGCCACTGTCCTCCTCGTAGAAGGCGAAGCGGCTGAATTCGCTGCGCCAGACCGGCTCGTCCGCCTGGATCCGGGAACGGATCGCCGATTCGGAGAGGGGCGGTTCCGGGCGCAGGTCCTGGTCGTGGTCGGGGGTGGTCACGAAGCGGCCGAAAAAGGCATCCAGCACGGCATCCTCGTCCAGCGCCCGGCGCAGGGTATCCCGGACCCGAGCGCGGCTGGCCGCGTCCAGCGCCCCCGGGTTCTCCGGCTCCGCCCGGCCGGGGTCGGCAAACCGCCCCTCGGCCGGCAGGCGTTCGGCCACCTCCTCCAGAAAGGCCGTGACCAGGTCGGCGTGGCCCGGGGCGCGGAACCCCACCGACAGCGTCTGGCACGGCTCCAGCGCCTCGCCGTGATGGGGAATGCCCGGCGGCAGGTAGAGCATGTCCCCGGGCTCCAGGACCCAGACGTGATCGGGGTCGAAGTCGCGCAGGATGCGCAACGGGATATCGGGCAGGAGGTCGTCGTCCCCGCAGGGGGCATTGCCGATGGACCAGCGCCGCCGGCCCTGTCCCTGGAGGAGGAAGACGTCGTACTGATCGGTATGCGGGCCGACGCTGCCGCCCTCGGGGGCATAACTCACCATGACGTCATCGACCCGCCAGTCGGGGATGAAGCGGAAGGACTCCAGCAGGTCGGCCAGTTCGGGGACGTGGCGGTTGGCGCCCTGGACCAGCAGCGTCCAGTGGGTAGGCGGCAGGTCGGCAAAGCGGTCCTCGGGGAAGGGGCCGTGCTCCAGGGACCACCAGGGCGGGCCGTCCAGCTCGCGGATCAGGCGCGATTCCACATCCTCCTGGAGGGCAAGACCGGCCAGCTCCTCCGGGCTCACCGGCGAACGGAAACCGGGCAGGGCGCCCCGGATGAGCAGGGGGCGCTGCTGCCAGTAGTCCCGGAGGAAGGTAGCGGCGTCGAGATCACCCAGCAGGGTCTCGGGGATAGCGGGAGTACGGGCCATGGGGAACCGAATGATGCGGTGGATCCTCGGAAGTGTGCCGCTGCCAGGCCGGCTGTCAAGGAAGGAGGGCCGCCACCTCCGCCGGAGGGAGTGGCCGCGCCCAGAGGAAACCCTGCCCGGCATCACAGTTCCGGCTCCGCAGGAAATCGGCCTGGGCCTCGGTCTCGACTCCCTCGGCGATGACGTCGAGCCCCAGATGGCTGGCCATGGCCAGCACGGCCTCGATGATCCCCTCGCCGGCGTCCCCGTCCCCGATGCGCTGGACGAAAGAGCGGTCAATCTTGACGTAGTCCAGGGGGAGTTCCTGGAGATAGGCCAGCGAGGAGTATCCGGTGCCGAAATCGTCCAGCGCGAAGCAGATCCCCTCGGCTCGCAGGCGGGCGAGCTTGTCGGCGGCGGTCGCCAGGTTCTCCATGAGCAGGCTCTCGGTCACCTCCAGCTTGAGGCGGTCTCCGGCGACGCCGAACCTCCGCAGCCGCTCGTGGATCCCCGCCTCCCAATCCAGCGCCGCAAACTGCCGGGGGCTGATATTCACCGCTACCCCCATGGGCGGGATGGCATATCCGGCGGCCTCCCACTCCCGGAGCTGCGTCAGAACCTGTTCCAGCACGCTGTCACCCAGGCGATTGATGAGCCCGCTACGCTCGGCCAGGGGCACGAATTCCGCCGGGGAGATCGCGCCGCGTTCCGGGTGCTCCCAGCGGGCCAGGGCCTCCATGCCCACCATGCGGCCGCTGGCCAGGTCCCACTGGGGCTGGTAGACGACCTGGATATCGCCACCATCCAGGGCGTCGGCCAGCGCCTGTTCGAGTTCCAGCTCCCGCTGCGTGGTCGCCAGCATTCCCGGCTGGAAGAAGGCGATGTCGTCACCGCCCCGGGCCTTCACGGGGTCCAGGGCGATATCCGTCTCCCGGAGGAGCTGGTCCGGGTCGTGGTCGGCACGCGGGAAGAGCGTGATCCCGAAGCTGGCCTTTAGCCGGTGCCGCCGCCCCTCGACCTTGAGCGGGATGGAGAATTCCTCCCGCATGCGCTCGGCCAGGCGATCCGCCGCGGTAGCAGCGGCCTCCGGGGTCCCTTCCAGGTCGAGCAGGAGGACCACGAACTCGTCCGCCCCGATATGGGCCACGACATCCTCGGTCCGGACCTGGCCGCGCAGGCGCAGGCCCACGGCACACAGCACCCCGTCACCCACCTCGGTTCCGAGGGTATCGTTGATCCCCTTGAAGCCATCGAGGTCGAGGTGGACCACGGCCCCCTGGCGGCCGGTGCGCGAGAGCCGACGGGATTCCTCCACCAACCGTTCGCGCAGGGCCGTCCGGTTGGGCAGCCCCGTTACCCGATCGCGGTAGGAGAGCTCCTCGATACGCGCCTCGGCCTCCTTGAGATCATGGATATCGCGGGCGATGGTGGAATAGTGGCTCGGCTCCCCTCCCGGCTCGGGTGAATGCGCGATGATGACCTGGGAGAACGAATGGACCTCCCGGCCGCCCCGGACCCGGACATCGATCTCGCCCTGCCAGCGACCCTCACGCCTCGCCGTGGGCAGTGCCTCCTCGCGGAGGCGCCGGCGCGAGGGGTCGGGATGGATGGTGTCGATGCCGTGACCCACCGGGTCGAAGCCCAGCCCGGCCCGGGTCGCCGGATTGGCGTAGGTGATCCGGCCTTCGGGCTCCGCGATGGCCACGAAATCGGGGGTGGCCTCCAGGATCTCCAGCAGCCGGTAGTTCGACTGCAGCTGGTCGTAATGGTCCAGGGCGGCGCCGAGATCGGCGGCCAGTTCCTCCAGGAGGTTGACTCGCTCCGGCGTAAAGAAGTCCCGCTCCCGACCGTAGACCAGAAGGACACCGGCCACGGAGCCGCCCCGGCGAATGGGGAAGCCCCCGACGGAGGCCAGGCCATGGGCCCGGGCGGCCTCCTGCCACGGCGCCATGGTCGGCTCGGCCTGGATATCCGGGATGAGGACCGGTTGGTCTTCCCGCAGAACGCGCCCACCGGGACCGCGACCCTCGGACTGTTCGGGATCGGCCGTCACCCGGATGTTCCGGACGTAGTCGGCCGCCTCGCCGAAGGCAGCCACCGGCCGGAAATCGCCGTTCTCGCTGGGCAGCCCGATCCAGGCCAGGCCCAGTCCGCCGAGGCGGACGATGATGCGGCAGATCTCGCTATAGGCGTCATCCGGGACCGGATTGCGGATGAGCAGTCGGTTACTGGCACTGATGGCGTGATAGAGGTCCCGCTGGTGGCGGAGATCGGCCTCGGCCTGCGCCTGAGCCGTGATGTCCCGGAGGAAGGCGAAGAACCAGGGCGATTCCTGATGACGGAGTACGCCCACCGTGGCATCGAGGGTAATGGTGCGGCCGTCACGGTGGCGGGCGTTGATATGCCCCCGCTCCCCCATTCGCATGACCGCGGTCTCCTGCTGCGCCAGGGCATCCAGGTAGGCGCCGTGCTGCCGCGTCTGCTCCGGCAGGAGGAGGTCATCCAGGGGTGCGCCGACCATCTCCGATTCCCGGAAACCGAAGATCTCCTCGGCCGCGCGATTGAAGCGGCGAATACGCTGGTCCGGCCCGAGGATGATGACGGCATCCGGACCCTCTGCCATTAGTGAATGGCCGATCTCGCTGGTGACCTCGGGGGGTACGACCTCCGCTGTCATCGGATCCATTTCCCGGCTCATTGTCTGGACATGATTCGAACATAGCACCCCCGCACCCTGCCGGGCCAATGATTCCTCCCATCAGTGACCCCCACCGGAATGTGATGCGAGTCTCACGCGCCCGGATCCCCGCCTTCCACGCCGGTTTGTTGCTTTACAGTTGTGGCGTGGCGCCTTAAGATCGCGAAGTTATGTCGGCGCAGCTTCCGGGGCCCACGGACCCCGCCCATCTGGCCCGGAGTGGCCAGACCCTCTCCGGCACCCTGAAGGTGTCGGAGCTGGCCCGGCTCGCGGAATCGGTCCGCGAGCCGGGCGGGGAGGTGAGCTACGAGCTGCGCTTCGGGGAGGAAGAGGGCGTGCCGACCCTGCGGGGTCATGTCGCCGCGGACGTCACCCTGACCTGCCAGCGTTGCCTCGGGCCGCTGGCCGTCCATGTGGAGGCCGAGCCGCAGCTGGGTTTTGTCGACTCCGAGGCGGAGGAGGCGAACCTGCCGGAGGGCCTCGAGGGCGTGGTCCTGGAGGGTGGTGAAAACCTTCGGCCCGGCGACCTCATCGAGGATGAGGTCCTGCTGGGCCTGCCGCTCTTCCCCACCCACGACACAGGGACCTGTCCGCCGTGGGAGGATTCGGTGGAGCTCTCCCCGGCGGAAGAGAAGGACAATCCCTTCGCCGTCCTGGCCAGCCTGCGCGGCGGCAGCGGCGACGAAGACTAGCAAGACCGGAATTACAGCGACCCTTTCAGGAGTACGATCATGGCCGTTCAGCAGAACAAGAAGAGCCCCGCCAAGCGCGGAACCCGCCGTTCCCACGACGGTCTGCGCAAGGAGGCGCTCAGCGTCGACAGCACCACCGGCGAGACCCATCGCCGCCATCACGTCTCCCCGCAGGGTTTCTACCGCGGCCGCAAGGTCGTGGAGACCGACGACGAATAACGCCCGCGACCTGCCTCGACGACCGCGCGAATACATGGCGGATAACTGCACCATCGCCGTCGACGCCATGGGCGGCGACGAGGGGCCGGACGTAACCGTTCCCGCCTCGCTGGGACTGCTCGACGCCCACCCCCGGGCCGAACTCATCCTGGTGGGCGACGAGGATCGCCTTCGCGCCGCTGTGGAGAGCCGCGGCGGCGACCGCGGCGGCCGCCTCACCTATCGCCACGCCTCCCAGGTGGTGGAGATGGACGAGAGCGCCTCGCTGGCCATGCGCAACAAGAAGGATTCGTCCATGCGCGTGGCCATCAACCTGGTCAAGGAGGGGCAGGCCCAGGCCTGCGTCAGTGCCGGGAACACCGGCGCCCTCATGGCCACGGCGCGCTTCGTCCTCAAGACCCTGCCCGGCGTGGATCGCCCCGCCATCTGCACCACGCTCCCCACGGCGGAAGGCCATGTCCACGTCCTCGACCTGGGGGCCAACGTCGACAGCCGCAGCACCAATCTCTTCGAATTCGCCGTCATGGGTTCGGTACTGGCCGGCGCCGTGGACAGGCAGGAGCGGCCCAGCGTCGGCCTGCTCAACGTCGGTGAAGAGGACGTGAAGGGCAACGAGGTGGTCAAGGAGGCGGCGCGACTGCTGGGCGACAGCGATCTCGCCTATCACGGCTTCGTCGAGGGCAATGATGTCTTTCAGGGCACCACGGACGTGGTGGTCTGTGACGGCTTCGTCGGCAACGTCATGCTCAAGTCCACCGAGGGCGTAGCGCGACTCATCGCCGGGAATCTGCGGGCGGAATTCCGCCGCAATCCGCTGACCAAGCTGGTCGGGCTGATGGCCAGGCCCGTGCTCAACCGCTTCCGTTCCCGGATCGATCCGCGTCGCTTCAACGGTGCCAGCCTCGTGGGGCTGCAGGGTATCGTCATCAAGAGCCATGGCAACGCCGATACCTACGCCTTCGGGCAGGCCCTCCACGAGGCGATCCTGGAGGTGGACAAGGCGGTGCCGGACCGCATCGGGCAGGAGCTCGAGCGGGTACTTGTCGAGGGACGCACGGTTTGAACAGCGCACGCATTACCGGCACCGGGAGCTACCTGCCCGAGAAGGTCCTTACCAATGCCGACCTGGAACGCATGGTGGATACCACCGACGAGTGGATCACCGAGCGCACCGGTATCAAGGAGCGCCGGGTCGCCGCCGAGGACGAGACCACCTGTGATCTGGGTGAGGCCGCCTCCCGCCGCGCCATGGAGGCCGCCGGTGTCGACGCCGGCGAGATCGACCTCATCATCTTCGCGACCACGACGCCGGACCGGGTCTTCCCCAGCACCGCCTGCCTGCTCCAGGAGCGGCTGGGCATCCACGGCAGCCCCGCCTTCGACATCCAGGCGGTCTGCACCGGTTTCGTCTACGCCCTCAGCGTCGCCGACAAGTTCATCGCCGCCGGTGGCGTGCGCAACGCCCTGGTGGTGGGCGCCGAGACGCTCTCCCGGATCACCGACTGGACCGATCGCTCCACCTGCGTCCTCTTCGCCGACGGTGCCGGGGCGGTGGTGCTCTCGGCGGCGGAGGAGGGCGGAATCCTGTCCACCCATCTCCACGCCGACGGCGCCTTCAAGGACCTGCTCACCGTCCCGGCCGGGGTCTCCAGCGGCTACGACCAGGTCCGGTCCGGCGAGGCCTACATGCACATGAAGGGCAACGAGGTCTTCAAGGTCGCCGTGAACACCCTCGGCTCCATGGTGGACGAGACCCTGGCCTACAACGGACTGGCCAAGTCCGATGTGGACTGGCTCATCCCCCACCAGGCCAACATCCGCATCATCCAGGCCACCGCGCGCAAGCTGCGGCTGGGCATGGAGCGGGTAGTGGTCACCGTGGATCGCCACGGCAACACCTCCGCCGCCTCCATCCCGCTGGCGCTGGACGAGGCCGTGCGCGACGGCCGTATCCAGCGCGGCGAACGGCTGCTGCTGGAGGCCTTCGGTGGGGGCTTCACCTGGGGCGCCGCCCTCATCCAGTACTGACCCGCTCATCCAGGATTCAAGGATTTCCGATGACAACCGCATTCGTCTTTCCCGGTCAGGGCTCGCAGTCGGTGGGCATGCTCGCCGACCTGGCCGAGTCCGCCCCCGAGGTTCGCGCTACCTTCGATGAGGCCTCCGCTGCCCTGGGCGAGGACCTCTGGGCCCTTAGCCAGGAGGGGCCGGAAGAGGCCCTGAACCGAACCGACCGCACGCAGCCCGCCATGCTGGCCGCCGGCGTGGCCGTCTGGCGCGCCTGGCAGGCGCGTGGCGGCGGCCGACCGGTCGCCATGGCCGGCCACAGCCTGGGCGAGTATACGGCCCTGGTCTGCGCCGGCAGCCTCGCCTTCGACGAGGCGGTGCGCCTGGTGGCCGACCGCGGTTGCTTCATGCAGGAGGCGGTGCCGGCGGGCGAGGGCGCCATGGCGGCCATCCTCGGACTGGATGACGAGACCGTGATGGGCCTCTGCGGTGAGGCGGCGCAGGGCGACGTGGTCCAGGCGGTAAACTTCAACGCCCCCGGCCAGGTGGTCATCGCCGGTGATACGGCGGCCGTGGAGCGTGCGGTCGCGGCGGCCAGGGAGGCCGGTGCCAAGCGCGCCGTGACCCTCCCGGTCTCCGTGCCCTCCCACTGCAGCCGGATGCACCCGGCGGCCGAACGGCTCGCCGATCGTCTGGAGGGCGTTGCCCTGAACAGCCCCGAGATCCCGGTGATCCACAACGTGGATGCGGCGCCGGCCAACGACCCGGCGGCCATCCGGGATGCCCTGGTCCGGCAGGTCGAGAACCCGGTGCGCTGGGTCGCCAGCATTCAGCACATGGCCGCCGATGGCGCCACCGATTTCGTCGAGGCCGGCCCGGGCAAGGTCCTGGCCGGGCTCATCAAGCGTATCGACCGCAATGTGCGCCCCTGGGCGGTGGCCGATGCCGCCGGCTTGGAGGCGGCGCTGCAGGCAGAGGAGGGCAAGGCATGAATCTGGACAACGAGATCGCCCTGGTCACCGGGGCCAGCCGCGGCATCGGCCGCGCCATCGCGGAGCGGCTGGGGGCCGGCGGCGCCACCGTCATCGGTACCGCCACCTCGGACAAGGGGGCCGGCGCCATCGGTGATTACCTCAAGGAGGCCGGCATCAACGGCGGCGGCTACGCCCTGGACGTGACCGACCCGGCCTCCATCGACGAGGTCCTCAACCAGGTCACCGGGGCCTTCGGCGCCCCCACGATCCTGGTGAACAACGCCGGGATCACCCGCGACAATCTCCTCATGCGGATGAAGGACGAGGAGTGGGACGAGATCATGCGCACCAATCTCGACTCCGTCTTCCGCATGTCCCGGGGCTGCCTGCGCGCCATGATGAAGGCGCGCCACGGCCGGATCATCTCCATCAGTTCCGTGGTGGGGGCGGCCGGCAATGCCGGCCAGGCCAACTACGCCGCCGCCAAGGCCGGCGTGGTCGGCTTTACCAAGTCCCTGGCCCGCGAGGCGGCGCCCCGCGGTATCACGGTCAATGCGGTGGCACCGGGTTTCATCGACACCGACATGACCCGGGCCCTGGAAGAGGAACAGCGCCAGGCGCTGCTCGAGCAGATCCCGGCCGGCCGGCTGGGTGACCCTGCGGAGATCGCCGAGGCGGTGGCCTTCCTGGCCTCGCCCGGTGCCGGCTACATCACCGGCGAGACCATCCACGTCAACGGCGGGATGTACATGGGCTGAAGCGCCCTTGAAAGCGCGTTTTGTTCAGCAAGTTACAACCGAATTCTTGGATGCATTCCAGGTTTGTGGTTGCTCTGGCATAACCCCGGGCAATCCCCTACAATACGCCGCGGCGCCTGGCGGTGCCGCCCAGAACCAATCCGGAGGCAGAACGGACATGAGCACTGTGGAAGAACGAGTCAAGAAGATTGTGGTCGAGCAGCTGGGCGTGAAGGAGGACGAGGTCACCACCTCCGCCTCCTTTGTCGATGACCTCGGCGCCGACTCCCTGGATACCGTGGAGCTGGTCATGGCCCTCGAGGAGGAGTTCGAGACCGAGATCCCGGACGAGGATGCCGAGAAGATCACCACGGTCCAGCAGGCCGTCGACTACATCAATCAGCACAAGGAATAGCCCCGTTCTTCCGCGTAGCGGCCCGGGACCGTGCTGCCGGGCCTGCCCGAACCTGACAGCCTGGGGGAGACGGCGTTGACTAAACGACGCGTAGTGGTCACCGGTCTGGGTACCGTCTCGCCGGTCGGCCTGGACGTTAAGAGCTCGTGGGAGAATATCCTGGCGGGGCGTAGCGGCATCGGCCCCATCGAGCGTTTCGATGTAAGCAGCTTCCCGACCCGGATCGGCGGCCCGGTCCGCGATTTCGATGTCACCCGGTACATCTCCGCCAAGGATGCCAAGAAGATGGATGTCTTCATCCACTACGGCATCGCGGCGGCGGATGAGGCCCTGACCAATGCCGGTCTGGAGGTCACCGAGGAGAATGCCGAGCGCATCGGCGTCTCCGTGGGCTCGGGCATCGGCGGCATCGGCGGCATCGAGACCGGCTACGAGGGCTTCCTCAAGGGCGGGCCCCGGAAGATCTCGCCCTTCTTCGTCCCGCAGGCCATCATCAACATGGTGGCCGGGCACGTCTCCATCCGGCACGGGCTCAAGGGGCCGAATATCTCCCTGGTGACCGCCTGCGCCACTGGCACGCACAGTGTCGGCGAGGCGGGGCGCATCATCGAGTACGGGGATGCCGACGTGATGATCGCCGGCGGGGCCGAGATGGCCACCACGCCCACCGGGCTGGGCGGTTTCTGTGCCGCCCGGGCGCTCTCCACGCGCAATGACGAGCCCGAGCGGGCCAGTCGGCCGTGGGATGCGGACCGGGACGGCTTCGTCCTCAGTGACGGGGCCGGCGTCATGGTGCTGGAGGAGTACGAACACGCCCGGGCGCGGGGAGCCCCCATCCTCGCCGAGCTCGCGGGCTACGGCATGAGCGGTGATGCCCACCACATGACCGCCCCCTCCGAGGGCGGCGAGGGTGCCAGCCGCTGCATGCAGGCGGCTCTGCGCAATGCCGGGCTCAACGCCGAGGACGTGAACTACGTCAACGCCCATGGCACCTCCACGGATGCCGGCGACCTGGCGGAGACCCTGGCGGCCAAGCGGACCTTTGGGGACCGGGCCTACCAGGTACCCATGAGTTCCACCAAGTCCATGACCGGCCACCTCCTGGGGGCGGCCGGTGGCGTGGAGGCGGTCTACACCGTCCTCGCCGTCCGCGACCAGGTGGCGCCGCCGACCATCAACCTGGAGAACCCGGGCGAGGGCTGCGACTTGGACTATGTCCCGAATACGGCGCGGGAGATGCCCATCGAGGTGGGTCTGACCAACTCCTTCGGCTTCGGCGGCACCAACGCCACGCTCGCCTTCCGCCGCCTGCGCTAGGCCGCGCCCCCGCCACCATGCCGCGACCGCGCCAGCCGCTCATCCAGCGGCTCGACGGGACCCTGGATGGCGGGGGTATGGCCGCCCTCGCGCGGACCCGGCCGGAACGCTATCCCTTCCTGCTCCAGAGCGTCGCCTCGGGCACGGCCCAGGGTCGGTACGACCTGCTGCTCGCCTTCCCGGGGGAACGGCTGACCCTCTCGCGCGACTTCGAACTGCAGGGCCCCCACGCCGAGTCCCGTGATTTCCTGACGGCCCTGGACCGCTGGTTCCTGGAGGAACGGCGTCCCCGGCCGGAGGGGCTCCCCTTCGCCGGCGGCTGGTTCCTCTATCTCGGCTACGAACTGGCCGGCCAGGTGGAGCCGCGCCTGGCGCTGCCGGCGACCGAGGAGCCGCTGCCGGTGGCCACCGCCGTACGCGTCCCGGCGGCACTCATCCGCGACACCGCGACCGGGGCCCTCTGGTGGGCGACGGAGGATCCGGAGGCCGCACCGCTGTCCGCGGTGGAGGCCGATCTGGCGGACACTCCCGTCGCCGAAAGCCCCTTCCGCCTGGAGTCGCTGGAGGAGGATCCCCCCGACCGTTACCTGGAGGCGGTGGCCCGGGCCCGTCGCTACATCCGGGACGGGGACATCTTCCAGGCCAACCTGGCACGGACCTGGCGCGGGCGCCTGGGGGCGGAGACCGGGCCGGACACCCTCTATGCGCGACTCTCCCGGGCCAATCCCGGCCCCTTTGCCGGCCTCGCCCGGCTGGAGGAGGCCACGGTGATCAGCTCCTCGCCGGAGCGACTCCTGGCGATCCGCGACGATCGGGTCAGCATGCGCCCCATCGCCGGTACCCGTCCGCGCGGGGAGGGGGCCAGCGATGCCGCCCTGCGGGCCGAGCTGGAGTCCCACCCCAAGGAGCGGGCCGAACACATCATGCTCGTCGACCTCATCCGCAACGACCTCGGCCGGATCTGCCGGCCGGGGACCGTCTCCGTGGACGAACTCATGACCCTGGAGGAGTACGCCCATGTCCACCACATCGTCTCCGAGGTGGGCGGGGAACTGGGCCCGGGGTTCGGACCGGGGGAGGCCATCCGGGCCACCTTCCCGGGGGGGACCATCACCGGCTGCCCCAAGGTGCGCTGCATGGAGATCATCGCGGAACTGGAAGGCAGTGGCCGGGGCGCCTATACCGGTAGCATGGGGTACCTGGATGCCGGCGGTGACCTCGACCTCAACATCCTGATCCGGACACTGGTCCAGTACGGCGATCGCCTGACCCTGCGGGCGGGTGCCGGGATCGTCGCCGATTCCGAGCCGGAAGCCGAACTCGCGGAGACCCGCGCCAAGGCGCGCGGACTGCTGGCCGCCCTGGAGGGGGGCGAGGCATGAACTGCCTGCTGGATGGCCGGCCGGCCGAGGCGCTCCCCCTGGATGATCGGGGAGTCAGTTACGGGGATGCGCTCTTCGAGACCCTCCGAGTCGTGGGCGGCCGCGCGGAGGCCTGGAGCGACCACATGGCGCGCCTCTCCCGCGGCGCCACCCGCCTGGGGCTGCCGGCCCCGGATGTCGAGGCGCTGGCCGCCGATGCCGCGGCCCTCTTCGCGGATGGCGGCGACGGGATCCTGCGGCTCTGGTGGAGCCGGGGCTCCGGGGGCCGCGGCTACCGCCCGCCGGAGCCCGCGACGCCGCGGCGCATGGCCTGCCGCTTCCCGGCGGCGGAGAGGCCAGCGGCCGTGGCCACCGTGCGCCGGTGCACGACCCGGCTGGCCCGGCAGCCACTGCTGGCCGGGCTCAAGCACGCCAACCGGCTGGAGCAGGTCCTGGCCCGGGCCGAATGGGACGACCCGGCCATCCACGAGGGGCTGGTCTGTGACACCGACGGAGTCCTGGTGGAAGCGGTCCAGTCCAACCTCTTCTGGGTGCGGGAGGGTGTGCTGGAGACCCCGGATTTGTCGGAGTCCGGGGTCGCTGGCATTATCCGCAACCGGCTCCTGACCCTGGCCGAGGCCGGAGGTCTGATCACCCGGGTGGTCCGCCAACCGCCGGCGGCGTTGGCCGGCGCCTCCGAGGCCTTTCTGACCAACAGCGTCTTCCACCTCTGGCCCATCGCCCGCTTCGAGGGGCTGGAATGGCCGGCGCCGGGGCCGGTGGCCCGGGAACTGGCCGACCAACTGTCCAACGACCTGGAGCAGCGACCGTGACCATTAACCGCCTCCTCGGCTTCCTGCTGCTGGCCGCCTCGCTGGGTGGGGGCTGGTTCTGGATGGGGCTGGACGGTCTGGCCAATCAGACGCTGAACCTGGAGGAGGAGACCGTCATGGAGGTCTCCTCCGGCGCCTCGTTGAAGGGGATCGCGGCGGGCCTGGAGCAGCAGGGCGTCATCGATTCGGCCTGGCAGTTCGAATGGCTGGTCCGGCTGCGCGGCGACCCGCGCGCCATCGCCGTGGGGGAATACCCCCTGCAGCCCGACATGACCGTCGGGGAGCTGGCCAACCGGCTGGTCCACGGCGAGGTCAAGCAGTACGCCTGGACCCTGGTGGAGGGCTGGAACATCCGCCAGGTGCTGGCCTCCCTGCACCGCCACCCGGCGGTGAAGCACACCCTCCCGGAGGATGCCGACGGCCTCATGGAGTCCCTGGGGGAGCCGTCGACCCACCCGGAGGGCCGTTTCCTCCCGGACACCTACTTCTTTACCCGCGGAACCAGCGACCGCGCCCTGCTCAAGCGGGCCCGGGCGGCCATGCAGCGGGCCCTCGCCGAGGTCTGGGGGGAGCGCCAGCAGGACGGGCTGCCACTGGAATCCCCGGAGGAGGCGTTGATCCTCGCCTCCATCATTGAAAAGGAGACGGCGGTCCCGGAGGAGCGCCGCCGCATCGCCGGCGTCTTCACCCGGCGCCTGAAGCAGGGCATGCGCCTGCAGACCGATCCCACGGTCATCTACGGCCTGGGCACCGGGTTCGACGGCGACCTGACCCGCCGCCATCTCCGGTCCTCGGCCAACGACTACAATACCTATCGCCACGACGGCCTGCCGCCGACGCCCATCGCCATGCCGGGGCGCGCCTCCCTGGAGGCTGCGGTGGATCCCGCCCGGGGCGATGCGCTCTATTTCGTCAGCAAGGGGGACGGGAGCCATCACTTCTCGGCCACCCTGGAGGAACACAACCGCGCCGTGCGCCGATTCCAGCTGGGGGAGGGGGACTAGCCGACCATGGTCGAACGCGGCCGATTCATTACCGTCGAGGGCATCGAGGGGGCTGGCAAGAGCACCCAGATCGAGGCCATGCGCCACCTCCTGGCCGAGGAGAACGGCCTGGAGGTCATTACCACCCGGGAGCCGGGGGGCACCGAGATCGGTGAATCGGTCCGTTCGTTGCTGCTGGACGGCCCCGGTATGGCGGTGGATACCGAGCTGCTGCTGCTCTTTGCCGCCCGGGCCCAGCACCTGGCCGAGGTGATCCGGCCCGCCCTGGCCGCCGGCCAGTGGGTGATCTGCGACCGCTTCATCGACGCCACCTACGCCTATCAGGGCGGCGGGCGCGGGATCGCCCGCAGCCGGATCGCCGCCCTGGAGGGCTGGGTCCACGGCGACCTGCGCCCGGATCGGACCTTCCTCTTCGACCTCCCGGTGGAGGAGGGGCTGGAGCGCGCCGGCCGGCGCGGCTTTCTGGACCGCTTCGAGCGCGAGGAGGTGGAGTTCTTCGAACGCGTCCGCGCCACCTACCTGGATCGCGCCCGGGCCGAGCCCTACCGCGTCTGCCGCATCGACGCCTCCCGCCCGGAGACCGAGGTGGGTAATGCCACCGCCGGCCGCCTGCGGGAACTCCTGGACGAGGTCGGGCGGTGACGGCGCCCCTGCCGTGGCAGTCAGAGGCGTGGGCACGACTGACCCGCGCCCGACACGCCGGCAGGCTCCCCCATGCGCTGCTCTTCACCGGCCCGGAGGGTGTGGGCAAGGGCCATCTCGCCCGTTCTCTCATCGCGGCGACGCTGTGCGAGGCCGGCGGGGATACCGCCTGCGGCGAGTGCCGTAGCTGCCAGTTGCGCCTGGCGGAGAGCCACCCGGACCTGCTGACCCTCCAGCCGGCGAAGGAGGGCGGCGCCATCGGCGTGGAGGCGGTGCGTGAGGCGACTGCCTTCCTCCAGCTCCACGCCCACTACGGCCAGGGCCGCTGCATCCTGGTGGAGCCGGCGGAGGCGCTGACCACCAGCGCCGCCAACAGCCTCCTCAAGACCCTGGAGGAGCCGACCCCGGGGAGCCTGCTCGCCCTCGTGGCCAGCCGTCCCAACCGGTTGCCGACCACCGTGGTCAGCCGCTGCCAGCAGGTCCACCTGCCGCCGGTGACGGCCGAGGACGAGACCGCCCGGCGCTGGCTCGGCGAGGCGCTGGATGGGGCGCCGGGCGAGGGCCAGGACCCGGCGGAACTCCTCGCCCTGGCCGCCGGCGCGCCCCTGCGCGCCCGCGAACTGGCCGGCGAGGCAGCCACGGTGGATTTTGCCGAATGGCAGGCCCTGGCCACCGGCGAGGCCGACCCGGTGGCCGTCGCGGGGCGCTGGCAACGCGAGCCGGGCACCGCGCTGACCGCCGTGGTCGCCTGGACCGAGGAGCTGATCCGGGTCGCCGCCGGTGCCGAAGAGTCGCTGCGACAACCGGGGCACCGGGGCGCCTTGCGGAGCCTGGCCCAGGGCGTAGACTGGAGGCGACTACTGGAATTCCACGCCACCGCCGTGAGCACCCTGGACGGTCTCACCCGGCGCAACCTCAACGCCGAGCTCGCCCTGGAGGGGGTGCTGGTGGCGTGGACGGAGGCCACACGCAGACCCAGGAGATAGGCATGGATGCCACCCGCGAACGGATCCTCCATCTGGATCTCTCCAACCGCACCGAACTCTACGCCGCCTACCTGCCCTTCATCCGGGGCGGCGGCCTCTTCGTTCCCACCCGCGCGGACCACCCCCTGGGCGAAGAGCTCTTCCTGGTGGTCCAGCTCCCGGACGAGCCCGAGGCCCTGCCGGTCACGGGCCGCGTGATCTGGCGCACGCCACCGGGCGCTGCCGGCCATCGGCCCGCCGGGATCGGCCTCCAGCTCCAGGGCGACGACCACGGCACGATCCGCGCCCGCATCGAGGACCTGCTCGCCGGCGCCCTGGCATCCGACCGTCCCACCCATACCCTGTAGGGGTGGGCCAGGGGGGCGGCCCCTTTGCTATAATTCCCGACCTCTGAAGGCCGAAAAGACCGGAGCCATGACCGAACCGACCCTCGTCGATTCCCACTGCCACCTGGATCGCCTGGAGGGCGCCGATCAGCCCGGCGCCGTGGCACAGTACCTGGCCGATGCCCGGGAGAACGGGATCGGCCACGTCCTCTGCGTCTCCATCGACATGGGCAATGTCCACGACGTCCTGGCCATCGCCCGGGAGCACGAGGGGGTCTCCGCCTCCGCCGGGGTCCACCCCAACGAGGAGCCGGATCCCGCAACCGAGCCGGATGCGGCCACCCTGCGCGACCTGGCCCTGGATCCGGTGGTGGTCGCCGTGGGCGAGACCGGCCTGGACTACTTTCGTAGCGGCGAGGACGAGGACATGGAGTGGCAGCGGGAGCGCTTCCGCCGCCACATCGGCGTCGCCCGGGAGGTGGGCAAACCGCTCATCATCCACACCCGCGCCGCCGCCGAGGACACCCTGACCATCCTGCGGGAGGAGCGGGCGGAGGAGTGCGGGGCGGTGATGCACTGCTTCGCCGAAGACCGCGATGTCGCCCGCCGCGCCCTGGACATGGGCTTCTACATCTCCCTGGCCGGGATCGTCACCTTCAAGAACGCCGTGGAGCTCAAGGAGGTGGCGAAGATGGTCCCGGAGGACCGCCTGCTGGTGGAGACCGATGCCCCCTACCTGGCACCGGTGCCCAACCGCGGCAAGCCCAACCGGCCCGCCTGGGTGCGCCACACCGCCGAGCACGTCGCCGAGCTGCGCGGCACCTCCCTGGAGGCCCTGGCCGCAACCACCACGGCGAACTTCCACCGCCTCTTCCCGCGCGCCGAGGCCGCGGCCTGACGGTTATCGGGTTTAATATTCAGTGAGTTACAAAAAACTCTTGATGTAGATTCAAAGCTCGGCGGCGACCCTGTCCACCGTCTCCAGGGCCCGGCCAATGGTGGCGGAGGCCGTGTGGAAGTGGGGCGAGAAGCGGATCCCGCCGCCGCGGTGGGCGCAGAGGACGCCGCGGTCCATGAGCCCCTGCCAGAGGGCCGCATTGTCCACGCCGGTATGGCGGAAGGTCACGATACCGGCCATGCGCGCCGGGTCGGTAAGGAGCTCCAGGTCGGGGTGGGCGGTGGCGCGCTCGGCCACCTCGCCGGCGCGCTGGCGCACCAGGGCCTCCACCCGCTCCATGCCCACCTCTTCGAACACGGACAGGCTCGCCGAGAGGGCGTGGATCCCGAGCATGTTGGGGCTGCCGGGCTCGAAGCGCCGCGCCGAGGCCGCCGGCTCCCACTCCTTGCGATCGAAGTCGCCGACGTGCTCGACCATGTGCCAGCCCCACTGGTGGAGGGTCAGCTGCTGGCGCAGCTCCGGGCGGCAGTAGAAGAGTCCGATCCCCTCCGGGGAGAGCAGCCACTTGTGGGCATCAGCGGCGATGAAGTCGGCATCGATGGCCTCCACGTCCATGGCCAGCGCCCCCAGGCTCTGGATGGCGTCCACCCCGAAGAAGCTCCCGTGGGCCCGGCAGGCCCTCCCCAGCCGGCCCAGGTCCAGGGCGAGCCCGCTGGCGTACTGGACCGACGAGATGGCCAGCAGTCGCACCCCGCCCTCGGCCAGCACGGCCTCCAGGGCTGCCTCCGGATCGTCCCGGCCGGCCAGCTCCACCTGGACCAGCTCCACGCCCCGATCGGCCAGCGCCTCCCAGACCACCCGGTTGGAGGGGAATTCCTCGGCGGAGGTCACCACCCGGTCGCCGGGCTGCCAGTCCAGGCCGGCGGCCACCAGGGAGAGCCCCTCGGAGGTATTCTTCACCAGGGCAACGTCGTCCGCCGAGGGGGCCCCGATGAAGGCGGCCAGCCGTCGGCGCAGGCCGGCCTCGGTCTCCAGCCACTGCAGGTAGCGGCGGGAGCCCTGCCGGGCGTTCTCGGCGGCGAAATCGGCCACGGCATCCCGGGTCCGGGCCGGCCAGGGGCCGATGGCGGCGTGGTTGAGGTGGACCAGTTCGGGGTCCAGCGGGAACTCGCGATCCGGGTCGATGGCCAGGCGTTCCAGCACGACGTCTCTCCTGTCGGGGGCTTTACGGCCATTCTACCAGTGCGAGCCGGATGACCATGGCCCCGTTGAACGGGTGGGATCGTCGCCTCCATGATAGATTGATGGGCTAGGCTGATGGCAGCAACCAGGAGGGAAGGACCATGAGCGATCAGGAACAGACCACCCCCAGCGACGACCCGGCCCTGGAGGGCGTGCGCGCCGCCGCCGAGGAGGCGGTGAACGCCGGCGAGGGGTCCGAGGGCCTGGAGGAGCGAGTCCGCGACGCGGTCCGCGAGGCCATTGGCAACGGGGCCGTCACCGCCGACCGGGTCCGGGAGCTCGTTGCCGCCGCCATGAGCGGCGTCGATGCCGGCCTGGTCGAGGAAGGCAGCCGCGGCAGCGCCGCCGTGCGCGAGGCCCTGGGCCGCCTGGAATCCACCGCCGCAGGAGCCGGGGAGCGCCTGCGGCTGGCCGCGGAAGAGAGCGGCGGCCGACTGCGCGAGTTCGGCGAGGGGCGGCTGGAGTGGAGCCGCCGGGAGCTGGGCAGTCTCGCCGGGATGTTCACCGACGCCGCCGCCGAAGCGGTCCGCGGGGCCGGAGAGACCTTCGGCGGGATCCTCCGCGACCTCACCGGCCACGCCCGCACCGGCGTAAAGGATACCGCGGCCGAGGTGGGCGAGACCGCCGGGGGGCTCAAGGAGGATCTCGAGACCGTGGCCCGGTCGGCGGCGGAGAAGGGCCGCCTCTCGGCGGCTACTGCCACGGCCCGCGTCCAGGCCGTCGTGGCCGGCACCCTCGGCGGTATCACCGAGGGCCTGGAAGGGAAGGGGCGCTGACCGGTGTTCTGGGAGGCCATGGGAGCGGCCCGGGACCTGGGCCGACTCCACGACATCGCGTCGGTCCTCATCCGCTACGGTATGGGGGACGTCGTCCGACGGCTGGGGCTCTCCCGCATCCTGGAACGGGCGGGACATGCCCTGCACTGGAAGGATCCGGAGGCCATGGCCCACATGGCCCCGCCCCAGCGCCTGCGCCGCGCCCTGGAGGATCTGGGCCCCACCTTCATCAAGCTCGGCCAGGTCCTCTCCACCCGGGTGGACCTGCTGCCGCCGGAGTACCTGGAGGCCCTGGAGGGATTGGTGGACGACGTGCCCGCCGTCCCCTTCGAGGAGATCCGTCCGCAGCTGGAAGCGGATCTGGGGGCGCCGCCGGAAGAGGTCTTCGCCTGGATCGACACCGAACCCTTGGCCAGCGCCTCCATCGCCCAGGTCCACCGCGCCCGCACCCAGGAGGGGGGCGAGGTCATCCTCAAGATCCGCCGCCCCGAGATCGAGGAGACGGTAGAGGCGGATCTGCGACTGCTCTCCCGGCTCGCCGACATGGCCGAGTCGGAGCTCCCCGAGGCGCGCCGCTACCGGCCTCGGGAGGTGATCCGCCAGTTCAGCCGCTCCCTCAAGCGCGAACTGGACTTCGCGCGGGAGGCGCGCAATGCCGACCGGGTGCGGGAGAACTTCCACCGCGAGGAGGAGCTGGTCATCCCCACCGTCCACTGGGAGTGGACCGGGGAGCGCCTCAACGTCCAGGACTTCATCGACGGCATCCCCGGCCGGGACATGGCGGGGGTCGACGAGGCCGGTCTGGATCGGCGGCTACTGGCGCGGCGCGGCGCCCACGCCGTCCTGCACATGACCCTGGTGGACGGCTTTTTCCACGCCGACCCCCACGGCGGCAACGTCTTCTTCCTGAGGGACAATCGCCTGGCCCTCATCGACTTCGGCATGATGGGGAGCCTCTCCCAGGACCGGCGCCAGCAGGTGGGCGATCTGCTCATGGCGCTGGTGAACCGGGACACCGAGGCGACCGTGGATACCCTGCTGGAGTGGACCGCCGGCCCGCCATCGGACCCGGAACGGCTGGCCGTCGAGGTGGACGCCTTCCTGGACACCTACCACGGGCTGCCCCTCAAGGAGCTCCACTTCGCCGAGATGGTCACCGACCTCATGGCCCTCATCCGGGAGCACGAGCTGGTCCTGCCGCCGGACCTCTCCCTGCTCTTCAAGTCCTTCCTGAGCCTGGACGGGCTGGGGCGGCGGCTGGATGACTCCTTCGATATCGTCGGTGAAGCGCGTCCCTTCCTGCGCCGGCTCATGGCCCGACGCTACCGGCCGGAGACGGTCTGGCGCAACGCCCGCAACCGCCTGGGCGCCACCATGGACCTCCTCAACGGCCTGCCCCGGGACCTGCGGCGCCTCATGCGCCTGGCCCGTCGCGGCGCGTTGCAGGTCAACGTCGACCTCACCCGGCTGATCCAGTTCGGCCACCAGATGGACCGGGCCGCCAGCCGCCTGGCCGTGGGGCTGGTGACGGCGGCGCTCATCATCAGCACCGCCATCGTCGTGGCCTTCCTCAAGGACGGCCCCACCCTCCTGGGACTCCCGGTCTTTACCACCCTGGGCTTCGGCGGCGCCGTGGCCGGGATGCTCTGGCTGGCGCTCTCCATCCGCCACGGTAGCCACCGGGACTGAAAGCCGGTTCGGAAGGGGAGGCGGTCAGCGCTCGGCGTCACCCCAGGCGGGGTTGTCGCTGCCGAACAGCGCATCCATGGCGAGGACGTCGTTCTCGTCCAGGTCGCCCACGGCGGCCTGGAGGGCGAGCAGGCTCTCCAGGTAGCCGTACTTCGCATCCGCCAGATCGCGCTGGCTGGCGTAGTAGCGCTGCTCGGCGTCCAGCAGCTCCACCTGGCTGTTGAGGCCGTTGCGGTAGCCCTGGCGGGTGGCGTCCCGCGCGGTGCGGGCCGATTCCACGGCCTGGGCCACCGCCTCCAGGCTGGAGCGGGCGGAGCGGGCGTTGAGATACCCTCGACGCGCCTCCAGGCTGGCACTGCGTCGCGCCTGCTCCAGATTCTGTTCCGCCTCGCGGACGGCGGCGCGGGCCTCGTCTTCCTTCGCCTTTAGGCTCCCTCCGGTAAAAACTGGCATGGATAGCTCCACCCCATAGGCGGTGTCCTGACTGTAGTCACCCGAATCGTAGACACCTCCCTCGATATCGGTGTACGACGCCACAAAATTCACCGTGGGCCAGCGCTCGCCTTGAATGCTCATTACATTCGCCTCCTGCAATTCCACCGCCTCCCGGGCCTGGGCCACCACCGGGGAACGCTCCAGGGCCCGCTGTTCCCAGGCGCCCGGTTCAGCGGGAGTGAGCTCCCGCGCCGGCGGGATCCCGTTCAGCCCGGCCAGGCCATCGGGCATCTCGCCCAGGAGGATGGCCAGCTCCTGACGGGAGACCTCCAGCTCGTTCTCCGCCTGGATGAGGGTGGCCCGGGCCTGGTCCCGGCGGGCCAGGGCCTCGTCCACCTCGGTCCGGGCGCTGATCCCCACCGCCTGCCCCTGGCGGGCGGCGGCCAGACGGCGCTCCATGGCGTCCATCTCCGCCCGGGCGGCCTCCAGGGACTCCTGGGCGGCGAGAACGCCGAAGTACCGGCCGGCCACGCGCAGGATGGCCTCCTGTTCCGCCTGGTTGTAGGCCTCGGTGACGCGCGCCGCTTCCGCCTTGCCCGCCTGGAAGGCGCCGATGGCCGTCAGGCTGAACAGCGGCTGCTGAAGGGTTACCTGGTACTGGGTCTCGCGGTAGTCGCCGTCGCTGATAGAGGAGGTCTCCCGCCCATTGAAGACCGACGTCCTTTCCTGCTCCGAGTCCCGTTGCTTGTAGGAGGCGTTGAGATTCACCGAGGGCATCAACTGCCCCCGTCCCTGGGTGATCCGCTCCTCACCGCCTTCCCGGGCGGCGCGGGCGGCGGCCAGCTGGGGATCGGACTCCAGGGCCTGGCGGTAGGCGTCCATGAGGCCCATGGGGGATTGGGCCGCGGCCGGCGTAGCAAACGCGGTAGCGATGAGCGCGGCCAGGGTCGAGCGGCGCAGGGTCTTGCCAGTCATCATGGGACGGTTCCTTTTCGGGTTCATGCGTTCGAATTCATTCGGATGTCGGGTAATGGGACTGCCAGCGCTGCAATCCGTTCTCCAGGAGCGAGTAGACGGCGGGTACCACCACCAGGGTCAGCAGCGTGGCGGTGATCATCCCGCCGATGACGGCGATGGCCAGCGGCCCGTTGGTATCGGCCCCGGCCCCCAGGCCCAGCGCCGCCGGGAGGAGGGCGAGGATCACCGTCAGCGAGGTCATGAGCACCGGCCGCAGCCGGATGGGGCAGGCCTCGCGCAGCGCTTCGTCGATGCCCTTGCCCTCCGCCCGCGCCTGGTTGGTGAGATCCACCAGGAGGATGGAGTTCTTGGCCACCAGGCCCAGCAACAGCAGCAGGCCGATCATGGAGAAGATGTTCAGGGTGTTGCCGGTGACCCACAGGGCGATGACGCCCCCGATCATGGCCAGCGGCTGGGCCACCATGATGATGAAGGGCTGCAGGAAGCTGTTGAACTGGCTCGACAGCACCATGTAGAGCAGGGCGATGGCCATGAGGAAGGCGAAGCCCATGTAGCCGGCGGTCTTCTCGAACTCCTCCGCCTCGCCCATGAGGGTCACGGAATAACCCGCTGGCAGGGTCTTCGCAGCGGCTTCCTCCACTTGCTGGGCCGCCTCCGCCAGGGGGAGGTCGGGGTCGCCGTAGAACTTGGCGCCGTACTGGAGATCCACGCGGGTGATCACGGCCGGGCCCAGGATCTCGCGGAAGTCGGCCACGGTATCCAGTCGTACCGGCTCGCCGCCGCTGCCGCGGACGTAGATCCGGCGCAGGTCCGCCGGGGTGGCCAGCTCGCCGTCGGCCGCCTTGAGACGGACGTCGTAGCGCTCGCCATCACTGGGGACATCGTTGTAGCGGCCCACGTCCAGGCCGCCGGCCAGGGTGTTCACCGCCATGGCCACATCGGCGGCGCTGATCCCGAGCTGGGCCGCCCGGCCGCGGTCGAGCTCCACGTCCACCTGGGGCAGGTCGAGCTCCAGCTCCCGGTCCAGCCGGCCCATGCCGTCGATGGCCTCCAGCCGCTCCTGGAGCTCCCCGGAGAGGCGGCCCACCTCGTCCAGGTCGTTGCCGCGCACGGCGAACTGCAGGGGATCGCCGCGCTGGCCGCCGATCATAGGCTGCTTGCGGGCAAAGGCGCGGACCCCGGGGATCTCCCTGAGCTCCCGGTTTACCTCGGCGACGATGGCCTGCTGGGAGCGCTCGCGCTCGGCCCGATCCACCAGGCGGACGAAGGCCAGACCCTGGTTCACCTGGCCCTGGTCCCCCAGGCCGATGGCGGCAAAGTAGCCGTAGACGTCGTCCCGCGCCGCGAGGATGGACTCCACCTCGCGCAGCTTCTCGTCGGTGTAGTCGATGTTCGAGCCCAGCGGCGCCCGCAGGATGATCATGAAGGCGCCCTGGTCCTCCTCGGGGGTGAAGGTCTTGCCCACGTCGGCGAAGAACCAGGTGGATCCCCCGACCATGGCCGCCACCAGGGCGATGACCTTCCAGCGATGGCCCAGGGCGGCGCCCAGCAGACCGCGATAGAGGCGCTCCAGGGCCTGGAAGGCGTTCTCGAACAGGTGCCAGAGGCGGTTGTGGCGCGGCTCCACGCTGAGAAAGCGGGAGCAGAGCATGGGGGTGAGGGTCATGGAGACGAACCAGGAGACCAGCACCCCGAAGGTGACCACCACGGCGAAGGACTCGAAGAAGCGGCCGATGATCCCGCCCATGAAGATCACCGGGGCGAAGATGGCCACCAGGGTCAGGGTGGCCGCGAGGACGGCGAAGACCACCTGGTTGGTGCCGGCGATGGCCGCCCGGATGGGGTGCGGCTCCAGCTGCTCGCGGTGGCGGTAGATGTTCTCCAGCACCACGATGGCGTCGTCCACCACCACGCCCACCAGGAGGAGGAGGGCGAGGAGGGTAAGATTGTTGAAGGTGTAGTCGGCGAAGTACATCACCGCAATGGCACCCAGCAGCGATACCGGGATGGCCACCGCGATGATGGCCGTGGAGCGCAGGCTCTTGAGGAACAGCAGCACCACGATGGCGGCCAGCAGGGTGCCGAGGACGACGTGCTCCTCCAGGGCGTGGATCATCTCCATGATGTAGAGGGAGTCGTCCGAGGAGACGGTGAGCTTCATCCCGGCGGGGAGCTGGGGGACGATCTCCTCGTCCAGGCGGCGCTTGACCTCGTCGGTGATGGCCACGGTGTTGGCGCCGGCGATCTTCACCACGCCCAGGCCCACGGTGGACTCGCCGCGGTAGCGGGCCAGCTCCCGGTAGTCCTCCAGGCCGTCCTCCACCTCGGCGAAGTCGGAGAGACGGATATTGCCGCCCTCGCGGCTCGCCACCACCATCTTCGCCAGTTCGTCCGGGTCGTGGTACTCCATGTCGAGCTTGAGCAGGCTCTCCGAGCGCTCCGAGACCAGGAAGCCGCCGGGGAACTGGACGTGCTCGGTATCGAAGGCGTTCACCACCTCCGGGACGGTGACATCCAGCGCCGCCATGCGGTCCAGGTCCAGGTTGACCCGGATGGTGCGGTCGCGCCGGCCGCCCAGGCGGACCCGCCCGACGCCGTTGATGGTCTCCAGCTGCTTCTTGATGACGGTATTGGCGTAGCGATTGAGCTGCTGCTGGGTCCGGTCGCCCTGGAGGGAGAGCCACATCACCGGGGAGGCGCCGGTCTCCACCTTGCCCACCACCGGCGGTTCGGCATCCTCCGGCAGCTGGTCCAGGACCTGGTTGACCTTGGACTGGACCTCGTTGAAGGCGACGTCCACGTCCTTGGAGAGGTCGAACTGTATGGTGACCACGGAGACGCCCGGGGAGGAGCTGGACTCGATGCGGTCGATCCCCGGTACGCTGTTGACCTGGGTCTCGATGACGTTGGTCACCGAGGAGTCCACCACGCCGGGATTGCCGCCGGGGAGGGTGGTGGTCACCGAGACCACCGGGAAGTCGATATCGGGGAACTGATCCACCCCCATGCGCTCGTAGGCCACCAGCCCGAAGAGGACCAGCACCAGGGAGAGCATCAGCGCCAGCACGTGGCGCCGGATGGATAGCTCCGGCAGGGTCATCCGTCGTCACCCCCGCGCAGCCGCACGGCGGCCCCGTCGGAGAGATAGTCGGCCCCGTCCCGGGCGATGGTGGTGCCGGCGGCCAGCCCCTCCCGGATCACCACCTGCCCGTCGAAGCGGAAGCCGGTCTCCACGACCTTCTCGACGGCCTGGCCATCCTCGAGGGCGTAGACCACCTCGCCGGCCGGACGCTGGACCACGCTGGTCTCGTCCACCACCACGGCCGAGGGGAGGTGGTCGCGGACGATATTGCCGACTACGCCGGCCCCGTCCCGCCAGTTGCCGGGATTGTCGAAGTCCACCAGGGCATCGAAGGCGCGGCTGGCGTCACCGACGCGCTCGCGCAGGGCGGTCACCCGGGCCTCCACGACCTCCTCCGGCGCGGAGGGCAGCCAGAGCCGCACGCCCATGCCGGGCTCTACCCGGGCGGCGGCGGTCTCCGGGAGGGGAAGCTCGGCCCGCAGCCCCTCGGGGGCGACCAGTTCGAACAGCGGCTCCCCCACACCGGGATAATCCCCGGGGGAGATGTGGCGCTCCACGACGCGCCCCTCCACCGGCGCCCGGATCCGGGTCAGCCGCAGGTCGCGCTGGGCCTGCTCAAGCCGCGCCTCGGCCCCGGCCAGCCGGGCCCGGATCTCGTCCAGGGCGGTGGTGGCGGCATCCAGTTCGGACTCCGAGACGTACTGCTCCTCGGCCTGGGCGCGCAGCCGCTCTACCTGTCGCTGCTGGTTGCGCTGCTGGGCCCGGAGTCGGTCCACCTCCGAGCGCGCCGCATCCCGCGCCAATCGGAAGGGCTCGGCATCCAGGGTGGCCAGGAGTTCCCCCTGGCGCACCGGCTCCCCCGCATCCACCTCCAGTCCGACGACGCGCCCGGCCACCTCGGCGCGCAGGGTGGGCGCCGTCCGTGCGCGGATCCGGCCGATGGTGTGTTCCGTGATGTCGACGGCCTGTTCGCGAGCCTTGTCGGCCTGGACCAGCATGGCCCGGTCGCTGGCCATCGCCTCGCGGCCCTCCTCGCCCGATTCGCCGCCGCAGCCGCTCAGGGCCAGCAGGAGGGAGAGGGCCAGTCCGGGGATGACCGGTCGGGCGCAGGGGGAGGGTGGGCATCTTCTCATGCGTCTTTGCGCCTCACGCGGGATGGCGGAGGATACCCTGGAGCAGGATATCCACCAGGGCATCGCTGTAACGCTCCGGCTGGCCCTTCACGGTGCCATCCGTGCTCTCCTCCAGGACCTCGCGGTTCATGAAGAAGAAGAGGTCGGCACCGACCAGGGCGGAGACCAGAACCCCCGGATCGAAGTCCTGGCGGAAGACGCCTCCCGCCTGACTATCCTCGATGATGGAGACCACGTACCGGAAGTGGCTTGCCAGGACGTTCTCGGCCAGTTCACGGCCCCGCGGATTGTCCCGATCCTGGATCTCGCGCAGCACCAGCCGGCTGAGGTCCTCGCGCTCGAACAGGTGCTTGAGGTGCTGCCGCGCAAAACGGCGCAGCCGTTCCTCCACGGCATCGCCCTCGGAATCCAGCTCCTGGCGCAGCGCCTCCAGCCCCTCGCGGCAGGCGTTCTCCAGGACCGCCTGGTAGAGAACCTCCTTGCTCCGGAAATGGTAGAGGATATTCGCCTTGCTGGTACCGGCCGCCTCGGCAATGGCGCTCAACGAGACCCCGTCAAAGCCATTGGTGGCAAAAAGGTGCTCAGCGGTCTCCAGGATCGCGACGATGCCCTGACCGCGCCGGACCGTCTCCGACTCCGTACCCATCTTTTACCCCCTGCATCACGCACTGTCAGAAAGCCAGTCAGTCAATAATTTATCAGTTTTTTATAAACCAGATTGTGAAGAGTTTCACCAACCAAGGACTGGCGCCAACTGACCAACTGGTTAAAAGCATTCTGGATCGTCGCCGACGGCGAGGCAAGGCGCCATGGGCTGTCACGACGCGCCAATCCCGGGTCCGGACCGTAGGGGCCGTGCGGGAGCTATTGCCGGCTACCGGGCCCGGAACCGCACAGGGATCCGTACGGGGATCCAGACCGGCAGTCCCGGCGGCCGGTTCCTGGGTCGGAAAGGCGCTGAAACGCCTCCGACAGTCCTCACCGGAAGCCTCACCGGAAGCGGCTTCGAGGCTCCGGCGCCGGCGAGCGCAACCGAGGCCGGGCCGGAGTCGCAAGAGCCGAGGGGCCGGCCATCCAGCAGGGAGGCCCGAACGGGGCTCGGGGACTGCCCCACTCACCCCGCCATACTTCGCATAATGTATATTATGTTAAGTCGTGGATCGAGGTGGTCGGCACGTAACCCGAGCAATCTGTCCCGGTCGCCCCCGCTGTGCCACAATGCGGCCATTCCGATTGATCGAGGTGGCGGTCCCATGGCGGCACGATTGCGGCAGATTTCCGTTCTGGCCCTGGTCGGCGTCGGCATCGTGATGCTGCTGGCCGGCTGTGCCCGGGAGGTCTACGTGGAGCCCGCCGAGACCATCGAGGTCCGCCAGGCCGGGGACGAACGGCTGACCTGCGGCGAGCTGGACCGCCGTATCGGCAACCTCTACGGACGCGCTATGGAGTTCGCTCCCGATGGCTTCCACGAGGATCGGGGAAATGCCGTCGCCGGGAGTGTCGGGACCTTCGCCTTCAGCCCGGCCTATCTGTACGTACTGCGTAACGAGGTCGTCGACAAACCCAGGGAACGGGAGCGTTTCGACGCAGTGACCTCGCGCATCGAGTGGCTCCAGCGGCTCAAGGCGCGCAAGCACTGCTTCGAGTACTGATCGAGCCGGAAGCAGGACCTCGCGAACAACCATCAGAAGCCAACCATCAGAAGCCACGAGGGGGAAACGTGAGCCGCGACGCCATCACGCCGCTTCGCTACCGGGTCGTTCCCTTGCGGCCCTCGGCCCACGAGTTCGCGGTGGAGCTCACCATCCCCGAGCCGGCGGCAGACGGTCAGCGCCTGATCCTGCCGGCCTGGATTCCCGGTAGTTACCTGGTCCGCGACTTCGCCCGCCACATCGTGGAGATCGCGGCGGAGGACGGTGACGGCGTGCCGGTCCGGCTGGACAAGGAGGACAAGCAGACCTGGCGCGCCGCCCCGGCCAAGGGTCCCCTGGTCCTCCGCACGGTGGTTCACGCCCACGACCCCTCGGTGCGCAGCGCCTGGCTGGACCGGCGCCGCGGCTTCTTCAACGGCACCTCCCTCTTCCTGGAGCCGGAGGGTCACGACCATCGCCCCTGCGAACTGGATCTGGAGCCGCCGGCCGAGGGCTCGGTGGACGGCGAATGGACGGTGGCCACCGCCCTCACCCCCGCCGGTGCGGCCGAGGGCGGATTCGGCCGCTATCGCGCCGCCGATTACGCCACCCTCATCGACAGCCCGGTGGCCATGGCCCCCCTGGCCCGCGTCGGCTTCGAGGTGGCGGGCATCCCGCACACCATCGCCATCAGCGGCCACCACCGGGCCGACCTGCCGCGGCTGGCCGAGGATGTGCGCGCGATCTGCGAGGAGCAGGTGGCGGTCTTCGGCGAATTGCCGGTTACCGAGCGCTACGTCTTCTACCTCCACGTGGTCGGCGACGGTTACGGCGGCCTGGAGCACGCCGACAGCACCGCCCTGGTCGCCAGGCGCGACCACCTCCCCCGCCCCGGCGGGGACGTCGATGCCGACGGCTACGCCGAGCTGCTGGGGCTGTTCAGCCACGAATACTTCCACCTCTGGAACGTGAAACGGATCCGGCCGGCCGCCTTCACGCCCTACGACCTGCGCGGCGAGGTCCACACCACCCTCCTCTGGGCCTTCGAGGGGATCACCTCCTATTACGACGACCGCGCGCTGGTGACCGCCGGCCGCATCGATCGGGAGGCCTATCTCGAGCGACTGGGTCGGGTCATTACCCGGGTCATGCGCGGCAGCGGCCGCCACCGGCAGTCGGTGGCGGACTCCAGCTTCGACGCCTGGACCCGCTTCTACCAGCAGGACGCCAACGCGCCCAACGCCATCGTCAGCTACTACGCCAAGGGGGCCCTGGTGGCCCTGGCCCTGGACCTGCTGCTGCGGCGCGATGCGGGCACCCGGCTGGACGATGTCATGCGCCGGCTCTGGAGCGAGTACGGCCGCCCCGGGATCGGCGTCCCTGAGGAGGGGGTCCGGGAGGCAGCCGAGGCCGTCTCGGGGCTCGACCTGGGGGACTTCTTCGCGCGCTACGTCCACGGCACCGAGGACCCGCCCCTGGCGGAGTTGCTGGCCGCCACGGGCGTGGCCCTGCGGACCCGGCCCCGCGGCGGGCGCGATGACCGCGGCGGCACCCCGCCCGGCGACTCCCCGGCACCGGCATGGACCGGCGCGGTGATAGCCGATGAACAGGGGCGCGCCCGGGTCCGGACCGTTCATGCCGGCAGCCCGGCGGAGGTGGCCGGCCTCTCCCCCGGGGACGAACTGGTGGCCGTGGCCGGTCTGCGCGCCACGGCCGCCGGCCTGGACGAGATCCTGCGGCGCTACCCGGCGGGCGAGGCGCTCCCCGTCCACGCCCTGCGCGGTGACGAACTGATCACGACGACCCTGCGACCCGCGGAGCCGCCGGGTGATACCTGTTACCTGGAGTTTCAGCCGGAGGCCGGGGAGGCCGAGAAGCAGCGGCAGGAGGAATGGCTTGGCCACCCCTGATGCCACCAACGAGGTCGCCGGCGTTGTCCTCTGCGGCGGGCGCGGCCAGCGCATGGGCGGACGGGACAAGGGGCTCGTGGCCCTGGATGGCCGCCCCCTGGCCGAGTGGGCCGCCCGCGCCCTGGCCCCGCAGGTGGCTCGGCTCTGCATCAACGCCAACCGGAACCGGGAGGCCTATGGTGAACTGGGCTGGCCCCTCTGTCCCGATACCGTGGCCAATTTCCCCGGGCCGCTGGCCGGTTTCCTGGCCGGCCTGGGTCAGCTCGTGGAACAGCCCGGAACCTGGCTGGCCACCGTCCCCGGCGATACCCCTCGCCCCCCCGCCGACCTGGTGGAGCGCCTCCTGACAGCGGCCCGGGAGGCCGGCGCCCCGGCCGCCCTGGCGCATGCCGGCGGGCGTCGCCAGCCGGTCTTTGCCCTCCTCCACCGCGACCTGCGCCCCTGGCTGGAGGCGGCCCTGGCGGCCGGCAATCCCGCCACCGGCGCCTGGCTGGACGAAGTCGGCGCCGTGGAGGTGCCCTTCCCCTCGGCGGAACCCTTCGCCGGCATCAACACCGAGGCGGAGTGGCGCCGTCGGGAAGCCGAGGGGGTCTGACACCGTGAGCCGGGGCATGCGGATCGGCCATCCCTGCTACCGTCGTGCGCTGTCGCACGCCGGGAAGGGCTAGAACGCCATGGGGATGGAGAGTTTCCACGTCCTGGTGGCCGATGACCTGCGCTCCATGCGCAACGTCATCAAGTCCATCCTGCGCAACATCGGCTTCGCCACCATCTACGACGCCGAGGATGGGCAGCAGTCCCTCCACCTCTTGCGCAACGAGACCATCCACCTGGTGGTCTGCGACTGGAACATGCCCAGGATGACCGGTCTGGAACTGCTGGAGGCCATGCGCGCCGACAGCAACCTCGCCGATATCCCCTTCATCATGGTCACCGCCGAGAACAGCAAGGAGCGCATCACCCAGGCCATCGAGGCCGGCACGGATGAATACGTGGTCAAGCCCTTCAACGAAGAGACCCTGCGCAAGAAGATCGCAAACGCGCTCCGACGCCACAGCCCGTAGCGATGGCCTTGCTTTCGCCGACCATCGGGTCGCGGTAGAGTGACCGCCGCGCGGAAATCCCGACGACCGCATTGAAGGTTATCCATGCAGACAGAAACCGGCGCCATGGCTGCCGAAACCCTGCCGGATACGGACGTCCGGTCGCTGCTCCGGGATGCCACCGCCGAACTGCACGCCGACATCGAGGCGAGCGCCGTCGTCCGCCGGGTGATGGCCGATACGGTCACGGAGGCCGACTATCGCCACCTCCTGGCCCGCCTTCACGGTTTTCATCGCCCCCTGGAAACGGGGCTGAACGACTTCTGCACCCGAACCGGAGAAGAACGGCCCTATCAGCGGCGTGTCGTCCGCCTGGAGCGTGACCTCCGGGCGCGCGGGATCGACCCCGACGACCTCCCCCGCTCGCCCGACGCTCCCCGCCCGCACGACCGGGCACAGCTGCTGGGAATCACCTGGGTACTCGAGGGCTCCGCCCTTGGTGCGCAGGTCATCCGGCGCCACCTGGAGGCGCGCCTGGGGCCGGCCGTGATCGGCCCCTTCCACGCCGCGGAGGGCCCCGCCGCCTGGCGATCCTTCCTGGCCCGGCTGGAGGGCGAGGTTCGCTCCCCCGGGGAGCGCGAGGCCGCGCTCCGAGGGGCGCGCGTCACCTTCGCGGGGCTGCTGCAATGGCTGCAGGAGGCCGGGGCGTGAACCACGTCGATCTGGACAACTGCGCTCAGGAGCCCATCGCCACCCCGGGGAGCATCCAGCCCTTCGGCGCGCTGCTGGTGCTGGAGCCAGCGGACTACACCATCCGGTTCGCCAGCGCCAATGCCGGCGACCACCTCCCGGGCGCGCCGGATGTGGCCTCCCTCCCGGGCCGGCCGCTAACGGACTGGCTACCCTGCGCCGGAACGCTCGCGAGGATGGACCGGGCGCTGGAGCAGCGGCCCCGGGCGACGGCGACTCTATCCGTCGGCGAGGCCAAGAACCCTGCCGCCCTCCACCTCACCGGCCACCGCAGTGCCGAGGGACTGGTGGTGGAACTGGAGCGCCTGCCGGACTGTGGCGCCGAGGCCACCGAGCAGAAGGTGGACCGCCTGGACCGGTTCCTGCAGCAGCTCGCCACCTGGCACGACCCCGATTCACTCCTGGCCTTCGCCGCGGGGGAACTGCGCGAGGCTGCCGGCGTGGCGCGGGCCATGGTCTACCGCTTCGATGCCGACTACAACGGCACCATCTCCAGCGAACTCACCGACGGCCGGCCCCAGCGCTACCAGGGTCAGCGCTTCCCGGCCAGCGACATCCCGGAACAGGCCCGTACGCTCTACCGCCACAACCGGGTGCGCGTGATCCCCGACACCGCCTACACCCCGGTCCCGCTGCTCGCCGAGGAGGGCCGCACCGAGGCCCCCGACCTCGGCCTGGCGCTGCTGCGCAGCGTCTCCCCCATCCACCTGGAATACCTGGGCAATCTCGACGTCCGCGCTACCCTGGCCCTCTCCATCCTCGACGAGCAGGGCGACCTCTGGGGCATGCTAGTCTGCCACCACGATGAGCCGCGGGACTTTCCCCCGGCGGTTCGCGATTACGGCGCCATGCTGGGCGAGCTCCTCTCCGCCCACCTCCCCCTGCTGCGCCTCCGCCGGGAGCAGGAGACCGTGGAACGGGGGCTGGAGCGGGTCAACGAACTTCTGGCGGACCTGCCCCGGGCGGATGACCTCATTCCCTACCTGCACCGGCAGAGCGAGGCGCTCCTGGCGGCCTTCGCCGCCGACGGGATGATGCTCTGCCTCCGGGGCGAGTGCCATACCATGGGCGAGCAACCGCCGGCGGGGATCCGGTCAGCACTGGAGACCGCCGTCGACAGTCGGGGCGACGGGGAGCGGATCTTCGCTACCAGCAAGCTGGGGGAGCTGGCCGGCCACAATGGGACCGGCTGGGCCGCGGGGGCCCTCTACGTCCCCCTGGCCAACCACGGCAATGACTACCTCTGCTTCCTCCGTCGGGAGCAGATCGAGACCATCGACTGGGCCGGCAATCCCAACAAGGCGGTGGAACGCAATCCCGATACCGGCCGGCTCTCCCCGCGCAAGTCCTTCGACCTGTGGCAGGAAGAGGTCCGCGGCCAGAGCCTCGCCTGGCAGGGGCACCATATCAAGATGGCCGAGAAGCTGTCGCAACTGGTGGGGCTGCACCAGGGCTACAAGGTCCGCCAGGCACTGGAGACCGAGGCCCGGCTCCACCACCAGGCCCACCACGACGCCCTCACCGGACTGCCCAACCGGGTCCTGCTACTGGATCGCATCGAGCAGGCCATGGAGCGAGTCGGCCGGCACGGCCACAGCCTGGGGCTGCTGTTCACGGACCTCGACGGCTTCAAGGCGATCAACGACTCCCTGGGCCACGACGCCGGCGATCGCGTGCTGGTAGAGGTGGCCAACCGCCTGTCGGCCGAGCTGCGCGACTGCGATACCCTCGCCCGCCTGGGCGGCGACGAGTTCGTCATCCTCGCGGAGGCGGGCTCGCCCGCCGAGGCACGAGAGGCCCTGGGCGGGATTGCCGAGCGCGTCATTGCGACCGTGGCGCGCCCCCTGGAGAAGGAATCCGGCTCACCCCGCCTGGGGACCAGCATCGGCATCGCCCATTACGCCCTGCCGGAGGCAGGGTCCGCCTCGGTCAGCGCGGAGCAGCTCCTGCGCGAGGCGGATGTCGCCATGTACGAGGCCAAGCGCACCGGCCGCAACCGCTACGCCTTCGCCAGCGACGACTGACGCCTTCAGGGACGGGTCGCGCGCACGGCCACGGGCAGGCGGGCCGGCGGCCCGAGAGACGGCAAATCAGCCAGTTGCCCGACCCGGGCGGCCACCTCCGCCCGCCAGAAGAGGGTGCGGCCGGCAAGACGCGACGCCGTCAGAGGACGTCGATCCAGGAAGGAGCCCAGGGTCACCAGCCAGGCCGGCGCGGGCCGTCGATTGCAGAACCCCCAGGATGCGGCCTCTGCCCCTGCCAGGACCATCTCCCGCAGGGAATCCGGCCACCACCCGCCGGCCGGCAGGCTCACCACGATCCGGCCCCAGGCCAGCCGGCCGGCGGTCGGTCCGGTCTCGGCGACCGCCTGATCCACCAAAGGTGCCCAGATGGCCGCGGGATCGGGCTCCACCCCCAGCAGCAGTACCTCGTCTCCCGACTGCCGCCAGGGGCCCAGTGCCATGAGCTGGGGTAGCGGATTACCGGCCGCCGGGAGGAGCCACGAGATCGCCGCCCGACCGCCGGCCGGCGGCGGTGGCTCCCAGCGGGCCGCGGGGGCATGGGGCTGCCGCGCCACCGGCCTGTTCCGGAGACGCGGCGAAGAGTCCGGGCGCCTATTCCGAACCGCCATCCTCCCCTCGCTCTCCCAGGAAGCCGACCACCGCACCGGCGGCCCCGGCGACCGGATCCGCCGAGAGGGTGTGAAACTCGTCACCCGACTCGCCCGCGGCTCGCTCCAGACGCCCGTAACCCTCGTGTTCCGGATCCACCAGGACGGCGGCGGGGCCCGGCAGGTCGGCGAGGAGCCGGCTGGTATCCAGGTTGGGCTCGTCGGCGTAGTAGCTGAGCATGGCCGCGGCAGTCACATCCACCGACTCGCAATGGAGGAAGCCGATCCCGCGCAGCAGTTCGTCGGCCCGACCCTGATTGCGCAGTTCCCGGGCGCGCTCCAGCAGCGGCTCCAGCGACTGCCCGTGTTCCCGACGGTAACGGGCTGCGGCCCTGTCCGCCCGCCAGACCAGCGGATCCAGCAGCAAGGCCGCCCCCAGCGCCGGGTGGCGGCTACGGGCCAGGAACCAGGCCACCTGGTTGCCGCCGCGCCCCTCGCCCAGGAAGTGGACCCGGGTGATGCCCCGCCGCAGGAGCCAGTCGAACCAGCTACCGACTTCTTCCATCCCGGCACGATGGAGTCGGCGCCACGGACCGTTGCAGCTGGCACCGGCGCCCCGGGGCTGTACCACCAGGACCCCGAACCCGCCCCGGAGGATGGCCTCCTGGAGGGACTGCCAGAGCGCCACCTTCGGATGCGAGGCATCCGGATAGAGCAGCACGACCCCGCGGCCCGGCTGCGCGGGCGCAGTATAGTCGGCCTTCAGGGTCGCGCCGTTGAAGGAGCGCTCCACGGGCTCCGCAGAGGCGGTGGCCAATCCCAGCACCAGTATCAGTAACAACCCGCCGCGTCTCACGCCGTCTCCTGCCAAGCTCCAGGGTCGATCCTACCGCCATGATGGCCCCGGGGCGAGCGCCCCCGTTCTCCCGGCTTGCGTCACCGCAGGGTGACGATTACATTCAACAAAACCGTTGAAAGCGAATGGACGATGTCCGAACACCTGCGACAGGAACTCTCCGACCAGTTTGCCCGCATCGGCAAGGCGCTGGGGAACGGGCGCCGCCTGGAGCTGCTGGAACTCCTCGCCCAGGGCGAACGCAGCGTCGAGGCGCTGGCCCACACCTCCGGCCTCTCGGTGGCCAACACCTCCCAGCACCTGCAGCAGCTGCGCCAGGCCGGGCTGGTGGAGGGCCACAAGACCGGTCAGCACGTCTACTACTCCCTGGCCGACGCCCGCGTGGTCAGCCTCCTGGACCTGGTTCATCAGCTCGCCGAGTCACGCCTCGCCGAGGTCTCGCGACTGGTCCACAACTATCTCGGGATCCATGACGAACTCGAGCCGGTTACCCCGGATGACCTCCTGGCACGGGCCCAGGAGGGGCTGGTTACGGTCCTCGACGTCCGTCCGCCGGAGGAGTTCGAGGCCGGCCACCTGCCGGGCGCCGTGAACATCCCGCTGGAAGAGCTGGAGGAGCGGCTGCCGGAGCTCGCGCAGGACCGGGACGTCATCGCCTACTGCCGGGGTCCCTACTGTCTGATGGCCTACGAGGCGGTGGAACAGCTACGCTCCGCCGGCTTCAATGCCCGGCGCCTGCGCGAGGGCTATCCCCAGTGGCGCGAGGGCGGCTGGCCCGACGAGAAACGCGGGATCGCTGACGATAAACCGGACGATTGAGCCCGCGCCCTCTTCCCCTTTACCCCTGGCACGTTATGATGCCTGTCAGATGCCGCGACACTGCGGCCCCGCAACCCGTGACAGGCCCTAATGAGCTCGACCACCTTTTCCCTGGAAGTCCGCCCCAACATCCCCCAGCGTCTGGAACGCCTTCACGAACTGGCCGATGACCTCCTCTACTCCTGGGACCGCCAGGTCCGCGGACTCTTCTACCGCCTGGATCAGGAACTCTGGGAGGCCTGTGGCCACAACCCCAAGGTCTTCCTGCGCCGGGTCTCCCAGGAGACCCTGGAACAGGCCGAGGGGGACCGGATCTTCATGGAGGACTACAACCGGGTCCTGTCGGTCTACGACACCTACCACCAGGAGGGGATGCGTTCGCACATCGAGCCCTACCTGGATCCGAAGAAGGACCTCGTGGCCTACTTCTGCGCCGAGTTCGGCTTCCACGAGAGCTTTCCCATCTACTCCGGCGGCCTGGGCATCCTCGCCGGCGACCACTGCAAGGCGGCCAGCGATCTGGGGATCCCCTTCGTGGCCATGGGCCTGCTCTACCGGCAGGGCTACTTTACCCAGACCATCGACAACCACGGCCACCAGATCGCCCACTATGCGCCCACGGACTTCGGTACCCTCCCGGTCCACCTCTGCCGCAACGAGTCCGGTGAAGAGCGGCGGGTAACCGTGGGAATGCCGGGGCGGGAGATCCAGCTCCGGCTGTGGCACGCCAAGGCCGGCCACATCACCCTCTACCTGCTGGACAGCGACCTGCCGGAGAACAGCGAGGCCGATCGCGCCATTACCTACCAGCTCTACGGCGGCGACAGCCACACCCGGATCCAGCAGGAGATCGTACTCGGCATCGGCGGCGTCCGCGCCCTGCGCGTGCTGGGCCTGCAGCCCACGATCTGGCACATCAACGAGGGCCACTCCGCCTTCCAGATCCTCGAGCGCTCCCGGGAGCTGGTCGTGGAGGAGGAGCTGACCTTCGAGGCCGCCCTGGAGGCGGTCGCGGCGGGCACCGTCTTTACCACGCATACCCCGGTCCCCGCCGGCCATGACATGTTCGACGCCGGCATGATGGAGGAGTATTTCTCCGGATTTCACGAGGAGTTGGGGAAGGATTTTCAAGAATTTTTTGAACTCGGCACGACCGGCGAGAACGGCGAGGTCTTCAACATGACCACCCTCGCCCTCCACGGCTCCCGTTTCAACAACGGCGTCAGCCGCATCCACGGCGGCGTCGCCGCCGAGATGGAGGCGACCCTCTGGCCGGAGGTCCCGCCGGAGGAGAACCCCATCCGCTACGTCACCAATGGCGTGCACGTCCCCACCTTCCTGGCGCGGGAATGGGGCAACCTGTTCGACATGCGCCTGCGGGAATGGCGCAACGAACTCCTCAACGAGGACTTCTGGGAGGCCATCGACCAGATCCCCGATCACCGCTACTGGAGCCTGCGCCAGAGCCTGAAGACCGAACTCCTGGAGGATGTGGTCGAGCGGGCGGAGAATCAGTACCGGCGCAACGGCTACTCCGAGGCGATGATCAAGCGGATCACCCACTACGCCCGGCAGAGCGAGGCCGACACGCTGGTGATCGGCTTCGCCCGGCGCTTCGCGACCTACAAGCGGGCGACGCTCATCTTCTCCGAGCTGGAGCGGCTCAAGGAGCTGATGAACGATACCGACCGGCCGGTCATGCTCATCTTCGCCGGCAAGGCGCACCCCTCGGACAAGCCGGGCCAGGAGCTCATCCGCCGGATCCATGAATACGCCCTGCAGCCGGAGTTCGTCGGTCGCATCCTGCTGCTGGAGGGTTACGACATGGCCCTGGCGCGGAAGCTGGTGACCGGCGTGGACGTCTGGCTCAACACCCCGGAATACCCCATGGAGGCCTCCGGCACCTCGGGCCAGAAGGCGGGTGTGAACGGCGTCCTGAACCTCTCCGTGCTGGACGGCTGGTGGGGCGAGGGTTACGACGGCAACAACGGCTGGGCCATCGTCCCCCACGATCCGGGCTTCGATCCCCACTATCGCGACAGCGAGGAGGCGCGCGACCTGGTGGACATCCTGGCCCGCGAGGTCGTCCCGCTCTACTACCAGCGCAACAACCACGGTTACTCGGCGGCCTGGGTGCAGCGATCCAAGGCGGCCATGAAGAGTACCATCCCGCGCTTCAACGCCCAGCGCATGGTCATGGACTATGTCCGGGACTTCTACAGCCCCGCGCGGGACCAGGATGCCCGCTTCCGGGCGCGGAAGCACGCGGCGGCCACCGAGCTGGCCGAGTGGAAGGGCCGGATCCGGGAATCCTGGGACGGCGTGGAGCTGGAGATGGTGGAGGAACCGCCCCGGGCCCTGCCCCACGGCGACAGCCTCCAGCTCCGCGTCCGTGCCCGACTCAACGGCCTGACGCCGGACGATGTGACCATGGAGTGCCTGGTGGCGCCGGCGCGCCGCGAGGACAGCCCCTTCAAGCCCGAAGACCGGTTCCAGCTGACCCCCGAGGAGGAGGACGAGGACGACTCGGGAAGCTGGATCTTCACCCTGGACCTCTGCCCGCGGCTGGCCGGTCTGCAGCACTACCGGGTGCGGATGTATCCCAGCCACCCGCGCACCAGTCATCCCTTCGAGACCGGCCGGATGGTCTGGCTCTGAGGTAGCTGCAGGCCCTCAGCCGCTGCGGCCGTAGAGGGTATTGAGCCGGGCGAGCTCCGTCGCCCGGCCTTCGGGAATCCAGTCCCGCTCCAGGCGCCACCCCCAGTTCCCCTCCACCGTCCCCGGGACATTCATGCGGTGCTCGCTCCCGAGCCCCAGCAGATCCTGCATGGGGATCACGGCCAGGCGCGCCACCGAAGCCAGGGCGGTCCGCACCAGCGCCTCCGGCAGGGCCTCCCCCGGATGGCCCAGGTACTCGCGCACGCGGTCGACTACGGCCGGCTCCAGCTCCCGGAGCCAGCCGGCGGTGGTGTCGTTATCGTGGGTGCCGGTGTAGACCACCGACGCGATGCGGTGATTGTGGGGGAGATAGGGGTTGGCCGCCCCGCCCTCGAAGGCGAACTGCAGGATCTTCATCCCCGGAAGGCCGAAGTCGTCCCGCAGCGCCTCCACATCGGCGGTGATGACGCCGAGATCCTCGGCGACCAGGGGCACGTCGCCGAAGCGCTCCGCCACGGCCCGCAGGAAGGCGTGGCCACTGGCCGGCTCCCAGTGGCCCTCCAGGGCGGTCTCCGCCTCGGCGGGGATGGCCCAGTAGGCGGCCAGCCCGCGGAAGTGGTCGATGCGCAGGAAATCGAAGAGCTCGAGCTGGGTCGAGAGGCGGTCCAGCCACCAGGCGAAGCCCTCCTCCTCCAGCCGCTGCCAGTCGTAGAGCGGATTGCCCCACCACTGGCCGGTCTCCGAGAAGTAGTCCGGCGGTACCCCGGCCACGCGGCGCGGACAGCCGGCCTCGTCCAGGTCGAAGAGGTCCCGGCGGGCCCAGACATCGGCGGAGTCCAGGGCGACGAAGATGGGCATGTCGCCGAACAGGGCAACGCCGCGCTCGGCGGCATAGTGGCGCAGGGCCCCCCACTGCCGGAAGAAGCAGAACTGCTCGAAGACCACCCGCTCCACCGCCGTCTGCAACCGCTCGCCGGCCGCCGCCATGGCTCCGGCCTCGCGGTCGCGCTCGGCGGCGGGCCACTCCCACCACGGAGCGCCGCCCTGCTCCTCGCGCAGGGCGCTGTAGAGGGCGAAGTCCTCCAGCCAGCCCCGGTGTTTCTGCCGGAACTCGGCCAGTTCGCGCCGCAGCCCGTCGTCCACCTGCTGCTGGAACCCCTGGAAGGCCGCCTGGCGGCACTCCTCGCGCCACGATTCGGCCTCGTCGACGGTGGCCGGAGGCGGCCTCCGCTCCAGCCAGCCCGCCTCCACCAGGGCCTCCACATCCACCAGCCGCGGATCGCCGGCGTGGACGGAGAGCGTCTGGTAGGGGGAGCCGTCGGCGTGGGTGGGGCCCAGGGGCAGCATCTGCCAGACGGAGAAGCCCGCCTCGGCCAGCCAGTCCACGAACCACCGGGCCGCCGCCCCCAGGTCCCCATTGCCGGGGCTGTCCGGGAGCGAGGTGAGATGGAGCAGGACCCCGGCGCGGCGATGCTGGGTAGGGTCCGCCGTCATTGTGAGCGCCCCGGCTGCATCGCCCCGCCCCGCGCATCCGCACCGCCCCCGTGGGCGAAGGCGTGGCTCAGGTGCTCGGGGGGATGCAGCCCCAGGCGCTCGTAGAGGGCAATGAGCTGCAGTCGGTAGAGGTGATCGAACTCGGCGACGATCCCGGCGGGATTGTAGTCACCGAACCACCAGAACCAGTCGGAGCTCTCGCAGATGGCCAGCTGTACCTCGGCGCGGTCCCGCGCCTCGGCATCGAGCCCGTCCACGACGCCGTCGAAGGCCCGCTTGGCCTCTACCAGCAGCTCCCAGCCGCGATTCTTCTCCCGCTCGCCGATCCAGGTGGAGAAGCTCCCCCAGACCCAGCTTCCGGCAATCACCCGGGGGAGCTGGCGTGCCGGAAGCTCCGCCGCCTCGGCAAAGGTCGTCAGTTCCAGTTCGGGATGGTCGGCCAGGCGACGATAGAGGGCGGAGAGGAAGTACCAACCGTTGGCCGGGTAGTGCTCCCAGGCGTTCTCGCCATCCAGGATGATGGGGATCACCGCCTGCTTCCGGTCGGCGCAGTGGGCGACGATGGTCTCCAGATGGCTCACCAGATTGGCCACGGCATCGTCACCGTGCCAGTCGGCGTAGTTGAAGCCGATGAGGTCGGAGAGGCCGTCATCGCGGAAGAAACAGCGCATGGCCCCCTCGCCCACGGTGTAGGCGCGATGCCATTCCGGGTCGGGGTCGGTCCGCATCTCCGCGTCGGCGAGGCTGTTATCCAGCACACTACCGCCGCTGGCCGCCCAGGCGAAGCCGGCCGCCTCCAGCTCCGCCAGGGTGGCATCACTCACCGAGCCCTCCGCCGGCCAGCAGCCCGCCGGCCGGAAGCCGAAGGCCGCCTCGAAGACCTCCAGGCCGCGCTGGATGTGCCAGCGGGCGCGCTCGGCCCCGCCCGGGTAGTGGGTCGCGGTGGGCATGGGCGCATCGGGCCACGCCTCCTGGACGCTGGTCAGGTCCTGGAGCAGCGGCAGGATGGGGTGGGCGTACGGGGTCACCGAGAGCTCCACCCGGCCCTCCTCTGCCAGGGCGCGGTAGCGCGGGATGACCCCCTGCAGGAGCTCGCCGATGACCACCAGCAGCTCCCGCCGATCGTGGACGGAAAAGCCGCGCTCCTTGTCCATGAGCCGCTTCACCCGCGCATCCCCGCGCCGGACGCTCTCCCCCAGCCACGCCAGGTGGTACCAGGTGATGAGGTCCGCCAGGAAGCGGTCGCTGATATCCAGGCCGCTGCCCGGATGCTTCTCCACCCAGCGCCCCAGCTCCGCCAGCATGGCGAAGGGGGCCCAGCGCTCGATGAGATGGGCCTCGTTGGCGCGCAGGCACCACTGGACCAGGCGCTCGCGGTCGCAGGCGTCCTCCGGCAGCGTGGGGTCGGCCAGCGCCCGCAGCAGCGGGTCGTGCAGCGGCCGACCGTCGCGCAGATGGCCGGCCACCTGCTCGGTGTAGTCCTGGATCTGCTCGATGAGGGTGGGCGAGAAGTTCACCACCGCCCGCGCCTCCGGGATGGCCTCCAGGTGGGCGACCATGTCCACGTAGTCCTTGGTGGCGTGGAGATAGGTCCAGGGGAGGCGGTACTCCCCGCTGCAGGGATCGAGATAGCTGGGCTGGTGCATGTGCCAGCCCAGGACCACCTTCACCGGCGTCTTTCCCTTCCCCTTAGCGGACATGGTGGACCCCCTGGCCGAGCATTTCCGGTGTCACGAGTGTCACGCCGCCGGGGCTGACGTGGAAGCGTTCGGCGTCGGCCTGGGGGTCCTCCCCGATGACCGTGCCCGACGGGATGCGGCAGTGCTTCTCGATGACGGCGTTGGTGATGCGGCAGCCGGGCTCCACCCGGACCTCCGGGAGGATCACCGAGGACTCCACCTGGCTACCCGCCTCCACCATCACCGAGGAGAAGAGCAGCGACCGGCGGACGTAGCCGCCGGAGATGATGCAGCCCCCGGAGACCATGGAGTCCACCGCCATGCCGCGGCGGTCCTCGTCGTCGAAGATGAACTTCGCCGGCGGCAGCTGCTCCTGGTAGGTCCAGATGGGCCATTCGTCGTCGTAGATATTGAGCTCCGGGGTGATGTCCACCAGCTCCAGGTTGGCGCGCCAGAAGGAGTCCACCGTCCCCACGTCGCGCCAGTAGGCCTGCCGGCCGGTGCTCGCCTCGCGGAAGGGGTAGGCCATCACCCGGGCCGACTCCAGGATCCGCGGGATGATGTCCTTGCCGAAGTCGTGGTCGGAGTCGGCATCCGCATCCCGGATGAGCTGGTCGAAGAGGAACTGGCGGTTGAAGATGTAGATCCCCATGGAGACCAGCGCCATGCCCGGGTTGCCCGGCGTCGGCGTCGGATTCGCCGGCTTCTCCTCGAAGCGGACCACCCGGCCCGCCTCGTCGGTGGCCATGACGCCGAAGGCGCTGGCCTCCTCCACCGGCACCTCCAGGCAGCCCACGGTGACGTCGGCCTCGTTCTCGGCGTGGTGGGCCAGCATGGGGCCGTAGTCCATCTTGTAGACGTGGTCGCCGGCGAGGATCAGGACGTACTCCGGCGAGTGCATCTGGATGATGTCCAGGTTCTGGTAGATGGCATCGGCGGTGCCCTTGTACCAGGAGGTCTCGATGCGCTGCTGGGCCGGCAGCAGCTCCACGAACTCGCCGAACTCCCCGCGCAGGGAGCCCCAGCCCTGGCGCAGATGGCGGATGAGGGAGTGGGCCTTGTACTGAGTAATGACCCCGATGCGCCGGATCCCGGAGTTGATGCAGTTGGACAGCGGGAAGTCGACGATCCGGAACTTGCCCCCGAAGGGGACGGCCGGTTTGGCCCGCCACATGGTCAGGTGGCGCAGTCGCGAGCCCCGCCCCCCGGCCAGCACCAGGGCCAGGGTGTCACGGGTGAGACGGCTGACGAAGCGGGGAGAACGGTTGGACAGCATGCACGGTTTCCCTTGGTGCGATTGGCTCGCGATGGCTCTCAAATCCCCCGCCGCCGTTCGACGGTGGCGGGGTTCCTGTTTATCCTCTTGTTAACACACGCGGGTTTCCGCCGCCAGCACCACCCCTCGTAAGGAGCCGAACGTGAGCGAAAAGACCCCGCCGCAGAGCACGGAAGAGCAACGTCGGCGCATCGCCGAGGCTCGCCACCCCGACCCCTTCGCCTTCCTCGGTGGCCCCCACGGCGAGAAGCGGCGGGTTCGGGTCTATCTCCCCGGCGCCACCGCCGTATCCGTCGAGGCGGGCCCGGAACTCGAACACGTCCCCGGGACCGACTTCTTCGAGGGGACCCTCCCCGCCGATATTCCCCGCCCCTGGCAGCTGCGCTGGGTCGATGGTGACGGCGGCGAACACGCCGGGTACGACCCCTATGCCTTCGGCCCCCAGCTCGCCGACTTCGACCTCCACCTCTTCGGCGAGGGTCGCCACTGGCACCCGCAGAACTTCCTCGGGGCCCACCCGACCACCGTGGACGGCGTGGCCGGCACGCAGTTCGGCGTCTGGGCCCCCAATGCCGACCGCGTCAGCGTGGTCGGTGACTTCAACGGCTGGGACGGTCGCCGCCACCCCATGCGCGTGCGCGGCGGCAGCGGCGTCTGGGAGATCTTCCTGCCCGGTGTGACCGTGGGCACCCTCTACAAGTTCGAGATCCGGGCCCGGGACGGCTCCGTGGTGACCAAGACCGACCCCTACGGCCGCTGCTATGAACTCCGCCCGGATACCGCCGCCGTGGTGGCCGCCCCCGACGAGTATGTCTGGGGCGACGATGCGTGGATGGCGCGCCGCGCCGAGGCCGACTGGCAGGCCGAGCCCATGAGCATCTACGAGGTCCATCTGGGCTCCTGGCAGCTCGGGGATGACGGCGAGATGCTCGACTACCGCGAACTCGCCCACCGGCTGGTGGACTACGTCACCGCCCGCGGCTACACCCATATCGAACTCATGCCGGTAACCGAGCACCCCCTGGACGCCTCCTGGGGCTACCAGACCACCGGCTATTTCGCCCCCACCCGGCGCCACGGCAATCCCGACGACTTCCGCTACTTCGTCGACCACTGCCACCGCAACGGCGTCGGTGTCCTCCTGGACTGGGTCCCGGCCCACTTCCCGCGCGACGCCTGGGCCCTGGCGGAGTTCGACGGCACCGCCCTGTACGAACACGAGGACCCGCGCCGCGGCGAGCACCGCGACTGGGGGACCCTCATCTTCAACTACGGCCGCAACGAGGTGCGCTGCTTCCTCCTGGGCTCCGCCCTCTACTGGCTGGAGCACTTCCACGTGGACGGCCTGCGCGTGGACGCCGTCGCCTCCATGCTCTATCTGAACTACTCCCGCGAGGAGGGCGACTGGCTGCCCAACATCCACGGTGGTCACGAGAACCTGGAGGCCATCGACTTCCTGCGCGAACTCAACACCGTGACCCACGGCGAACAGCCCGGGACCATGGTCATCGCCGAGGAGTCCACCTCCTGGCCCCAGGTCACCCGCCCCACCTGGCTGGGCGGGCTCGGCTTCTCCATGAAGTGGAACATGGGCTGGATGCACGACACCCTCACCTACATGGGCGAGGACCCCATCCACCGCAAGTACTACCACGATCATCTCACCTTCGGCCTGCTCTACGCCTTCACCGAGAACTTCGTGCTGCCCTTCAGCCACGACGAGGTGGTCCACGGCAAGCGCAGCCTCCTCTACCGCATGCCCGGGGACGAGTGGCAGCGCTTCGCCAACCTGCGGCTGCTCTACGCCCTGCAGTTCACCTACCCGGGCAAGAAGCTCCAGTTCATGGGCTGCGAGTTCGGCCAGGGCGAGGAGTGGGACGATACCCGCGCCCTGGACTGGTACACCCTGGACTACCCGCTCCATCAGGGGGTGCTGCGCATCACCGACGACCTCAACCGGCTCTACCGCAAACTGCCGGCCCTCCACCGGCGCGACTTCACCGAGGACGGCTTCGAGTGGATCGACTGCCACGACGCCGAGCAGTCGGTGCTGAGCTACCTGCGCAAGGATGACCAGGGGCGCATGGCCGTGGTCATCTTCAACCTGACTCCGGTGACCCGGGAGGGGTACCGCATCGGCCTGCCCGACGGCGGCGTCTGGCGGGAGCACCTCAACAGCGACGCCGCCTGCTACGGCGGCTCCGACGTCGGCAACGGCGGCGCCGTGGTGGCCGAGGCCCTGCCCTGGATGGGCCGGACCCACTCCGCCGCCCTGACCCTGCCACCCCTGGGCGCCCTGGTGCTGACCCCGGAGGGAGACGAATCGTCATGAGGGTCCTCTTCGCCACCTCCGAGGCGTGGCCGCTACTCAAGACCGGCGGCCTGGCCGACGTCGCCTACGGTCTGCCCCGGGCCCTGCATGACGAGGGGGTCGATATCCGCCTGGTCCTGCCGGCCCACCCCGACGCCGTGGCGCGGCTGGAGGGGCCGGTGGAGCGCCGGGAGACGAGCCTGGACGGCCGCCCCCTGACGCTGGTCGGCGGCCTGCTGCCGGGGACCGGCGTCCCGGTCTGGCTGGTGGACGACCCGCCGCTCTTCGCCCGCGCCGGCAACCCCTACACCACCGAGGAGGGGGTGCCGTGGCCGGACAACGCCCGCCGCTACCACCGCTTCAGCCGTGTGGCGGCGGCCCTGGCGGCCGGGGAACTGGCCGACTGGCGCGCCGATCTCCTCCACGCCAATGACTGGCAGACGGCGCTGGCGCCGCTGTTCCTGCGTGATTACCCGGAGCGGCCGAGCAGTCTCTTCACCATCCACAATCTCGCCTACCGCGGTCTCTTCCCCGCCTCTACCCTGGGTCAGCTCGGCCTCGATCCGGGGCTGTGGCAGCCGGACGGGCTGGAATTCTACGGCGAACTGGCCTTCATCAAGGGCGGCCTCCACTTCGCCGACGCCATCACCACCGTCAGCCCCACCTACGCCCGGGAGATCCAGACCGCCCACTTCGGCTGCGGGCTGGACGGGGTGCTCCGGGCCCGGGCGGCGAATCTCCACGGCATCGTCAACGGCATCGACACCGCCACCTGGGACCCGGCCAACGATCCCCACCTCGCCGCCCGCTACAGCGAGCCCGACGAGAACACCCGCACGGCGAATCGCACCGAACTCGCCCGCCGCCTGGGGCTGACCGACGGCCGCGGGCCGGTCATCGGCTTCATCGGCCGGCTGGTGGAGCAGAAGGGCATCGACCTCCTCCTCCCGGCCCTCTCCCGGCTGGTGGAACAGGGCGCCCGCTTCGCCCTCCTGGGCGCCGGCGAGCCCCACCTGGAGGCCGGCCTGCGGGCCGCGGCCGAGCGCCACCCCGGCGCCGTGGGCGTCCATATCGGCTACGACGAGGGCCTGGCCCATCTGGTGGAGGCCGGCAGCGACCTCTTCCTCATGCCGTCGCGCTTCGAGCCCTGCGGGCTCAACCAGCTCTACAGCCTGCGCTACGGCACTCCGCCCATCGTCACCCCCACCGGCGGCCTGGCCGATACCGTCATCGACGTCGGCGTCGACCCGAAGGCCGGCAACGGCTTCCACATCCCCCACCCGGACGCCGTCGCGCTCGCCTCCACCGTCGAGCGTGCACTGCTACACTGGGAGGAAGACCGCGATTGGCGGGGCCTGCAGGCCCGTGGCATGGCCGGCGATTATTCATGGAATAAATCGGCCGCCCAGTACGTCTCTCTCTATCAGAGTCTGGTAAACCCCTGACTCGCAGACGCTCCCGTCGGCTCCCCCCTGGGGGCCGACGGGTCGGGGGTCTACTACCGGCTCTCCAGCGAACCATTCAGGAGCCGAACCATGCACTTTCCCCATCGCCTGAAGACCCTCTCGGGTCTCCTGCTGACAGCGCTGGTCCCGGCCACGGCCGCGGCCAGCGACCTCGGCGAGAAGCTGGCCCAGCAGGGCAACGACAGCGGCGCGGTGGCCTGCGTCACCTGCCACGGCGCCGACGGCAGCGGCCAGGGCCCGGCGGGCTGGCCGCGGCTGGCCGGCATGAACGCCGACTACCTGGTCAAGCAGCTCGACGACATCGCCAACGGCGAGCGCGACAACGCCACCATGAACCCCATCGCCAGTGGCCTCTCCGCCGAGGAGCGCCGCGCCGTGGCCGAGTACTACGCGGCCATGGAAGTCCCCGAGGAGGCCCCGGGGACCGACGCCGGCGACGACACCCTGGCGAAGGGCGAGGCCATCGCCGAGCAGGGCCTGTGGCGCAAGGGCGTCCCCTCCTGCGTCGCCTGCCACGGCCCCGGCGGTGACGGCGTGGGGGCGGATTTCCCTGCCCTCTCCGGCCAGCACGCCAGCTACATCGAGAACCAGATCAAGGCGTGGCAGGACGGCAGCCGCCACAACGACCCCAATGAACTCATGGCCTCGGTGGCGGATCGCCTGACCGAGAACGAGATCAAGGCCGTGGCCGCGTGGTTCGCCGCGCAGCCCGCTCGTCCGTCCGCCGAATAGTGATCCTGGAGGCCATCGTGAAGACGACGAATCAGCAGACCCCCCGGTACGGCCGCCGCACCGCCCTGGTGCTGGCCGCTACCCTCCTCGTTCCGGCCGCCGGCATGGCGCAGCAGGACGAAACCCTCACCGAGCAGGTGGAGCTGGAAGAGGCCCCCGAGGCCGGCAGTGAGGGCTACCACGACTACCCCGGCATGGATGAACTCCCCGACGGCGAGTTCGGCGAGGCCGTGCGCAGCGGGATGGAGGCCTTCGTGAACACCCGGCAGCATCCGGAGGCCCGGCGCCACGTGGGCAACGGCCAGAACTGCGCCAACTGCCACCTGGGCAGCGGCATGGCCGCCAACTCCGCCCCTGTCTGGGGCGCCTGGGGCATCTATCCCAAGTACCGCGGCAAGAACGACCACGTGAACACCATGGATGAGCGCATCCGCGGCTGCTTCACCTACTCCATGAACGCCAAGGGTTCCGAGGCCGGCGCCCCGCCGGAGCCGGACAGCCAGCTCCTCAAGGACATGCAGTCGTTCATGTTCTGGGCCGCCCAGGGGGCCCCCATCGGCGAGAACCTCCCCGGCCGCGGCTACCGTAGCGTGGAGGAGCCGGAGGATGGCTACTCCATCTCCCGCGGGGAGTCCATCTACGAGGCCCAGTGCGCCATCTGTCACGCCGAGGATGGCAGCGGCAAGTTCACCGCCGACGGCGAGCAGATCTTCCCCCCGCTCTGGGGCGAGAAGGCCTACAACTGGGGCGCCGGCATGCACCGCATCAACACCGCGGCCGGCTTCATCAAGTACAACATGCCCCTGGGCAAGGCCAACCCGGTGGAGAAGCACGCCGCCCTCTCCGACCAGGAGGCGTGGGACGTCTCGGCCTACATCAACAGCCACGAGCGGCCCCAGGACCCTCGCTGGGAGGGCGACAAGGCCACCACCGAGGAGAACTGGCACACGCACAAGTGCCTCTACAACCACGAGGCCCACGGCCACACCCTGGGTGAGGGTACCGAGTAACCCCCCGCCCCTGTGACCACGATCGGGGCGCCTGCGGGCGCCCCATCCGATCCCGGCCCCCGAAACGGGCGCCCGAACATCCACGAGGAATCCATGATGAACCGTATCCACGCGCGCGCCGCGCTGGCCGCGGGGCTGCCGCTGGCCGTGGCCGCCGGCCCTGCAACGGCGGCCAACTGGCTGGTGCTTAACAGCGCCGAGGCGCCGGAGGGCGCCCCGAACATGTCGGTGTTCGGCTTCATCCAGCCGACCTACCGGAACATCGACGACAGCGACAAGGCGCCCAATGGCCGCCGCCCGATCTTCAACACCCTCTCCCCCGACCGCTCCAGCAGCCAGGGCTTCAACCTGGCCCGGGCACGGCTGGGGGTCCGCGGGGCTCTGAACAACACCGACGAGGACATCCACTACTTCCTGCTCACCGAGTGGGGCAACAACGGCATCACCCGCCTGGCCGACCCCGATGGCGGAAGCCACGGGCCCCAGCTCACCGACGCCTCATTGACCTTCCGCCACCTCGCCGGCGGCGGCAGCGACGACATCTGGGAGCCCGGCGTGAGCCTGCGCATCGGCCAGTTCCAGTGGCCGCTGGTGGACGAGGGGCTGCGCGCCATCCCCACCTACGACTACATCTCCTTCTCCGAGGTGAGCCGGCAGCAGGTGCTGGAGCGGTACGTTCGAGCAAACGGCGATCCGACAAATGAGACTCCGAACCAGTTATCCGGCTTCGACGGCGCCATCAGCTCCTACCGCGACATCGGCGCCATGGCCTTCGACGAGTTCCGGATCACCGAGCACTGGGAGGGGACCTGGGCCGCCGGCCTGGGCAACGGCAACGGCATCAACCGCGGCGACAACGACGACAACCAGGATGTCTACCTGCGCGCCCAGGCCGCCTACGTCTTCGACGGCGTCCACCGCGGCAACCCGCGCCGGGAGGACTTCAAGGTCTACGCCTGGAGTCAGCAGGGGGACCGGGTCTTCGATGCGAACGGGGACGGCACCCTCGACGGTGGCGAGGAGTTCGAGCGCAACCGCCACGGCCTGGGCTTCCACTTCTACCGCCAGCCCTGGCGCCTCTCCGGGGAGTACATCTTCGGCAACGGCATGGTCTACAACGGCACCAATCCGCCCTTCACCGACCCCGGCGAGGACATCGGTGATGTGCTGCCGAAGATGGCCTGGGGCGAGGACAACGAGTTCGACGGCTGGTACCTCGACGCCGCCTGGTTCGTCCAGCCCAACAAGCTGGCGCTACAGGCGCGCTACGACGTCCTCAATCGCCTCAACGAGTTCGACGGCGATGGCCAGTTCGCTAGTGGGGGGCACCCCGAACGGGTCTTCGAGACCTGGACCCTGGGCCTGCAGTACTGGGTCCACCCCATCAAGAGCCAGTGGACCCTCTCCTACCGCATCCGCGATCTGGAAGCGCCCCACAACGACGGCGCCGACAAGGTAGGCAGCACCATGGGCAACGAGATCGCCCTCCAGTACTTCCACCTCTTTAACGCCGGCGGCTAGTCGGCGGTGGGCCCCGCCGGGTGGCGGGGCCCCTCCCTCATTGCTGTTTCCCGCCCGCGTCGCGCCGCGCCGTGGGCGGGCAGTCCTCCCGCCAGAGACAGTCGGTGCGGTCGCAGAGGCCGGCCGGGTCGGTGGCGAAGCAGTCGAAGCTCCCCTCCTGCCGCTGAATGGCGCGAACCAGCTCCCGCTTGCTGCGATGGGAACCGGTAACGCCCTTTTCCGCCGCGATGGCGCGGATCTGCTGCATATTCATGTCCATCTCCCTGTTCGATTGCCGACGGGTAGCCCTGCCCGCCCACTCGGGAGTATCGTCGAAGCCCATCGAATTGAACAGGAGGCAGCAGATGCGTCTGGCGATGCTGGGACTCGGCCGCATGGGCGGCAACATGGCCCGCCGGCTGGCCGCCGGCGGCATCGAGGTGGTCGGCTGGAACCGCAGCCGCGAGACCGCGGACGCCCTGGCCGCGGAGTGGGACCGCATCTCCGCGGCGGGCACCATGGCCGAGGCGGTAGAGGCCCTGACCCCGCCGCGGGTGGTCTGGTCGATGCTCCCGGCCGGCGAGGCCACCGAGGCGGCCCTGATGGAGCTCACCCGCCACCTGGAGCCCGGCGACATCGTTGTCGACGGCGGCAATGCCGACTATCGCGAGAGCCTGGATCACGGCCGCCTCCTGGGCGACAGCGGCATCGAGTTCATCGACGCCGGGGTCTCCGGCGGTGTCTGGGGCCGCGAGGAGGGCTACTGCCTCATGGTCGGCGGGACCGAGGCCGCGGTAGGCCGGCTGGAGCCCGCCCTGCGGGTGCTGGCGCCGGCCCCGGACCGCGGCTGGGCGCGCGTGGGCCCGGTGGGCGCCGGCCACTTCACCAAGATGGTCCACAACGGCGTCGAGTACGGCATGATGCAGGCCTTCGCCGAGGGCTTCGATCTGCTGGAGCGCAAGGAGGCCTTCGCCATCGACCCCGGCCAGGTGGCCGAACTCTGGCGCCACGGCTCGGTGGTCCGCTCCTGGCTGCTGGACCTGATGGCCGACTTCCTGGGCGAGGATGCCCGCCTGGACGACATCGCCCCCTGGGTGGCGGACTCCGGCGAGGGCCGCTGGACCGTGCGCGAGGCGGTGGACAGCGGCGTCCCCGCCCCGGTGCTCACCGCCGCCCTCTACGCCCGGTTTCAGAGTCAGGACGAGCGCGGCTACCAGGCACGCCTGCTCGCCCGGCTGCGGCAGGCCTTTGGCGGCCACGCAGTCCGCCAGGGAGGCGAGGCGGAATGAGCCTCGAGCCCTGCACCCTGGTGGTCTTCGGCGCCACGGGCAACCTCGCCCGGAACAAACTGCTGCCCTCCCTCTACCACCTGGAGGAGGCGGGCCGCCTGCCCGACGGCCTGGCCATCATCGGCTACGGCCGGCGGGAGTGGGACGACGACGCCTGGCGCGCCGACGTCCGCGAGACCCTGGCACCGCGGGTGCGCGGCGGCCTCGACGAGGCGGTCTGGGAGCGGCTGTCCGCCCGCCTGCGCTTCGTCGGCGGCGACCTCGGCGAGCCGGCCGGCTATACCGAGCTGGCCCGGCGCCTGGACCGGGAGACCGACCTCTCCCCCAACCTCCTCTTCTACATGGCCATCAACCCGGACCAGTACGCCCGGGTCTGCCAGGCCCTGGCCACCGCCGGCCTCAACACCGAGAACCGGGGGTGGCGGCGGATCATCCTGGAGAAGCCCTTCGGGTACGACTCCGAGTCGGCGGAGATCCTGGAGAACCGGCTCCATCGCGACTTCCGCGAGGAGCAGATCTTCCGCATCGACCACTACCTGGGCAAGGCGATGGTCCAGAACGTCCTGGTCTTCCGCTTCGCCAACAGCCTCTTCGAGCCGCTGTGGAACCGCTACTACATCGACCACGTCCAGATCACCCACTCGGAGCAGCAGGGGATCGCCGACCGCGCCGCCTTCTACGACGGCGTGGGCGCCCTGCGCGACATGCTCCAGAGCCACCTGCTCCAGCTGCTCACCCTGGTGGCCATGGAGCCGCCGCCGAACCTGGAGGCCGAGTCCCTGCGGGACGAGAAGGTGAAGGTCCTCAAGTCCATCCGCTCCATCCCGCGCTCGGCGGTCCACGCCCACGCCTTTCGCGCCCAGTACGCCGGCGGGAAGGTGGCCGGCGAGCCGGTGGCCGGCTACACCGAGGAGGCCGGCGTCCCCGGTGACAGCACCACGGAGACCTACGCCTCCCTGAAGCTCTACGTGGACAACTGGCGCTGGCGGGATGTCCCCTTCTACCTGCGCACCGGCAAGCGCATGGCGCGGAACACCTCCCAGGTCGCCATCCGTTTCCGCCATCCGCCCCAGCACCTCTTCCGCCAGACGCCCATCGACCGGCTGGAGCCCAACTGGCTCCTGCTCACCATCCAGCCCCAGGAGTGTCTGAGCATGGAGGTCCAGGTAAAGGAGCCGGGGCTGGAGATGCGGGCGGCCAATACCCGGCTGGATGCCAGCTACTGCCAGACCGCCGACTACCAGATCGACGCCTACGAATCCCTGCTGCTGGATGCCATCGAGGGGGACCGCTCCCTCTTCCTGCGCTACGACGAGATCCGCTGGGCCTGGCAGGTGGTGGACCCGGTACTCAAGGTCTGGTCCAGCGAGCGCGACTTCATCCACACCTACCCTGCCGGAAGCTGGGGCCCCGAGGAGGATTCCCGGCTCTTCGACCAGGATGACCAGAATTGGCGCAATAGCGTGGAATAATAGCCCAATCTTCAACGTCTCTGCGTTATGATTGAACAAAGGTCACGGGAACGACCGGAGAAGGCATGCAGGATTTCTTTATCGCGCGCCAGGCCATCTACGACCCCCACCAGGAGGTCCGCGGCTACGAGCTTCTGGCGCGGAGCAACGCCCAGGAGAACGCCAACACCCTCCCCGGCGAGCGGGCTACCGCCTCGGTCCTGGTCAATGCCTTCACCGAGATCGGCCTGGACGGCCTGGTGGGCGAGCAGCCCGCCTGGATCAACCTGACCCGGGATTTCATCGGTAACGACCTCCTGGCCGGACTGCCGCGACGGCGCATCGTCCTGGAGCTGCTGGAGAACATCGAGGTCGACCGACCACTGCTCAACCAGGTGCGCCGTCTCAAGGCCGCCGGCTCGCGCATCGCCCTGGACGATTTCTTCTATCGCCCGGAGCTGGAACCGCTCATCGAGCTGGCCGACGTGGTAAAGGTGGATATCCGCCCGCTGGAATGGGAAACGGTCCGCGATCACGCCGAACGGCTTCAGGACGCCGGAGTCACCCTCCTGGCGGAGAAGGTGGAGACGCCCGAGGAGTTCTCGGCGTGCAAGGAGATGGGCTTCCACCTCTACCAGGGCTTCTTCTTCTGCCGTCCCAAGCTCATCCAGGGACGGCGGATGCCGGCGAATCGCTCCGTGGTCCTCCAGCTCCTCGCCCAGCTCGAGGAGCCGGAGACCAGCGTCAACGACCTGGAGCGGACCATCCGCAACGACGTCGCCCTCTCCTACCGGCTGCTGCGCTACCTCAATTCCGCCGCCTTCATGCTGCGCCAGCGGATCGAGACGGTGCGCCGGGCCATCGTCATGCTGGGGCTGGATCGGATCCGGCACTGGGCGCGCATCCTGGCGCTCTCCCACGTGGACGACAAACCCAGCGAACTCCTGCGAATCGCCCTGATCCGGGCGCGAATGTGCGAGCTAAAGGCCCAGCACGAAGGGCTGGGCGAGGAGGCCGACACCTACTTCACCATCGGCCTGTTCTCCACCCTGGATGCCCTGCTGGACATGACCCTGGAGGACATCGTCGCCAGCCTCCCCCTGAGCGAACGGGTGGGCAACGCCCTGCTCCACCACCAGGGCGATCTCGGCCGCACCCTGGCCTGTGTCATCCACTACGAACGGGCGGAATGGGAATGCGTCACCGAGGGCTGCCAGTGGCAGCCGCGGATCAAGGACGACTATCTGGACGCCATTACCTGGGCCGACCAGCTCAGCGCCCAGCTTCTGGACTGACCTCCGCCCCCACCAGGTCGGCCACGGTCCGTTCGCCCAGCGCCGCCTCCACCGATCGATCCAGCTCGCCGGCCAGGTCGGCCACGGCCCCGGGCAGCGCCGCCGCATCGTAGCTCCGTAGCGCTCCCACCACCGAGTCCAGGCGGGTGCGGTGGATGTCCCGGGCCGGCATCAGCCCCTCCGGCTGGCCGCCGTGGACGACGATCTCCGCCGCCTCCAGCCGTTCCAGGATCGGCTCCAGGCGATCCCCGGCCACCCCGAGTTCCCGGGCGATCTCGTCCACCAGCGGTGGCGGCGCCCCGTCCCGGTGGCGCAGCCCGACCCGGTAGACCAGCGCCAGGGCCAGTGCCTCCGCCTCCGCGCCCATGGGCGCCGGCGCCTCGTCCTGCGCGCGGATGAAATGGGGGTTCTGGACGTAGAAGGCGATCTGGGAGCCGGTGAGCAGGATCAACCAGCTCAGGTAGAGCCAGATCAGGAAGAGGATGAGGATGGCGAAGCCGGAATAGATGGCGGCGTAGCGGGTGGAGCCGGCCACGAAGGTGGCGAAGCCCCAGCCGGTGATCTGCCACGCCAGCGCCGCCAGGGCGGCGCCGAGGAGTGCCGGCCCCAGCCGCACCCGGGTATTGGGGACGAAGAGATAGACGAAGGTAAAGGCCGCCACCAGCAGCACGAAGGGCGCCAGCCGGCCCGCCAGGGTCACCAGCTCCGACGGCAGGAAGGCGGTGAGCGTCTGCACCAGGCTGGAACTGGTCAGCGAGGCGATGATGCCCAGAGCGATGAAGACCAGCAGCGGCCCCACCAGCAGCACGGAGAGGTAATCCGAGAAGCGGCGCAACAGGGTCCGCGCCCGGCGCACCTGCCAGATGGCATTGAAGGCCTGCTCCACCTTCTGGATCAGCGCGACGACGGTGTAGAGCAACAGGAGCAGACCCAGCGCCCCGAGCACCCCGACCCGGATGTTGTCCACGAACTCGACCATCTGCGCGGCGATCTCCGCCCCGCGCGGGCCCAGCGGTGCCAGGAAGCCGGCCAGGGCCGGCTCCACCTGGTTGTGAACGCCGAAGGCCTTGAGGACCGAGAAGCTCACCGCCAGCAGCGGCGCCAGGGAGAGAAGCGTGGTATAGACCAGGCTCATGGCCCGCAGGGGCAGCACGCCGGAGGCCATGCGCCGGACCACGGCATCGGCCACCTGCAGCGCTCCCAGCAGGAAGGCCAGTCCCCGGCCGAGTTCGCTGGCGGAGACCCGCCAGCGGCGCAGCTCCTCCAGCCGCTCACCGGCGCGTTCCAGCCGCGCCCGCCAGGTAGGACTCGTGGAAGTCATCGGGTCAGTGCCGCCGCCGGCGCCGGTTCCGCGCCTCCAGGCCGAAGACCAAGGCGCCGACGATCATGACGGCAACGGCAATGCCTGCGAGTACGATATAGCCGGTCATTCCGCGTTGTCCTCCGTTGTCAGGATCCCGAATCCCCACAGGACTGCGCCCAGAACCAGCCCCGAATAGGCCACCCCGGCAACCACTTCGTCCTGAAAGAACCCACCTACCGTAGCCGCGATGAACAGGGCCAGCCCCAGCCGGCGCATGTCCTCTGCAAAGGCGCCACGTCGGCTCATGGCTTCCTTCCCATGACTTTTACCTCCCTTCTTCCCTGAAAGGTCCTGCCCCGAGTATATCAGCCCCGCGCGGGGAGCCGCGGCCTCACCCCCCGGAGGAATGGTAGGATCCCGGAAAACCAAGCGGAATGCCCCATGCCCCACGGACCCCTGGACGACATCCTCATCCTCCTCGCCGCCGCCGTCGTGGCGGTGGCGATCTTCCGGCGGCTCGCCCTGCCGCCCATCCTCGGCTACCTCCTGGTGGGGCTGCTGGTGGGGCCGCACGCCCTGGGGCTGGTCGCGGATACCGAGGGCACCCGTTTCATCGCCGAGTTCGGCGTGGTCTTCCTCCTCTTCATGCTGGGACTGGAGTTCTCCCTGCCCCAGCTCGTCTCCATGCGCGGGGCGGTCCTGGGCGTGGGCGGCTTCCAGGTCCTCGTAACGACGTTACTGGTGGCCGGCGGCGCCTGGGTCCTGGGGCTGGACCCCGCCGCCGCGCTGGTGGTCGGCGGGATACTCGCGCTCTCCTCCACCGCCATCGTGACCAAGCAGCTCACCGAGCAGATGGAGATCAACTCCCGCCATGGCCGGATGTCGGTGGGGATCCTGCTGTTCCAGGACCTGGCAGTGGTCCCCTTCCTGGTCCTCATCCCCATTCTCGGGGGCAATGCGGAGGACATGGCCACAGCCCTGGGCTGGGCCGGCCTCAAGGCGGTGGTGGTCTTCGCCGCCATGCTGGCCATCGGCCACTGGCTGCTGCGCCCGCTCTTCCAGGAGGTGGCCCGGGCGCGTTCGCCGGAGCTGTTCACCATGGCGGTGCTGCTGGTAGCGCTCACCGCTGCCTGGGCCACCCACAGCGCCGGCCTCTCCCTGGCCCTGGGGGCCTTCCTGGCCGGGATGATGCTCAGCGAGACCGAGTACCGCCACCAGGTGGAGACCGATATCCGGCCCTTCCGGGACCTCCTGCTGGGACTCTTCTTCATCACCGTAGGGATGCTCCTCAACCCCACCAATGTCCTGGAACTGGGTCACTGGATGGCCCTGCTGGCCCTGAGCCTGCTGGTGGGCAAGAGCCTGGTCATCCTGGGCATCGGGGCACTGGCGCGGGTACCGGGAGGGGTCGCCCTTCGAACCGGTCTCACCGTGGCCCAGGGGGGCGAGTTCGGCTTCGCCCTCCTGGCCCTGGCGCTCCAGCAGGAGCCCGCCCTGCTGGGCGAGACCACCGGTCAGGTGGTCCTGGGCGGGATCTTCCTGAGCATGGCGCTCTCGCCACTGGTCATCCGCTACAACGGCAGCCTGGCCAAGTGGCTCTTCTCGGCCAGCTACGGCGACAACCGCGCCAGGATGACCGAGGCCGTGGCCGCCACCGGCCGGGAACTCGAGGACCACGTGGTCATCTGCGGCTACGGCCGAGTGGGCCAGAACATCGCCCGCCTGCTAGAGCAGGAGGGATTCAGCTACATGGCCCTGGACCTGGACCCCCTCAAGGTCCGGGAGGCGCACAGCGGCGGCGAGGAGGTCCACTACGGCGATGCCACCCGCCGGGAGATCCTGGACGCCGCCGGCCTGGAGCGCGCCCGCCTGGTGGTCATCAGCTACAACGATGCCGCCTCCGCCCTGCGGATCCTGGAACACGTCCGCCAGGCCGACCCGGATAAGCCGGTACTGGTCCGCACCACTGACGACAGCCGCCTGGAGGATCTCCTGACCGCCGGCGCCACCGAGGTCATCCCCGAGACCCTGGAGGCGAGCCTGGTCATCGGCACCCACCTCCTCTTCCTCCTGGGCGTCCCGGCCCAGCGGGTGGCGGAACTGGAACAGCGGATCCGCGGCGACCGCTACAGCCTGCTGCGCGGCTTCTTCCGCGGCCAGGAGCCGACCGAGCCCGGCTCCTCGGCGGCCCAGGAGCGGCTCCACTCGGTGCCCCTGCAGGCCGGTGCACGCGCCGTGGGCCGGACCCTGGGCGAACTCGACCTGGAGGGTCTGGGGGTCCATGTCACCGCCGTCCGTCGCGGCGGGATCCGCGGCCCCCAGCCGGGCCCCGAGACCACCCTGCGCGACAGCGACGTCCTGGTCCTCTACGGCACCCCCGAGACCCTGGAGCGGGCCGAGTCCCGCCTGCTGGGCGGCCGCTAGCCGGACCATCCCCGCTCACCGGGGGAGGCAGAAGCGACCCACCTGTGGCAGGATGATCACCATGGAAGGCTCCGACCTCACGGCCCGGCAGCAGGCGCTGCTCGACCACATCCGCGACCACCAGGCGACTCACGGCCGCCCGCCCACCCGCCACGAGATCGCGGCGGCCTTCGGCTACGCCTCGGTGAATGCCGTGACCGGCCACCTCAAGGCCCTGGCCGCCAAGGGCGCCATCGAGCTAACGCCCGGGGCGGCGCGCGGGATCCGGCTGGTGGAAGAGGCCACCGGCGCCCACGAGGCCGGCCTGCCCCTGGTGGGCCGGGTGGCGGCGGGCGCCCCCATCCTCGCCCGGGAGCACATCGAGGCGCGCTACCGCGTGGACTCCGGCCTCTTCCACCCCCGCCCCGACTACCTCCTGCGGGTCCGCGGGGAGAGCATGATCGAGGCCGGGATCCGGGATGGCGACCTCCTCGCCGTCCACCGCGCCCCCGAGGCGACCGTGGGCCAGCTGGTGGTGGCCCGGCTGGGGGAGGAGGTCACCGTCAAGCGGCTGGACCGGGATGACACCGGCCAGCCCGTCCTGCGCGCCGCCAATCCCGACTACCCCGATATCCCGCTCACCGCCGCCGACGAGGCCGCCATCGAGGGCATCGGCGTGGGCGTCCTGCGCACCGAGCCCTGATCCTGATCGGATCCCGCACCCCCTTCCCGTTATCACCCCAATACTGTAAAAATGATCACTATTCGATGGTGATCGGAAGGGGTGGAGACGGGATGTCCCTGGAGGCCCTGCTGGAGCGCGGCGATCTCTGGCGTGGCGGCGGCCACGCCGAGGCCCCGGTGCGCGCCACCGGCCACCCCCGGCTGGACCACGCCCTGGGCGGAGGCTGGCCCATCGGGGGACTGGTGGAGATCGCCGGCACCCCCGGCCACGGCGAATTCACCCTGCTCCGCCCCATGCTGGCCGCCGCGGTCGGCTGGCAGGCGTGGGTGGCGCCGCCCCATGTTCCCCACGCCCCGGCCCTGGTAGCGGCGGGGCTCGACCCGGCCCGCTTGCTCCATATCCGCGCCGAGGGTGACGAGGCCCTCTGGGCCGTGGAGCAGGCCCTGCGCTCCGGGGTCTGCGAGGCCGTGCTGGGCTGGCCGGCCACCGCCGATGACCGCGCCCTGCGCCGCCTCCAGCTCGCCGCCGAGACCGGTGGGGCCACCGGCTTCCTCTTCCGCCCGCCCCGGGCCCTGGAGCAGCCCTCCCCGGCGGCGGTCCGCCTGGCGCTGCGGGCCGGGGCGGTGGCGATCCACAAGTGCCGGGGCAACCGCCCCGAGCAGCCCATCCCCCTGGGCGAGGCGCTGGACGAAACCCGGGCCGCGCCCGAACCGCCCCGCCGGATCCATGCAGTGGCTTAGCCTCCACCTGCCGGAGCTCCCGCTGGCCGCCTTCGCCCGGCCACCGGGCGCCCCGCCCCTGGCGCTCACCGCCGGCCGGCCGCCGCGGGTCCACAGCACGGATCCTGCCGCCCGGGCCGCCGGCGTGCGCCCGGGCCAGCCGCCGGCCACCGCCCTCGCCCTCTGCCCCGCCCTGCGGCTGCGGCCGCGCCGCCCCGATCGGGAGGCGGCCACCCTGGAGGCCCTAGCCGCCTGGGCCGGGCAGTACAGCGACCACGTGGAGGTCCTCCCCGGCGCGGGGCTGCGCCTGGAGGTGGGGGGCAGCATCCGCCTCTTTGGCGGCCTGGAGGCTCTCTACCGCCACGCCCGCCGGGGCCTGGCCCAGCTGGGCCACGACGCCGGGACCGGCCTCGCCCCCACCCCGCTGGCCAGCTGGTGGCGGGCCCTGCACGGGATCGCGGAGCCGGTGGAGGCGAATCGGGAAGGGGCGATGCAGGCGGCGATGGAGTCGGCCCTGGCCCCCCTCCCCATCGCCGGGCTGGGTCTCGGGCCCGAGGTGGAGACCGCCTGCCGACGCCTGGGGCTGCAACGGCTGGGCGACCTGTTCGCCCTCCCCGGGGCCGATCTCGGTCGGCGCCTGGGGCCGGAGCTGCCGGCCCTGCTGGAGCGCGCCCTGGGGAAGCAGGCCGACCCGCGCCCGCGCTGGCAGCCACCGGCGACCTTCGCCAGCCGCCTACCGCTGCCCGAACCGGTGAGCGCCGCCGAGGCGCTGCTCTTCGCCGCCCGCCGGCTGCTGGGCGAGCTGGCCGGCTGGCTGCGCGGGCGGGATGCGGCTACCGCCGAACTCACCTTCCACCTCCACCACGAGCGGGGCGAGCCCACGCCGCTGACCCTGGGGACGCTGCAGCCGGTGCGCGACCCCGATCACCTCCTGGGGCTACTACGGGAGCGGCTGGAGGGCTTCGAGCCCCCGGCGGCGGTAACGGAGCTGGCCCTGGCGGCGGGGCGCACCGCCCCGGCCCCGCCGGAGCAGGCCGACCTCTTCGCCGCCCCGGCGGAACGGCCGGCCTGGGAGCCCCTGGTGGAGCGGCTGCGCGCCCGGCTGGGACGGGCCGCGGTGACGGGGCTGGAGCCGGTGCCCGACCCCCGCCCGGAGCGCGCCTGGCGGGCCACCGAACCGGGGGCGGCGACTGGCGATAGCCCGGCCACCGGCCCGCGCCCCCTCTGGCTGCTGGAGGCGCCCCGGCCCCTGGAGCAGCCGCCGGCGGTAGCCGGGGAGCCGGAGCGCATCGAGGCGGGCTGGTGGGACGGCGCCGATTGCGCCCGGGACTACTACACCGCCCGGGAGGCCGACGGCCGCCGGATCTGGGTCTACCGCGACCGCCGTGACGGCGCCTGGTATCTGGCGGGGCTGTTCGGTTGAGCGCCGGGGACGCCGAGGCTCAGCGCACCGGCTCCTCGTCCCCCTCGCCCTCCCGATCCTCCGGATCCGGGGTCAGGACCTGATCGCGGTGGCGGTGGAGGTGTCGGGTGTAGCGCGCCGCCTTCAGCCCCTGATCCACCGCGCGGCGCAGGGCACTGATCCGGTCCAGGGCGGCGACCACCCGGCGCACCGGCTCGCGATCCTCGCTGCCGGCCCGCAGGATGGCCGCCTTGACCTCCTGGTAGTCGGCATCGAAGGTCTTGAAGGCGCGCTTGACTGCCTTGCGCGGCCAGGCCTCCGGCTCGGCCAGGGCGCCATCCAGTTCACTGATGGCCCCCGCCTCCAGGCGCGCGATGGCGGCGGCAAGTTCCGGATCCTCCGGTTCGCCGCCGGCCGCGCGCTGATGGGCCATGTCCACGGCCCGTTCGGCCATGTCCTGGTAGTAGTGGGTGACCCGGACCACCTCCGGCAGCGCCTCCGCCACCTCGGCCGGGGCCTCGTCCCGCCGGATCCGGTTGACGAAGTCGTCGATGGCCAACCCCAGGTCGGTCACCGCCTGCCGCTGGGTGCGCAGCTGCGGCTCCTCGTCCCCGCCCTCGTCGTTCACTGCCTGGCGCACGGCCGCGTGGGCCTGCTCCCCCATGCGTGCCAGCTCCAGGGTGGCTACCTCCAGGGCCAGACCCGGCGTCTCCAGCAGCGTGTGGTCCAGGTGGCGGGGCTGGCCGGCCACGGCCTCCGTGCCTCGATAGCGGCGCTCCAGCCAGCGGACCAGCGCCGGCGTGGCCGGCCACAGCAGCAGGATCCCCAGCAGCTTGGTCTGGGTGTGGAAGAGGGCCAGCAGGGTCGCCGGCTGCAGGGCCAGCCCCAGGGCCCCGGCGGCCAGCCGGGACAGCTCCAGCAGCGGCGCCAGCAGGATGAAGGCGGCCACCGCCACCACCACGTTGAAGGCCACGTGGGCGGCGGCCACCCGGCGTGCCGGTGCGGTGGCGCCGATGGAGGCGAAGACGGCGGTGGAGGTCGTACCGACGTTGGCGCCGATGACCATGGCGGCGGCCGTGGTGAGCGGGATGAGGCCGCTACCGGCGGCCGTGAGGGTCACCGCCAGGGCCGCGCTGGAGGACTGCATCACCACGGTCATGGCGATACCCAGGAACATGAGCAGGAGCAGCGCCGGGATTCCCTCGCCGGACCCGGCCATCCAGTCCGCGGCGACATCCCCCGCGGTCATGGTGTCGTGGAGGACATCCAGCCCCAGGAAGAAGATCCCGAAGCCGGCCACCGCCTCCCCCAGGGCGCGCTGACGCGGTTTCTGCGACAGCACGCGCAGGAACATTCCCAGGGCGATGGCCGGCAGGGCCAGGGCGCGCAGGTCCACGTTGAAGCCCAGCAGGGCGACGATCCAGGAGGTGAGCGTGGTCCCGAGGTTGGCGCCGTAGACCACCCCCACCGACTGGGCGAGGTTGAGCAGGCCGGCGTTGACGAAGCCGACCACGGCGAAGAGGACGGCGCTGGAGGACTGCACCGCCGCCGTGATGGCGACCCCGGAGAAGAGGCCCCGCAGGCGGCTGCGGGTGGAGGCGGCCAGGATGGCGCGCAGGGTGCGACCGGCAGCGACCTGCAGACCGTCGGTCATCAGCCGCATGCCCAGCAGGAAGAGCCCCACCCCGCCCAGGAAGGCGAGTACCGCGCCGATGTCCATTGCCACCCCCGTTGCCCGCGAGCCGGCAACCATGCCACGGACGGGGCAGCGGGAAAACGGTCCCCCGGCGCCGTCCGCCCTTGCCCGCCCCGGATGGTGTAAATAGTATCACCCCATGGACGACGCCCCCGCCTATGCCGAACTCCACTGCCTCTCCCGCTTCTCCTTCCTGCGCGGGGCCTCGGACCCGGCCGAGCTGGTGGCCACGGCGGCGGAACGCGGCTACACCGCCCTGGCGCTCACCGATGAATGCTCCCTGGCCGGGGCTGTACGCGCCCACGAGGCGGCCCGGGAATCCGGTCTGCCCCTCCTCCACGGCAGTGAACTCCACCTGGCCGCCGGGGAGGGCCTGCCGCCCCTGCACCTGGTCCTGCTCGCCGCGGATGCCGGGGGCTACGCCAATCTGGCCGCCCTCATCACCACCGGCCGGCGGCGGGCCGACAAGGGCAGCTACCATCTGACCCCGGCCGACATCGCCGCCCACGCCGAGGGCTGCCTCGCCCTCTGGATACCGCCGGCAGCAGCCGAGCCCGAACCGGCCCCGGGGCACTGGCTGGCAGCGACCTTTCCCGGCCGCGCCTGGCTGGCCGCGGAGTTCCACCGGGACGGCCGGGACGAGCAGCGCCGGACCACCCTGACCACGCTCCAGCGCGCCACCGGCCTGCCCGTCACCGCCGCCGGCGAGGTCCACATGCACCGGCGCGGCCGGCGCGCCCTCCAGGACCTGGTCACCGCCATCCGCCACAACACCACCCTGCAGGGGGCCCGCCCCCACCTCTTCCCCAACGGCGAGCGCCACCTGCGCCCGCGCGACGACCTGGCCCGCCTCTACCCCGCCGACTGGCTGGCCCAGAGCGTGGCCATCGCCGGGCGCTGCCGCTTTTCCCTGGACGAGCTGGAGTACGCCTACCCCGAGGACGACCTGCCCGCCGACCAGCCGCCGGCCGCCGCCCTGCGCCGGGCAGTGGAGGCCGGCATGGCCGAGCACTGGCCCGAAGGGGCGCCCCACCGGGTGGCGCGCCAGGTGGAGCACGAGCTGGCCGTCATCGCCGAGCTGGGCTACGAGGCCTACTTCCTCACCGTGGCCGACCTGGTCACCTTCGCCCGCAACCGCGGGATCCTCTGCCAGGGACGCGGTTCGGCGGCCAACTCGGCGGTCTGCTACTGCCTGGGGATCACCGCCGTGGACCCCTCGCGCTCCGCCCTGCTCTTCGAGCGCTTCCTCTCCCCCGAGCGAGGCGAACCGCCGGATATCGACGTCGACTTCGAGCACCAGCGCCGGGAGGAGGTGATCCAGTACGTCTTCGCCAAGTACGGCCGGGACCGGGCCGCCCTGGCGGCCACGGTCATCCGCTATCGCCCCCGGGGCGCCCTGCGCGACGCTGCCCGCGCCCTGGGCTTCGAACCGGTGGCGGTGGACCGCCTCAGCGGCGCCCTGGCGCGCTGGGACCACGGCCTGCCGCCCCCGGAGGCCCTGCGCGAGGCCGGCTTCGACCCGGAGGGCCCCGCCGTGCAACGGCTGCTCACCCTGGCCGGCGAGCTGGTGGGGACGCCGCGCCACCTCTCCCAGCACGTGGGGGGCATGGTCATCGCCCGGGAGCCGCTGTACCGGCAGGTGCCGGTGGAGAATGCCGCCATGGAGGACCGCACCGTCATCCAGTGGGACAAGGACGACCTGGCCGCCATGGGCATGCTCAAGGTGGACCTGCTCAGCCTCGGCATGCTCTCCGCCATCCGCCGCGCCTTCGACCTCGTCGCCGGCTACCGCGGCCGGCCGCTCTCCCTGGCCGCCATCCCCGCGGAGGACCCGGCCGTCTTCGCCATGCTCTCCCGGGGCGACTCCCTGGGCGTCTTCCAGGTGGAATCCCGGGCGCAGATGGCCATGCTGCCGCGGCTGCGGCCGGCGACCTTCTACGACCTGGTCATCCAGGTCTCCATCGTCCGCCCCGGCCCCATCCAGGGCGACATGGTCCACCCCTACCTGCGCCGCCGACAGGGGCTGGAGCCGGTGGAGTACCCCGGCGAGGCGGTGCGCGGGGTGCTGGAGCGGACCCTGGGCGTCCCCATCTTCCAGGAGCAGGTCATCGAGCTGACCATGGTGGCCGCCGGTTTCTCCGCCGCCGAGGCCGACCACCTGCGCCGCTCCATGGCGGCCTGGAAGCGCGGCGGCGGGCTGGAACCCTTCCGCGAACGGCTCCTGGCGGGTATGGCGGCCAATGGCTACGCCGCCGAATGGGGGGAGCGGATCTTCGAGCAGATCCGCGGCTTCGGCGAGTACGGCTTCCCGGAGTCCCACGCGGCCAGCTTCGCCCTGCTGGTATGGGTCTCCGCCTGGCTGAAGTACCACGAGCCGGCCGCCTTCGCCGCCGCCCTGCTCAACAGCCAGCCCATGGGCTTCTACGCCCCGGCCCAGATCGTCGCCGATGCCCGCGACCACGGCGTGGAGGTCCGGCCGGTGGACGTTACCGCCAGCGCCGCCGAATCGACGCTGGAGGGGGACGGTGAGGCCGCGCCGGCCCTGCGCCTGGGGCTCGGGATGGTCCACGGCCTGAGCCGGGCCGGGATCCGGCGGCTGCTGGAGGCCCGGTCGGCGCGTCCCTTTGCCGGTGTGGATGACTGCCTCCAGCGGGCCGGGCTGGACGCCCGGGATCGCGCCGCCCTGGCGGATGCCGGCGCCCTGGCGGCCCTGGCCGGGGATCGCCGCCGCGCCTGGTGGGCAGTGCTGGGCCACGAACCCGCCGCCCCCGCGGCCCCGGCGCCCCGGGATCCCGCCGCGGAACTGGCGGCACCCACGGAGGGCGAGGAGCTGGTGGCCGACTACGCCAGCCTCGGCCTAACCCTGGGCCGCCACCCCGTGAGCCTGCTCCGCGACGGCCTGAACCGCCACCGCTGCACGCCCTGCGGCGACCTCGCCCACACCGGCCACGGCCAGCGCGCCCGGGTCGCCGGCCTGGTCATCAACCGGCAACAGCCCCACAGCGCCCGGGGGACGCTCTTCATCACCCTGGAGGACGAGAGCGGCCACGCCAATCTCATCCTTCGCCCCTGGCTCAAGCCGCGCCACCGCCGGGCGCTGCTGGCCGGCCGGATGCTCCAGGTGGAGGGCGTCGTCCAGCGCCAGGGCGAGGTGGTCCACCTGCTGGTGGACGAGGTCACCGATCGCACCCCCTGGCTGGGCGAACTCCCCACCCGCTCCCGGGACTTCGGCTGAAACCGCGATCCGGGCGGGAGGTCGCCGCCGCTGCCCCGGCACGCTAGAATGGACGCCACCGCGGGACTTATTGTTCATTCAGAACTTAAACAATCCCCGGTAACTACCTGGCCCGGGTGACGAAACTGGTAGACGTAGCGGACTTAAAATCCGCGGGCTCAGGCCGTGCCGGTTCGAGTCCGGCCCCGGGCACCATTTACAGCACCGACCCCGCAAAGCGGGGCCGCGGAGGGGCGGCACCGGGGCGACCATGACACCCCGTTTACACCCAAATAAAAATGAGTTTTATTTAGGGTGATAATTCGATCCGTCCTTGTAACCCCGTTCTGGAGGAACGCCCGATGACCATCCGTTCCGGACATGCCGGCTCCACCCCCCTGGCTGCCACCCTGCTGCTCGGGGCCTCCCTCCTCGTCCCGGCCGGCGCCCTGGCCCACGGCGAGGCCGGCGAACACGTCGAGGAGTTCCAGGAGCACCTGGATGACTACGCCGCGGACGTGCGCACCCTGGCCGACTCCCTGGATGCCCTGGCCCGGGATTACGCGGCTGGCGAGGCCGGCCCGGAACGGGTCCAGGCCTTCGTCGACGAATGGGAAGAGGTGCGCTACCACGCCGCCGTAGAGAAGGTCGCCACCCCGCTCTATCCCGCCATCTGGCAGGCCATCTCCGACCTGCGCCAGGCGGTGGACGGGGGCGCGGAGGCCGAGGTGATCCACCAGCGCGCCCACGCCGTTACCGCCGCCCTCCACCAGGGCATGGGCGGGCTGCGCCTGACTGCCGCTCGCGGTGGCGGGGCGGCCGCGGACGACCACGGCCACGACGAGCCGGCGGGCCCCGAGGCCGCCTTCCAGCGTATCGACGAGCTGCTGGACAGCGCCGTGGCCGAGTACCAGGCCGGCCACGCCGACGACGCCCTGGAGCTGGTCCGCAGCGCCTACTTCGACTACTTCGAGGGCCTGGAGGGTGGCCTCATCGAGGTGGATGCCCAGCGGGTCGCCCGCCTGGAGGAGGACTTCAACGGCACCCTGCCCCGGCTGCTGGAGAGCGGCGCCTCCATGGACGAGGTGCGCGAGCAGGTGCAGGCCATGAAGGAGTCCCTGGACACCGCCGAGGGCCAGCTGGAAGAGTCCGACGGCGACAGCAGCGAGGTCTTCTAGCATGGACCGCCGGACCTTCCTCCAACGCGCCTCTGCCCTGGGGGCCCTGGGCCTGCTCGGCCCGACCGGCCTGATCGGATGCAGCGGTGAGCCGGCCGCCCCGCCGGCGCTGTCGGTGGACGAACTGCCGCCCCTGGAGGGCCAGCTCCGGGTCTACCTGGGGCGCGGCGAGGGCGGGCTCTACACCGACGTGATCCGCGCCATCCGGGACCGCAATCCCGACCTCGACCTGGAGGTCCGACGCGGGAGCTCCAGCGCCCTGGCCAATACCCTGGTGGCCGAGTCCGAGCGCGGCGGGGCCCGGGCCGACCTCTTCTGGTCCACCGACACCAGCTCCCTGGGGCAGGTGGTGGATCGCGGTCTGACCCACGCCATCCCGGAGAGCCTCCAGGAGAAGCTGGAACCGCCCTTCCGCTTCCAGCAGATCGCCCCCGTCTCCGGGCGGGTGCGGACGGTGGCCTACAACACCGATCGCCTCACCGCCGAGGACATCCCCACGGACATCATGGCCCTGCCCGACAGCGGTCTCACCGTGGGCTGGGCCCCGGCCTACGGCGCCTTCCAGTCCTTCATTACCGCCATGCGGCTGCTGGAGGGGGACGAGGCCACGGTGGCCTGGCTGGAGGCCATGAAGCCCAACACCCGTGAATATGCCGGCGAACTGGGGGCGGTGCTGGCCACCGCCCAGGGCGAGGTGGATGTCGCCCTGGCCAACCACTACTACACCCTGCGGCTGAAGTCCGGCCAGCCCGACGCCAGCGTCGACCTGGCCTTCACGGAGGGCGATGCCGGCTCCCTGGTGAATGCCTCGGGGGTCACCATCCTCAATCCCAGCGAGATCGCCAACGACTTCATCCGCTACCTGCTCTCCCGCGAGGTCCAGTCCTACCTGGCCCGGAAGGCCTACGAGATCCCGCTGGTCCCCGGTGTCCCGGTGCCGGACAACCTCCCCTCGCTGGACCGGATCCAACCCCCCTCGGTGGATCTCACGCAACTGGGTAACCTCCAGCCCACCCTGAAGCTCATGCGCCGGGCGGGGGTGCTTTGACCCGTCTCCCCCTGGTGACCCTGCTCAGCGCCCTGCTGGCCGCCGCCGTGCTTTCGCCGGTGGTGGTCCTGCTGGGCATGGGCATCGGGGCGGAGGCCGGTCTGGATGCCCGCGTGGCCGAGGTGGCGCTGAACAGCCTGCTGCTGGCCGGCCTCACCGTCATCGGCGCGACCCTCCTGGGCGTCCCGCTGGCCTTTCTCACCGCCTGGACCCGGCTGCCCGGTCGCGGGATCTGGACCGGCCTGCTGGCCGCCCCGCTGGCCATCCCCAGCTACCTCGGGGCCTTCGCCTGGTTCGCGGCCTCCGGCCCCGGCGGCGAGATCCGGATGGCCACCGGGATCCCGCTGCCCAACGTGGACGGCCTGGCCGGGGCCACCCTGGTCATGAGCCTGTACACCTATCCCTTCGTCTTCCTGGCGACCCGGGCGGCCCTGCGCAACATGGACGCCAGCCTGCTGGAGGCGGCGCGCACCCTGGGCATGCCCCTGGCGCCCGCCCTGTGGCGGGTCGTCCTGCCCCGCGTACGCAACAGCGTCGCCGCGGGCGGCCTGCTGGTGGCCCTCTACACCCTCTCCGACTTCGGCACCCCGGCGATCATGCGGGTGGATACCTTCACCCGGGTCATCTTCGTGGAATACAACGCCTTCGGCCTCGACCGCGCCGCCCTGCTCTCCCTGGCGCTGCTGGTCCTGGTGGCCGTGGTGCTCTTCCTGGAGTCCCGGGTCCGCGCCGTGCGCGAGACCCCGGGCCGGCCGCCGAGCTTCGCCCTGGGCCAGGGGGCACGGCTCGGCGCCATCGCCGGCATGGGCACGGTGCTGCTGGCCGCCATCGGCCTGCCGGTGGGGATCTTCACCCTCTGGCTGGTACGCGAGGGGACGGGCCACTTCGACCCCGCCATCCTGCTGAACTCCACCACCGCCTCCCTGCTCGCGGCCGTGGCCGCAGTGGCCGCCGCCCTGCCCATCGCCTTCGCCGCCACCACCGGGCGCCTGGGCCGGCTGCTGGAGCGCGTGGCCCACGTGGGCTTCGGCGTCCCCGGCATCGTGCTGGGAACGGCGCTGGTGGTCGTCGGTCTGAATGTCGGATTCCTCTACCAGACGCTGGCGCTGCTGGTCTTCGCCTACGTGGTACGCTTCCTGCCCCTGGCGGTGGGGAATATCCGGGCACCGCTGGAGCGGGCCGAGGGCAGCCTGGTGGGCGCGGCGCGCTCCCTGGGCGCCTCCCCGGCGGAGGCCTTCCGGCGGGTGACGCTGCCGCTGATCCTGCCCGGCCTGCTGGCGGCGGCGGCCCTGGTCTTCCTGGAGGCCATGCGCGAGCTGCCGGCGACGCTGCTGCTGCGGCCCACCGGCTTCGAGACCCTGGCCACCCACCTGTGGCGGGTCTACGAGGCGGGCTACTTCGGCCGCGGCGCGGTACCGGCCCTGCTGCTGGTGGTAGTATCGGGAGTGGCCGTCGCGCTCATGCTGCGCGGCGAGCGGCGCTCCTCCCAGACCTGATTCGGTTCGAGGACATCCATGCTGGAGATCGACGGACTCAACGTAACCTACGGCGACGAGATCGCGGTGCAGGATGTCAGCCTGCGCGTGGACGAGGGGGAGATCGTCACCCTCCTCGGCCCCACCGGTTGCGGCAAGACCACCACCCTGCGCGTGGTCGCCGGCCTGGTCCGCCCCTCCAGCGGCACGGTCCGCATCAGCGGCCAGACGGTGAACTCGGATACCGCCTTCGTGCCACCGGAGCAGCGCCGAACCGGCCTCGTCTTCCAGGACTTCGCCCTCTTCCCCCACCTGACGGTGGCCGAGAACGTCGGCTTCCGCCTGGGCCGCGGGGCGGGCGTCGACCACTGGCTGGACTGGCTCGGCCTGGGTGACCAGCGGGACGCCTACCCGGAGGAGCTCTCCGGTGGGCAGAAGCAGCGCGTAGCCCTGGCCCGCTGCCTGGCCCACCACCCCGAGATGGTGCTGCTGGACGAGCCCCTGTCCAACCTGGATGCGGCCCTGAAGGACAGCCTGCGCTGGGAGATCCGGGCCGCCCTGAAGGAGGCCGGGGTGCCGGCCATCTGGGTGACCCACGACCAGGCCGAGGCCCTCTCCATCGGCGACCGGGTGGGCGTCATGCGCCACGGTCGGCTGGAGCAGATCGCCGAGCCGGAGACCTGCTTCCGCGACCCGGCCAGCCGCTTCGTGGCGGAATTCCTGGGCGAGGCCTCCTTCCTCCCGGGCCGCACCCGGGAGGGCTCCGTGGCCACCCCCATCGGCCCGGCCACCGGCCACGGCGCCGAGGGCGCGGTGGAGGCACTGGTGCGACCGGACGACCTGGACCTGCGGGCCGACGAACCCGGCAACGGCGTGGTGGCCTGGTCGCGCTACGAGGGGGCCACGCGACTGTTCGCCGTGGACCTGGCCGGCGGAAGCCGGGTCCGGGTGCGGACCAATCACGAGGTCCACCACGAACCCGGGGATCGGGTGACGGTCACCATCACCGCCAACCACGGCCTCGCCCTCTTCCCTGCCGACCACGACGTCGAGGAGCTGGACTGGGGCGAGACGGCCGCGGAACCGACCCCCGAGACCCACGACGGCATGCCGGAGGACGTGGTCGCCACCGGCCACATCGGCTCCGGTGGCTAGGGTTGTCGGGACCACGTCCCCCGGCGTACCGTAACCGGATGGACCCGCTCCGCCGCTCCTCCACCCTGCGCCTGCTGCTACTGGCCTGGCTCGTGCTCGCCATGGCGAGCCTGCAGGGCGTGAGCCTGCACAAGCACGTGGACCACCACGGGCACCACCACGAACACCCGGCTGGACTCCATCTCGCCCAGGCCCCCGACCATCCGCCCCACCACGAGGCGACCGAGGAGGTCGAGATCACGGGCCTGGCACTGCCGGTCTCGCAGGCCAGCACGAAGGCCGTTGACCTGCCGAGTGACGCGGATCCCCAGGCGCTCGCGACTCGGGGGCCCACCCTGGTACGACACCCCGACCGGGCCGGCGACCCCTTCCCGGCGGGATCCCCCTTACCGCGCGAGCCCGACCGGCGAGTATCACTACCGCGCGGCCCGCCCGCCTGACCCCATCCCGCCGTGGAGTCGGCCCCGCGCCGACCGGACCACCACCTTGATGGGGAATCATTCCCGTGCAGAACCGAATCCTGTGGGGGATTGCGCTGCTGTGCGCGATCCTCGCCGGGCCGGCCACCGCCGAGCCGCCGGGGTCGTGGACCCTGGAACAGGCGATCCGGCAAGGGCTGGCCGTCAGCCCGGAAAGAGAGGTCGCCCGACAGCGGATCGAGGCCCGTCGCGGCCAGAGCGATCAGGCAGGCCGCTGGGCCAATCCTGAACTCAGCCTGCGGGCCTCCGATGAACTGGGCCGCCAGGACGGCACGGGCGGCTACAGCCTCAAGGAGCTGGAGATCGCCCAGTCCCTGCCCCTGTGGGGCAGCCTCGGCCATCGCCGGGCCGCGGCCCGGGCCGGTGTGGAGGCTGCCCGGCTCGACGCCACGGCCCACCGACTCCGCCTGGAGGGCCGGATCGCCAGCGCCTTCCACGGCTGGCAACTGGCCGCGGCCCGCCACCGCCTGACCCGGGAGCGACGGGAGGTCGCCCGGCGACTGGCGGAGGTCGCCAGCCTGCGGGAAGAGGCCGGCGACCTCGCCGAACGCGAGCGGCTGCGGATCCAGGTAGTCCGGTCGGAGGCCCAACGGCGTCACCACCACGCGAAGGGCAACCTCACCGAGGCGCGCACGACCCTGGCCGGCCTGCTGGCCATCTCCCCGGAGTCACTGGGCCGCCCCCCCGAACTGCGGGCCCCACCCGAGCCGGGCAAAGCCCTGCCCCCGCCGACCAACCATCCCGCCCTGCAGGCCCTTCAGGCGCGGATCACCTCGGCGCGGGAGCAGACCGAGGCCACCCGGGCCGATGGATGGCCGGATGTCGGGCTCCAGCTTTTCAGCGAGAGCAACCTCTACGACGGCCAGCGGGAGAACAGCCTCGGCCTGGGCCTGATGCTGGAACTCCCGCTGTGGGATCGCAATCAGGGCGCCATTCAGCGCGCCCGGGCCGAGGAACGGATCCCCGTCGAGGAGGCCCGCGCCCTGCGCCGGGATCTGCACACCCGGATCCACGTGAGCCACCGGCACCTGGAGCATCTCCTCGAGGAACTCGACCGCCATCGCACCGAGCTGCTGGAGCCGGCCCGGCGCATTCTCGAGATGACCGAGCGCGGTTACCGCGCGGGCGAGGCCTCCCTGCTGGAATGGCTGGAGGCCGAGAACACCTGGTACAGCGCCCGGGAACGCGAACAGACCATCCTCGCCCGCGCCTGGAAGGAATGGCGCCAGTGGCGAATCAGCACGGGGCGCGGCCTCGTGGAGGAGACCCCATGATCCCGACTCCCAGGACCCACCGACTGATTGCCGCGCTGCCCGGTCTGTTGCTGCTGGCCCTTCTGCTCTCCCCCGGCCAGGCGGCCGCCTGGACCCTCACCCACTGGGACGAGGACCGGGAGTGGTTCGTCGAGGCGCAGGATGCCGCCGGAGAGGCCGTCCCCGGCCTGGCCGCCGGAGCGGACGTCACCTTCCTGGTCCACGCCACCGAACTCGCCGGGTCATCACCCATCGCGGACGGGCGCATCACCCTGGAACTGCGCGACCTCACCGGCGCGCTGGTCGCACAGGGTGAGGCCAGGGCCGACCGGCCGGGGATCTTTCCGGTCTCCGTGGACCTGCCGGGCCCCGGCCACTACCACCTTACCGGCCGGCACCACACCAGCGAGGGTACGCAGAGCAGCCTGCTCGGGAGCATCGAGGTCCTCGCCGAGCTCCCCGAGGGCGCCACGGCCGGGGAATCCGGCACCCTCCCCAAGGAGACCCAGTGGCGGATGGACTTTGCCACCGAGGTCATCGAGCGCCGGCCCTTCGCCGAGCGCATCGAGGTCCCCGGGACGATCCGCTCGGTCCCCGGGGCCCGCTTCCACCTGACGGCCCCCGCGGCGGGGGTGGTCCACGGGGTCGACGGCTGGCCGCGACCCGGGCGCGAACTGGCGGCCGGGGACGCCCTGCTGGAACTCGGGCTGCTGCCGGACAGCGGCACGGCCAGCGGCCTCGCACTGACCATCACCCGGGCCCGGGAGCGCCTCACCGAGGCCCGGGCCACCCTGGATCGCCTCTCCGCCCTGGCCGAACAGGGGGTCGTCGCCGAGAGCCGGGTCCTGGAGGCCCGCCGGGACCGCAACACGGCCCGGGCGGAATGGCGGGATGCCCGTGAGCGTCGCGACCGCATCGCCGGGGGTAGTGGGGACGAGGGTCGCATCGCCCTGCGCGTCGCCAACGGGGGGCGCCTGGAATCCATCGATGTGACCCCGGGCGAGGCGGTGCAGGCCGGCCAGCGCCTGGCCACCCTCCTGGATCCGGCCCGCCAGTGGCTGATCGCCGAGCTCTACCCCGCCGATCTCGACCGTGCTACCGAACTGCGGGATCCGGCGGTGCGCCGACCCGGTGCCCGCGAATGGCGGTCGCTGAGCGGCGAACCCGTCTGGCAGGCGGCCGCCTTCCGCGAGCCGGGCGGGACCCTCCCCGTCGCCTTCGCACTGGAGGGGGACGAGGGGTACCGCCCCGGCATGCCGGTGACCGTCGCCCTTACCGCCGGTCCCGGGGAATCGCGACTAACCCTCCCCGAGCGGGCGCTCATCGACGACAACGGCGTCGCCGTGGTCATGGTCCAGACCGGGGGGGAGCGGTTCGAGCGCCGCCCGGTCCGCACCGGGATCCGGGCTGCCGGTCGGGTCGCCATCGAGAGCGGGCTGAAACCGGGGGATCGCGTGGTCACCGACGGCGCCTGGGCGACCCTCCTCGCCGGCCGGGATAACGACAATGCCGGCCACGGCCACAGCCACTAGGGGGCCCGATGCTCGACCGACTCATCCAGTGGTCCCTGACCAATCGCCTGCTGGTCGTCGCGGGGGCGCTGGTCGTCCTCGCGCTGGGCGTCTGGCAGGCCCAACGCGCCCCGATCGACATCTTCCCGGATCTCACCGCCCCCACGGTCACCGTGATGACCGAGGCGCCCGGCCTCGCCGCCGAGGAGGTGGAACAGCAGGTCTCCTACCCCATCGAGACGGCGACCATGGGGGCCGCCGGCGTGCGCCGGGTCCGGTCCCAGTCCGTCGCCGGCTTCTCCATGGTCTGGGTGGAATTCGAGTGGGGCGAGCCCATCTACCGCACCCGCCAGATCGTCAGCGAGCGCCTCGGTCGGGTGCGGGACCAGCTCCCGGCGGGCGTCGCCTCCCCGGAGCTGGGGCCCATCACCTCCATCATGGGGGAGATCGCCTACCTCGGCGTCCGGGACACGGCCCGGGAGGATGCCATGCGCGCCCGGGAGATCGCGGACTGGGTCATCGCACGTCAGCTGGAGGCGATCCCCGGGATCTCCCAGGTCACCACGCTGGGCGGGAGCGTGCGCCAGTACCAGGTCCAGGTCCTGCCGGAACAGCTCGCCGCCCATGACCTCAACCTGACCGAGGTCCGCCAGGCCCTGGCCGACTCCAGCCTCAATGCCGGCGGCAACCGGTTGAGCGCCGCCGGCCAGGACTACCTGATCCGCTTCATGGGCCGCGCCCAGAGCCTGGAGGAGCTGGAGAAGGCCGTGGTCGCGGTCCGCGACGGCACGCCCATCCGCGTGCGCCACGTCGCCGAGGTCCGGATGGGTGCGGGCATCCCGGTGGGCAATGCCGGCGTGAACGGGAAGCCGGGGGTGGTCCTCGCCGTCTCCAAGCAGCCCGGCGCGGATACCCTGGCTCTCACCGAGACCATCAACGAGACCCTGGCCGAACTGGAGCCAGGGCTGCCGGAGGGTATCGTCGTCGAACCGAACCTGTTCCGGCAGGCCGAGTTCATCCAGACCGCGGTGAACAACGTCGTCGAGGCGCTGCGGGATGGCGCCCTGTTCGTGGTGGTGATCCTGCTGCTCTTCCTCCTGAGCATCCGGATCACGGCCATCGCCGTGCTGGCGATCCCGCTCTCCCTGACCGTCGCCCTGCTGGTTCTCCAGGCGCTGGGGATCACCGTGAACACCATGACCCTGGGGGGCATGACCATCGCCATCGGCGCCCTGGTGGACGATGCCATCATCTTCGTGGAGAACATCGTCCGCCGATTGCGCGAGGCCCCCGAGGGGGCCGATGTCGACACGACCATCCACCGGGCGTGCTCGGAGATGCGCCACCCCGTGGTCTACTCCACGGTCATCATCATGCTGGTCTTCGCCCCGCTGTTCTTCCTGGGGGGCGTGGAGGGCCGCCTGCTGAAGCCCCTGGGGCTCGCCTACCTGGTCGCCATCGCCGCCTCGCTCATGGTGGCGCTCACGGTAACCCCGGTCCTGGCACGCTGGCTCCTGCCGGCCGTCGCCCGCAAGGACGAGGGCCGGGAGCCTCCGGTCGCCGCGGCACTGCAGCGGGCCTACCGCCCCCTGCTCCACGCGGCCCTGCGCTGGCGCGGCGCCGTCATCACCCTCTCCGCGGCGCTGGCCCTGGCCACGGTAGCGGCCACACTACTGCTGGGGCGCTCCTTCCTGCCGGCCTTCAACGAGGGGAGCCTGACCATCGCCATGAATACCCCGGCCGGGACCAGCCTGGAGCGCTCGGCCCGCATGGCCAGCCGGGTGGAGGAGTGGCTCATGGACCAGGAGGAGGTCCTCACCGTGGCACGGCGAACCGGGCGGGCCGAGGGGGCGGAGCACACCCAGCTGCCCAATCAGAGCGAACTGGACGTCCGGCTGGGACCACTCCCCCAGGGCAAGGCCGCCTTCCTGGAGGAGCTACGGGACGGCCTGGCCGCCTTCCCCGGGCAGTTCAACATCGGCCAGCCCATCTCCCACCGCATCGACCACATGCTCAGCGGTGTCCGGGCCAACCTCGCGGTGAAGGTCTTCGGGCCCGGCCTGGGCGAGATCCAGCGCCTGGTTGGCGAAGTCGAGACCACCCTTCAGGGAGTGGAAGGGCTGGTGGATATCTCGGTGGAACCGGTCTCCGACGTCCCCCAGATCCGCCTGCACGCCGACCGCACCGCCCTGGCCCGGTACGGCCTCACCGTGGCCGATGCCGCCGCCGCCGTGCGCACCGCCTGGCGCGGGGCCCATGTGGCCGAGATCTTCGAGGGCGAACGGCGTTTCGACCTGGTGGTCCGCCTGCCGGATCGCCTTCGCACCCGGGATGGCCTGGGCGATATCCCCCTCCAGACGCCCACTGGCCACACCATCCGCCTGAGCGAGGTCGCCCGCCCCCAGGTGGAATACGGCCCGGCCCGGATCAATCGCGAGGATGCGGAGCGCCGGCTGGTGGTCAGCGCCAATGTGGCCGGACGCGACCTGCGAAGTGCCGTGGATGCGGTCCGTACGGCCATCGAGGACGAGGTAGCCCTGCCTACCGGCTACCGCGTGGAACTGGGTGGCCAGTTCGAGGCGGAGGCCCAGGCGGCCCGGACCCTCGCCACGGTCTCCGCGGGCGTGGCCGTTGCCATGCTGCTCGTCCTGCAGCTGGTCCTGCGCTCGCTGCCGCTGGTCCTCCTGGTCATGGCCAACATCCCCCTCGCCCTCATTGGTGGCGTGCTGGCCGTCTTCGCCATGGGGGGGACACTGACCATCGCGGCCCTGGTAGGCTTCATCACCCTGTTCGGGATCGCCATTCGCAACGGCCTGCTGCTCATCAGCCGCTATCAGGACCTGGAGGCGGACCGGGTGCCGCTGGACGAGGCCGTGGAACGCGGCGCCATGGAGCGACTGGCCCCCATCCTGATGACGGCTCTCACCGCCGCCCTCGCCCTCATCCCCCTGGCCATGGGGCTGGGCGAGACCGGCACCGAGATCCAGGCCCCCATGGCCATCGTCGTCCTCGGCGGTCTCCTGGGCTCGACGGCGCTGAACATGGTGGTGTTGCCGGCCCTCTACCACTGGGTCCGGGAGCGGCGAAGGGATCGTTAAGGCATCGGAACGGAAAAGGCCCGCACCGGCGAACCGATGCGGGCCTTTTCGTATCTGGAGGCTGGGGCCGGATTCGAACCGACGTTGCACGGCTTTGCAGGCCGCCGCATAGCCACTCTGCCACCCAGCCAGTGAGCGGAATTATAACCCGGGACCGCCGGCCCGGGCGAGCCCCCGGCGCACAAAGACGCATCAAAAAGCGGGGGACACAAAAAAACCCCGGCCGAAACCGAGGTTTTGATATTTGGAGCGGGAAACGAGACTCGAACTCGCGACCCCAACCTTGGCAAGGTTGTGCTCTACCAACTGAGCTATTCCCGCCTAATTCGGCTGCGCATTCTACCGTGTTACGCGGAGACGTCAACCCCCTTCGTTGCGCACGAAGATGGGCCATGCGGCGCGCAGGTAGACGATCATGGACCAGAGGGTCAGACCCGCCGCGACGTAGAGCAGCCAGAAGCCCAGGTGGAGGCTGGGCAGCCCCCAGAGGGGATCCTCGAACAGCAGCAGGAGGATGGCGACCATCTGCGTCCCCGTCTTCAGCTTGCCCATCCAGGAGACGGCCACGCTGGCCCGCTCACCGATCTCCGCCATCCACTCCCGCAGGGCGGAGATGGCGATCTCCCGGCCGATGATCACCACCGCCGCAATGCCCACCAGGATCCCGGGATAGGGGGTGGGATTGGCCTCCACCAGCAGGACCAGGGCGGCCGCGACCATGAGCTTGTCCGCCACCGGGTCCAGGAAGGCGCCGAAGGCGGAACTCTGCCCCCAGCGCCGCGCCAGGAAGCCGTCCAGCCAGTCGGTAATCGCCGCCGCCGCGAAGAGGATGGTCGCCGCCTGGCTGGACCACGACACCGGCAGGTAGAAGGCGATAATGAACAGCGGGATGGCGCCGATCCGCAGCAGGGTCAGGATATTGGGGAGGTTCCATCTCATGCGTCAGCCACCCGGGTGGAAGGTATCAAAGATCCGCTGGGCGAGCTCGCTGCTGATCCCCGGCACGCGGGCCAGCTCCTCGACCCCGGCCCGGGTGACACCCTGGAGGCCGCCCAGCTGTTGCAGCAGGGCCTGGCGCTTGCGCGGCCCGACCCCGGGGATGTCCTCCAGCGAGGAGGTGTTCCGGCTCTTCGCCCGGCGCTGGCGATGGCCGCCGATGGCGAAGCGGTGGGCCTCGCCGTCGATCTGCTGGATGAGATGCAGGCCCGGCGAGTCCGGCGGCAGTATAAGACCGGCCTCCCGACCCGACAAGAACAGCGTCTCCTCCCCCGCCTTGCGCTCCGGACCCTTGGCGATGCCGATGACGGGGATCCCGGTGATCTGCAGTTCCTCCAGGACGCCCTCCGCCACGTTGACCTGGCCGCGGCCGCCGTCGATGAGGATGGTGTCGGGCAGCTCGCCCTCCCCCTGCTTCATCTTGGTGTAGCGCCGGGTCAGCACCTCGCGCAGGGCGCCGTAGTCGTCGCCGGGCTCCACGTCCCGGATATTGTAGCGCCGGTAGGCATCCTTCACCGGGCCGCTGTGGTCGAAGACCACGCAGGCCCCCACCGGCGCCTCGCCGCGGGTATGGCTGATATCGAAGCCCTCGATGCGCCGGGGGAGATCGGGCAGATCCAGCCCCTCCTGCAGGGACTGGAAGCGCTCCAGGAGGTTGGTCCGGGCGGCCAGGCGGCTCTCCAGGGCGGTGCGGGCATTGGTCCCGGCCAGCTCCACCCAGCGGGCCCGCTCCCCGCGCACCCGGGTGGCCAGCCGCACCCGGCGCCCGGCCTGCTCCGAGATGGCCTCCTCCAGCAGCTCGCGCTCCGGCGGCTCCTCGGCCAGCAGGATCTCCGGCGGGATGGCCTGGGCCCCCTCGGCGTGGTCCAGGTAGTGCTGGGCCAGGAAGGCCTCCAGCACCTCGCCGGGTTCGGCGCCGTCGCTGTGCTGGGGGAACCAGGTGCGGTTGCCCAGGTTGTTCCCGCCGCGGATGACGAAGACCTGGATGCAGGCCATGCCGCCCTCGGCGGCCACCGCCACCACGTCGTGGTCCCCGCCCTCGCCGCTGATGGACTGGCGCTGCTGGAGCTTGCGCAGCTGAGCGATCTGGTCGCGATAACGCGCCGCCGCCTCGAACTCGAGGTTGGTCGAGGCCTTCTCCATGCGGCTGACGAGATCGTCGATGACGGCGTTGCTCTTGCCCTCCAGGAACATCACCGCGTGCTCGACGTCCTCGGCGTAGCGCTCCTCGTCCACGTAGCCGACGCAGGGCGCGGTGCAGCGCTGGATCTGGTACTGCAGGCAGGGGCGGCTGCGGTTGTTGAAGAAGGTGTCCTCGCACTGGCGCACGGGGAAGAGCTTCTGCAGCAGCGAGAGCGTCTCGCGTACGGCGGTGGCCGAGGGATAGGGCCCGAAGTAACGCCCCTTGGCCCGGCGCGCCCCGCGATGGAAGGCCAGCCGCGGGAAGCGCTGCTGGCTGGAGAGATAGATATAGGGGTAGCTCTTGTCGTCGCGCAGGAGGACGTTGTAGCGCGGCCGGTAGCGCTTGATGAGGTTGTTCTCGAGGATCAGCGCCTCGGCCTCGCTGCCGGTGACCGTCACCTCGACGTTGGCGATGTGGGAGACCATCGCCCGGGTCTTGGGGCTGTCCACCTTGCGGCGGAAGTAGCTGGAGAGCCGCCGCTTGAGGTTGCGCGCCTTGCCGACGTAGATGACCTCGCCGGCGGCGTTCTCCATGCGGTAGACGCCCGGACGCTCGGTCACGCGCTCCAGGAAGGCGCGGGCATCGAAGCCCCCGGCCTCCCCCTGCGGCTCTTCCTCACTCATGTGGCTGGCAGTCGTTCGCGGATGGACTCGAAGACGGCATCGAACATCGCCGGGGTGAGCCGGCGCGTCTGGGTGTTGTAGCGGCTGCAGTGGTAGGAGTCCACTACCGCCGGTCCGCCCTCTGGCTCATGCCAGCGTCCGTGGGCGAAGGGGTAGTCCTTCTGCCGGCCGCCCAGGGCGGCGATGGTCGTCTCGTGCGCCACTCGGCCCAGGGCCAGGACCACGGCCCCGGGCCGCAGGCCGGCCAGCTCCGCCGACAGGAAGGGGCGGCAGGTGCGCACCTCGGCGCCGGTGGGCTTGTTGGCCGGCGGCAGGCACTTCACGGCATTGGTGATCCGGCAGTCGTGGAGCTGGAGGCCGTCGTCCGCCGACCGCGATTCCGGCGCCGAGCCGAAACCGAAGCGGTAGAGGGTGTCGTAGAGCATGATCCCGGCGTGGTCCCCGGTGAAGGGGCGGCCGGTGGCGTTGGCCCCGTGCAGCCCCGGCGCCAGCCCCACCACCAGCAGGCCCGGGTCCTCCGCCCCGAAGGGGGCCACGGGACGGCAGTGGTAATCGGGGTGCTCGGCCGCCACGGCATCCAGATGGGCGGCCAGCCGCGGGCAGGCGCGGCAATCGAGGTCGAAGATCGCGCTCATCAGCTGCCGGCGGCACCCTCCGCCGTACCCGGGGGCTGCTCGCCCACGCCGTGCTCCATCGCCAGCCGGGTCAGGGCGCTGTCGGAGCCCACGCCGAGCTTGGAGAAGATCCGGTGGCGATAGGTGGAGATGGTCTTGGCGGAGAGGTGCATGTCCTCGGCAATCTGCCCTACTCGCTGCCCGGCCAGCATCATCAGGGCGACCTGCATCTCCCGCTGGGAAAGCCGGTCGAAAGGATTGCACGCCCCGCCCGGCAGCATGTTCAGCGCCAGGTGGCGCGCCACGTCGGCATCCAGGTAGCGCTCGCCGCGGTCCACGGCCTCCAGCGCATCCAGGATGGTCTCCGTGGTGCAGCCCTTGGTGAGATAGGCGCTGGCCCCGGCTTCCAGCATCCGGCCGGGGAGCGGGCCCTCCCCGTAGACGGAGATGACCACGATCCGGATCCCGGGCATCAGGGCGTGCAGCCGCCGGGTGGCCTCCAGCCCGCCGATGCCGGGCATGTTCACGTCCAGCAGGACGGCATCCGGCGCATGCTGGCGCGCGAGCTCCACCACCTCCTCGCCACAGGCCGCCTCGGCCACGACTTCCACCTGCCCGGAATCCTCCAGTAGCCGGCGGATCCCCTCCCGCACCAACTCGTGGTCGTCGGCGAGAATGACCTTGAAGGTGCGCAGAACGTGATACATATCCGCCGCGACTCGCTCTTCTCTCTCTTCCTCGTGTTCGCCTTCCTGGCGCATCGCCCCTCCTGGCGTTGTCGGCCTCTCCCTGGCTCCACGACCGTGGCCCGAAATATGACAGATCGCTCATGTTCTGAGAAGTGGGGCTGGCCACGGCCGCTGTTTCGGCTACCCTGAACGCGGCAACCTGAAACGGCGCCGGGCACCGTCACAGAGCGAGGAGCAGCCATGACCGCCACAGCTACGGAGACCGCCATCGAGACCCTGACCCTGCCGCCCGACGGCCCCTTTCCGAACAATCCGGCTCTGCCAGTCATCCTCCACCGCGAGGCCTTCACCGATCCCGACCCGGCCACCATCGAGGCCACCTTCGCCGCCCACGGCTGGCCCCCGGCCTGGCGCTGGGGCGTCTTCGACTGGCACCACTTCCACGCCAGCGCCCACGAGGCCCTGGGCTGCTACAAGGGGAGCGCCACCCTCCAGCTGGGTGGCCCCAATGGCCCCTTGGTGGACGTCGCCGCGGCTGATACCGTGGTTCTACCTGCCGGTACTGCCCACCGGGCGGTGGCCACCCGTGACGGATTCCGCTGTGTCGGTGCCTACCCCGAGGGCCAGGAGCCGGATGTCCAGCGTGGGGATGGCGATGCCTTCGAAGCGCTGGAATACCGTATCCACCACGTTCCGCTTCCTGCCCAGGACCCCGTACACGGATCCGCCGGAAGCCTGACGGGGCATCATCCCGACTGATAACCCAATCGCCACGGCAGCGATAGGAACCTTTTGCCCCCTCGTTCCGCGACTGCCGGTGCTGGCAACCACTCGCGGTTAGTACCAGTGGAAATAGGTCACCCAAGGCGGGGCTGTCCCGAAGTCCGCCATCGTCTTAATGAGTGACCGATGGGTGCTAATCCTATTACGCTAACTACCCTGAATGGAGCATCCGTTCTCCCGACGGCGTACTCCAGCCGCAGCATCCGCTCCCGAGGGGCCTATGTTCTTCCCGGAAATCCGCACCATCGCTACCACCGACGTGGTCACCGTGCCGCCCACGGCGACCATCGCAGACGCCGTACGGACCATGAAGGACCACGATATCCGCGACGTCGTGGTACGAGATACCGAGGGCTACCGCCTCTTCCTCTCCTCGACGCTGCTGGAGCTGGAATCCCGGGGACTGGATTTTCGGACCCCACTGGAGCAACTCGACCTCCCGCGGCCGGCGACCCTCCCACCGGATGCCTCTGTCCTGGATGGACTCAAGGCGATCCGCAACCGCAGCGACCACATCTGCCTGGTCGGTCCCGCCGACGAACTGAGCGGGATCCTCAGCTACAGCGACCTCGCGGGCAGCCTCGACCCGCGGACCCTCGCCCAGACCCAGAGTCTCGGCGAGCTGTTGCGCGGCATTCACGCCCTGGAGCTGGACCCGGCGGAGTCGCTGCACTCGGCCATGACCGGCATGGCGGACCAGGGCCATGACGCCGCCATCATCGTGGAAGACGGGCGCCCGTCCGGGCTTCTGACCCAGCGCGACATCGTCCACCTGCTGGACTCCCGTACCGACCCGGCGACGCCGGTGGGCGACTGCATGACCCGGCCGCCGCAGACGCTCCACGAGCAGGCCAGCATTGCCGAGGCCCTGGAATTCTGCCGAGAGCGGCATATCAAACGCGTGGTGGTGGTCGACGACACGGACCGCCTCACCGGCGTCATCAGCCAGAAGGAGCTGGTCAATCTCTACTACAACCAGTGGTTCACCCTGCTCAAGGACCACCAGGCCGAGCTCGGCCGCCTCAACGAGGAGCTGCAGGAGAAGAACCGCGCGCTGGAGTCCCTGACCGAAGAGGTCCCGGACGGCCTTTTGGCCCTGGATGCCGACGGCACCGTCACGCGGGCCAGCAGGGCCGCCGCGGACATGCTGGATACGGAGCCCGCCCGCCTCATCGGGCTTCCGGTCTTCAACCTCTTCCGGTGCGCCGACCAGTCAGCCGAAGCGGGCCGCCAGGACGGCGAATTCACCGAGCAGCCGATCTCTCCGGGCGATTGTCGCGTCCACCAGGCGCTACGCGCCCGTACCCCCTACCGGGGTCGGGAGATGCTGAGCCGGGGCGACGGTCAGCAGCGGGTCGTGGACATCCGGACCAAGCCCCTTGCCGACGACGGCTCCGCCATCCTGCTCTTCCACGACGTCACCGCGGAGGAGCGCGCCGAAGCTGGCCGCCGCCAGGAGCAGGAATTCTTCAGTGGCGGGCCGGTGGTGGTCTTCGTCTGGCGCCCGGAGCCGGGCTGGCCGGTGCACTATGTCTCCCCCAACGTGGAGCAGGTCCTCGGCTACAGCGTGAACGAAGTCATGGCGCCGGACTTCCGCTTCATCGACCTGGTGCACCCGGATGATGTGGAGCGCCTCGGCGATGAGGTCACCGCCGCCCTGGCCCGGGGGGATACCGCCTTCGAGCAGTACTACCGGCTGCAGACCCGCGCCGGCGAATGCCGCTGGTTCTACGACTACACCGCCCCGGAATACGACGAGGCCGGCCGGCCCCGTCTGATCCGCGGCTACATCCTCGATCGCACCGAGGAGCGCCAGGCCCGGGAGCGGCTGGCGGAGAACGAGGAGCGTTGGCGCTTCGTGCTGGAGGCCACCGATCAGGGCGTCTGGGACTGGGATGCCACCACCGATTCGGTCTATTTCTCCCCGCAGTGGAAGCGCATGCTCGGGCTCGAGGAGCACGAGGTCGGCAACGACCTCGACGAATGGAAGAGCCGGGTCCATCCGGACGACCTGGACAACGTCCTGGCCGACCTGGAGCGCCACTTCCGCGGGGAGACCGACACCTACGAGAATGAACACCGGGTGCGCTGCAAGGACGGCAGCTACAAGTGGATCCTCGACCGCGGCCGGGTCATCAAGCGCGATGGGGACGGGCAGCCGCTGCGCGTCATCGGCAGCCACACCGACATGACCGAGCGCCATGCGCTGGTCGAGAGCCTGGAAGAGCAGCAGAACCGCTTCCGCACCCTTTTCGAACTCTATCCGGATGCAACGCTCATCATCGACCCGGAGAGCGGGCTGCCGGTGCAGTTCAACCGGCTGGCCCACGAACAGCTGGGGTACACCGCCGGGGAATTCGCCGAGCTGCGCATCCCCGATTACGAGGCCCAGGAGACACCGGAGGAGATAGCCGACCACATCCGGACGATCTTCAAGTTCGGCCGGGACGACTTCGAGACCCGGCACCGCTGCAAGGATGGCAGCATCATCGATGTGCGGGTCTCGGTGATCCTGCTCCACCTGGAGGGGCGCACCCTGTTCCTGGCCGTCTTCCGCGACATCACCGAGCAGGAACAGAACCGGCAGCAGCTCGCCGCGGAAGAGGCGAAGTTCCGGGGCCTGTTCGAGCTTTCCCCCGTCGGGATCGCCATGAACGACTTTGCCACCGGCGAATTCCTCGACTTCAACGACGCCGTCAACGAACCCGCCGGCTACACCCGCCAGGAGTTCGCGGCGCTGAGCTACTGGGATGTAACGCCCAGGGAGTACATGCCCCTGGAAATGGCTCAGCTGGAGTCCCTGCAGCGGACCGGGCGCTACGGCCCGTTCGAGAAGGAATACATCCACAAGGATGGCCACCGCTACCCGGTGCTGCTCCACGGCTTCAAGACCACCACGCCGGAGGGGCGGGAGGTCATCTGGTCCCTGATCCAGGACATCTCCGAGCAGAAGGCCACCGAGCAGGCCCTGCGCGAGACCACGGAACGGTTCGGCGGCATCTTCGAGCAGACCAGCAGCGGCGTGGCGGTCTACCGTCCCGTGGATGACGGCGAGGACTTCGTCTTCGTCGACTACAATCCGGCCGCGGAGCAGATGGACCAGACCGAGCGCGACACCGTCCTCGGCCACCGCTTGACGGCGTGCTTCCCCGGCGTCAGGGATATCGGCCTGCTCGCGGCTTTCCAGCGCGTCTACCGCACCGGCGAGCCGGAGCATCTGCCCGTCTCCGAGTACCGGGATAACAACATTGTGGGCTGGCGGGAAAACCGGGTATTCCGACTCTCCTCCGGCGAGGTAGTGGCCGTCTACGACGACCTGACCAAGGTCAAGCAGGCCCAGCAGGAATCCGAGCGGGCGCGGGAGGAAGCCGAGCGGGCCAGCCGCGCCAAGAGCGAGTTCCTGGCCAACATGAGCCACGAGATCCGCACGCCCATGAACGCGGTCATCGGGCTGAGTCAGCTCCTGGAACAGACCGACCTCGGTGAGAAGCAGCGCGACCAGGTCAACAAGATCCACCAGTCGTCGCGGATGCTGCTCGGCATCATCAACGACATCCTCGACTTCTCCAAGATCGAATCGGGCCGGCTGGAACTGGAGGTCCGCGATTTCGAGCTGAACGAGGTCGTCGACCAGATGGCGACCCTGTTCGGCGAGAAGGCCCACAACGACGGGCTGGAGCTGATCTACGACATCCAGCCCGATCTGCCGCGCTCCCTGGTGGGCGATTCCCTGCGGCTCTCTCAGGTCCTGAGCAACCTGCTCAGCAATGCCATCAAGTTCACCGATCAGGGCGGCACCGTGGAACTGGGAGTGCGGGCCGTGGAGCGCCCGGATGCCGAACGGATCACCCTGCGCTTCCACGTCCGCGACACCGGCATCGGCATGAGCCAGGTCCAGCGCGCCCGGCTCTTCCGGCCCTTCAGTCAGGCGGATAGCTCCACCACGCGCCGCTACGGCGGCACCGGTCTGGGTCTGGTCATCAGCCGCCGATTGGTCGAGAAGATGGGCGGCACCCTGGAGGTGGACTCCGCTCCCGGTGAGGGCAGCACCTTCACTTTCACCCTCACACTACCCCTCGGAGAGGATCAGCGAAGTTCGGTTGACTGCCCCGATACCACTGGACATCGCGTATTGATCGTCGATGACCAGGACAGCGCCCGCGAGGTCATTCGCACGCTGCTCGACCACTGCGGGTTTTCCACCGAAGAGGCCACCAGCGGCGAGGCCGCCATCAGGCAGGTGGTGGCAGCGGAGCAGCGCGGCGCGCCCTTCGACTTCATACTGATGGACTGGTGGATGCCCGGCGGCATGGACGGCTCCGAAACCTGCGAGGAGATCGAACGCCTTCGACAGCGCGGTGAACTGGAGGAGACCCGGCCGCCGATCCTGATGGTCAGCGCCTATTCGCAGGACGAGATCGACCTGCCCGACGGTCTGACCATCGACTACATGGCCAAGCCGATCACGGCCTCCTCACTCTACGACGCCCTGGTCCGCGCAGAGGGCGGCACGGTAACCACTCGACCCCCGACATCCGGCGAGGTACCGAACCTCAACGGCCGCCACCTCCTGCTCGTGGAGGACAACGAGGTCAATCAGGAGGTAGCCACCCTCCTGCTCGAGCGTACCGGCGCCCGCGTCGTCACGGCCGAGAATGGCGGCGAGGCGCTCGAGCAGGTACGGTCCGAGGCCCCGGACCTGATCCTGATGGACCTGCAGATGCCGGTCATGGACGGCTTCGAGGCAACCCGGACGCTCCGTGATGAGGGCTTCAACGGTCCCATAATCGCCCTGTCCGCCGCGGTCATGGACGACGATCGGGAGCATGCCCGGGCCGCGGGCGTCGACGACCATCTGGGCAAACCCATCGAAAGCGAGGACCTCTATACCGCCCTGTCGAACCATCTCGCACCCATCGCCACGCACCGGGCCGAGCCCCCTTCCGCCAGGGAGCTCCGCGGCGAGTCAGGAGCAATCGCGGGCCTGCCGGAAGAGTTGCCCGGCTTCGATATCCCGCGCGGCCGCCAGCTACTCGGTGGCGACGACGCCCTCTACGCCCGCCTCCTCAGAAGTTTCCGCGGGAAACTGGCCAGCGATTACGCCCCGCTCCTCGATCACCTCCGCGCCGGTCGAGACGAAGAGGCGCGCCGAATCGCCCATACCCTCAAGGGGGCGGCCGGAACACTGGGTGCCACGACCATCCAGTGGCTGGCCGAGGAGATCGATTCTACCCTGAAGGCTGGCCACCCCGTCACGGAAGACGATATCAGCCGCCTGGAGCAGGCCTTCCAGGAGGCGGACCGGGCCCTGGAGGCGCTGTCGCCATCCGGGACCGCCGGCTCGGCGGGCACACGAGCAGCCGTGGAGACCCTGCGCCAACGCCTGACGAACAGCGAGCTGGTCGAGGAAGAGACCCTCCGCGAGGCCACTGGCTACCTGCGTGGGCGCGGCCTCGAGTGTGACGAACTCGAATCAAAGGTAGAGCAGATGGACTTCGACGAGGCCCTGCAACACCTCGACGAATTGATGGATACCGACGACGACGGCGACACATGAGCGACGAAGAGCAGAAGCAGACCATCCTCGTGGTGGATGACGAGCCGGCCAACATCCAGGCTCTTGGCAACCTGCTCAAGGACGAGTACCGCATCCGGATCGCCAATAGTGGCGAGAAGGCGCTGGCCATGGTCCAGGATGGTGACCAGCCTCCACCCGACCTGATCCTGCTCGACATCCAGATGCCGGGCATCGATGGCTACGAGGTCTGCCGTCGTCTCAAAGCCCAGCCGGAGACCAGCGGAATCGCCATCATCTTCGTTACCGCGCGCGATTCCGCCAGCGACGAGGAATACGGTCTGAACCTGGGCGCAGTGGACTACATCGCCAAACCGTTCAACCAGGCCATCGTCCGCGCTCGCGTGAACACGCACATGAGCCTCAAACGCAAGACCGACCTGCTGGAACGGTACGCCCTTCTCGACGGCCTCACCGGGATCCCCAACCGTCGCCACTTCGACAACCTGTTCGAAAAGGAGGCGCGTCGCTGTCTACGAGAGGGCCAGCCGCTCTCCGTGATCATGATGGACATCGATCACTTCAAGGGCTTCAACGACCACTATGGCCACGGCGCCGGCGACCAGTGCCTCCAGCGGGTCGCCGACGCGCTGAACGGGGCCATGGCCCGCCCCGGTGATGCGCTCTGCCGCTATGGCGGCGAGGAGTTCGTCGCCCTCCTCCCCGGAACCGATGCCGAGGGCGCCCGCGAGGTGGCCGAGCACCTTCGCCAGGCGGTGGAGGGGCTAGCCATCACCCACAAGTATTCCAGTGTAGGACCCGTGGTCACCGTGAGCCTCGGCACGGCCACCCTCGACACGAACCGGGACCCGGAGGCGGACCGGAAATCCCTGCTCAAGAGCGCGGACGAGGCCCTCTACAGCGCCAAGGAGGCCGGCCGGAACCGAGTTGGATGACCGGAGGCCCCGCCTCTCCAGCGGTCTCGCTCGCGGGCTTGACTCCTCCGAACAGGGGGGGCCCACGGACAATGACCGGGTTAGGATGCGGTGAGGGTGTGCTTGCGCCCGGCAATCGCCCGACAATCGAGGGACCAAAGGAGGCAGCCATGAACACGACCATCCGACTCGGCCTGGTGGCCGGTGCCGCCCTGGCCGTATCGGGCTGCGGCACGGGCAACAACTTCGTCGACGACGCCATCGGCTCGGCGGCGAGCGCCATGGGCCAGCAGGTCGGCAAGGCCGCGGGCGATGCCGTCGTCCACCACTACTCGCCCATGTTCCTGCGCTGGCAGACCGGCTACCTCATGCGCATGGCCTTCTACGCCGAGGGCTATTCCATCGAGGCCGCCGCCCACCCCTACGAACCGGGCGAGTACACCGAATGGGCGGTAAGCGGCCGTGACCGGGAGACTGCAAGCCACATGCGCCGCGCCTTCCTGTTCGAGAACGGGGACGGCAACGAGTGGTGGCAGGTCGTCCACGACAATGTGGATGGCGAGGAACAGGTGACCCTCGAGGCGCTGTTCACCCCCGACCGCTCGCAGATGCTGCGCCTGCGCGCCGAGTATCCCGATGGCGAGGGCTCGCGCGAGATGCCGGTGGAGGAGCAGAACTACCGCGCGCCGCAGCGGCTGACGAGCCAGAGCATCGAGGGCGCCACCGAGGGTGTGGAGTCCGTAAGCGTGCCGGCGGGCACCTTCGAAGCGCGCAAGGTCCGCTTCGGCCAGCCCGGCGGCGGCACCCAGACCTGGTGGCTGAACGACGACGTCCCCGGCGGCGTGGTCAAGTACAGCTGGACCGCCCCGCGCGACGAGGACGAAGAGGCCCCGGAGGGCGCCGAGGACATGCCCACCAGCGCCTACATCGTCGAACTGCAGGACTACGGCTCCGGCGCCGGGAGCCGCCTGGGCATCGAGCCCTGAGACGGCCTGCCATGCCGAACAAGCAGGCGCTTGAGGCCCATGACGCATGCGCATAAGCTATGCGTATCCAGCATGGAGGGTTTGCTATGCAGCCTTTACCCTACGACCCCGACGCCCCCCGCAAGGCCGCTAACCTCAGCGTGAACTCGGACCTGATGGCCCAGGCCCGAGAGCTGGGGCTCAACGTATCTGCCCTGCTGGAGGAACGACTGGCCGCAGCGGTGCGGGAAGCGCGCCGGGAAGCCTGGCTTGCCGAAAATGAACAGGCCGTGTCGGAATACAATGACCGCGTCGCCGAGCGCGGTAGCTTTGGTGACCGGGCTCGACGCTTCTGGTGGCGTTCGAGGACGGTGACGAAATCACCCTGGGGCCCGGCGATCACCTGACCATCCCCGCCCACCGCCGCCACCGCGTGGCCTGGACGGCTCCCGACGAGCTGACCGTATGGTTGGCCATTCATTATGGCTGATGCCCGCGGGTGCCGAAAATCCTGATCGCTCCCGGGTAACTGGACAGAAAAACCACCTACGTATAGTTTTTCTGTCCAGTAAAAGCTATTGTTGTCGGCTATGCATCAGACAACTGCCCTCAAGATCCTCAATGCCCAGGCCCGCCAGGATAGGGCCATCTTCACCCGTCGCGACCTCGACGGGCTGTTCCGCGCGGACCGCCCCAAGGCCCGGGGTGCCAGCATTGCGCGACTGGTCGACGCGGGCTGGCTGCAACCCGCCGCCCGCGGCGTCTACCTCTATCCGCCGGGACTGCCCCGGGACGGCTACACGCTGGAGCGGATCGCCCGCACCCTGCGCCGAGGCGAGTACAGCTACGTAAGCCTGGAGTCCGCTCTGTCCGAATGGGGGGCGATCTCGCAGATCCCGCTGGGGCGTCTGACGGTGATGACCACTGGCCGTAAGGGGACCTTCCGGACCGAGTGGGGCACCATCGAGTTCACCCACACCGCCCGTCCCATCGAGGACATCCTCAATCATACCGTCCACGACGAGCGCCGACCGCTTCGCATCGCCATGCCCGAGACCGCCTGGCGCGACCTCAAGCGCGTCGGACGGAACACGGAGATGGTGGATCAGGAAGAGCTGGCAGATATCATCCGGGACCGAGAGGAGGCTCTGCATGGAACTCCGACAACTGACTGACGCGGCGCTCAGCGAGTTCCCCGATGGCGAGAACCTGCGCCCGGTGGTCGAGAAGGAGGTGCTCCACTACGACATCCTCCGCGCCCTGGAACAGGCCGGCCTACTGGGTCACCTGACCTTTCAGGGCGGAACGGCCCTGCGACTGTGCTACGGCTCCGCCCGTTACAGCGAGGATCTCGACTTCGTCGGCGGGCCGGAGTTCGCCGCCAACGATCTTGCCACCCTCGCCGAGGTGGTCGAGGTATTCATCGGGAAGCGCTACGGGTTGGAGGTCCGGGTAAAGGATCCCCTCTCGCGGGAGACGACATCGACCCCGGACGGGGTCACCGTGATCCGCTGGCAGGTCGCCCTGGTAACGGCCCCGGCCCGGCCGGACATCCCGAAGCAACGGATCCGGATCGAGGTCGCCAACGTCCCCGCCTACTCCGGAGAATTGCGGGCGCTGCAGCGTAATTACGCGGCGCTTCCGGATGGCTACGAGGATATCCTCGTCCCGGTGGAATCCATGGACGAGATCATGGCCGACAAGCTCCTCTCACTGGTGGCCAGCGAGAAGAAGGTCCGGTATCGCGATCTCTGGGACCTGCCCTGGCTACACCAGCAGGGAGTCTCGCCCCGCGTTGAATGGCTCCAGGCCAAGATTACCGACTACGGCGTCAGCGATTACGAGACGAAGCTCCAACGCCGGCTGGCCGACCTCTCCTCGCTCATCCAGGGGGACGCCTTCCGGGAGCAGATGACCCGTTTTCTCCCGGCGGCTGTCCTTGATCGCACCTTGGAGCGATCCGGTTTTCTCGATTACCTGGAGCGGACCAACCGGGAGCTCCTCACCAGCGTCCAACGGGGGCTCACCGGAGAGTTAGAGGGCCCGGAGTTCCGGATGTAGGTTTGCTTCGCCAGTCGCCATTGGTTGACGTTGACCTGGGCATCCGCATAACCCGGGGCGACCGAAGTCCCCTCCCCCGATTGACGGAGTACCGGAATCAGGGCCTGGCGCCGACCGGCTCTGGCCGGACGCCCCGGGGAGTTGGCCGAAGCGTCCGAGCCGACGGCGCGGATCATCCGCAACTGGCTGGTCCAGTTCCGACACGATGCCGGTGACTGCTCCGATGGCCCGGGGACAAGCGGCTCGCGTTTCGGAGCTACGGCAGGCGGGTTTGCGAGGGGAATGACGAGAAATCAGTGACGTACGAAGTGGCTAGTAACGCCAAAAAATGTGGGACACAGTGTGGGACACGCTTTTTGTGGTTCGTAACTACTTGATTTTCTGTGGTATTTGGTGGAGGGCCAGGGATTCGAACCCTGGAGGGGCGTAGACCCCTGCCGGTTTTCAAGACCGGTGCTTTCAACCACTCAGCCAGCCCTCCGGAGGGGCGTACTCTACCGCACCGGTGGCCGGGCTAGCCAGACGGGGGCGCCAGGTCGGCGGGCACCTTCCCTAGCGCGCGGCGGGCCCGTACACTTGCCGGGAACATTGCGGCCCGCCGCGGGTCCAACTGACCGAAAGCGGACAAGCCTCGACGGAGGAAACGAACCGATGAACCAGAATCAGTCCGTAGCCACCGGCACTCGTGCCAGTGAGCTCTCGACCAACAAGGTCCTGCGGAACACCTACGCCCTGCTCTCCATGACGCTGATCTTCAGCGCCGTGACGGCCGGGCTGTCCATCGCCAACAACTGGCCGCACCCGGGGCTCATCATCACGCTGGTGGGCTACTTCGGTCTGCTCTTCCTGACCAGCTACCTGCGCAACAGCGTCTGGGGCATCGCCTCGGTCTTCGCGCTCACCGGCTTCATGGGGCTGACCCTGGGGCCGATTATCAGCATGTACCTGAACCTGCCCGGCGGTAGCCAGATCGTCATGACCGCCCTGGGCGGCACCGGCGCCATCTTCCTGGGCCTGTCCGGCTATGCGCTGACCACCCGCAAGGACTTCAGCTTCATGGGCGGCTTCCTGATGGTGGGCATCCTGGTGGCGTTCCTGGCCGGGATCGGCGCCATGCTCTTCTCCATCCCGGGCCTGTCCCTGGCGGTCTCCGCCATGTTCGTGCTGCTGATGTCGGGTCTGATCCTCTACCAGACCTCCGAGATCATCCACGGCGGTGAGACCAACTACATCATGGCGACGGTGACCCTCTACGTCTCCATCTACAACCTCTTCACCAGCCTGCTGCACCTCCTCGGCGCCTTCGCCGGCGAGGACTAGGAGCAGCACTCGCCGGGGCTCTGCCCCGGCGGGATCCCCTGGCGAGATCGAAAAAGGCCCCGACGGTTCGCCCGTCGGGGCCTTTTTCATGGTCGTTTGTCCGGGGTTCAGGCCGGGCGCAGCTCGGTGATCCCGCCCATGTAGTGGTGGAGCGCCGGCGGGATGGCCACGGAGCCGTCCTCGCGCTGGTGGTTCTCCAGGATGGCGACCAGGGCGCGGCCCACGGCCAGGCCGGAGCCGTTGAGGGTGTGGGCCAGACGCGGCTTGCCGGTCTCGGGATCCCGGAAGCGGGCCTGGAGCCGCCGGGCCTGGAAGTCCTCGAAGTTGGAGCAGGAGGAGATCTCGCGGTAGGCGGCCTGCCCCGGCAGCCAGACCTCCAGGTCGTAGGTGCGGGCGGCGGAAAAACCGAGATCGCCGCCGCAGAGGTTCACTACGCGGTAGGGCAGCTCCAGCCGCCGCAGGATCACCTCGGCGTGGCCGGTGAGCGCCTCCAGCACGGCGTAGGATTCGTCCGGGTGGACGATCTGCACCAGCTCCACCTTGTCGAACTGGTGCTGCCGGATGAGGCCGCGGGTGTCCCGCCCGTAGGCCCCCGCCTCGCTGCGGAAGCTGGGGGTATGCGCCACCCATTTGCGCGGCATCGCCTCCGCCGGGAGGATCTCGTCGCGGACCAGATTGGTCAGCGGCACCTCGGCGGTGGGGATGAGGTAGAAGGGGTTCTCGGTGTCCAGCCGGAAGAGGTCTTCCTCGAACTTGGGCAGCTGGCCGGTGCCGCGCAGGCTGTCGGCGTTGGCGATGTACGGGACGTAGGTCTCAGTGTAGCCGTGCTCGGCGGTGTGGACGTCGAGCATGAACTGCGCCAGCGCCCGGTGCAGCCGCGCCACGCCGCCGGAGAGCGTGGCGAAGCGGGAGCCGGCGATCTTCGCCGCCGCCTCGGTATCCAGACCGCCCAGCCCCTCGGCGACATCCACGTGGTCCCGCGGCTCGAAGTTCAGCGCCGGCGGCTCGCCCCAGCGGCGGACCTCGACGTTGGCCTCCTCGTCCTCCCCTTCCGGCACGTCGGGGTGCGGCAGGTTGGGGATGGCCAGCAGCTCCGCCTCCAGCTCCTGCTGCAGGCTCTCCAGCTCCGCCTCCCTGGCCTCCAGCTCGCTCTTCAGCTCGCCCATGGCGTCCACCAGGGGCTGAATGTCCTCGCCCTGGGACTTGGCCTGGCCGATGGCCTTGGCGCGGCTGTTGCGCTCCGCCTGGAGCTCCTGGGTCCGGGTCTGGAGTTCCCGGCGGCGGGCCTCCAGCTCGCCCAGGCGCGCGGTATCCAGCTGGAAACCGCGCTGCGCCAGGCGGCGGGCCACCTCGTCCAGGTCGTTGCGGATGAGATGCGGGTCGAGCATGGGAGCTCCCTGTGGTTCCGGTCCGGGTTTGCAGCCGCGTAGTATCGCCCATCCGCGGGGTGACTGACCAATCCCGCCGCGAAGCTGGCGCGGGTTCAGGAGAAGGCGCGCCCCAGCCACAGGCCGATGCCGGCCGCCCCCAGGCAGAGGACGACGTTGGCAAGGACGCTGGCCGCCGCTGCGCCGGGCTGGCCGGTCTCCAGCAGCCGCAGGCTCTCCAGGGAGAAGGTGGAGAAGGTGGTAAAGCTCCCCAGCAGGCCGGTGAGCAGGGCCAGGCGCCAGGCCGGGTCGAGGTTGCCCACCTCGTGCAGCCAGACGTAGCCCAGCCCCATGAGCAGGGAGCCGGTGACGTTCACGGCCAGGGTGCCCCAGGGGAAGCCGTGGCCCAGGGCGTAGTGGACGGCCTGCCCACCCCAGAAGCGCAGCACCGCCCCGGCGGCGCCGCCCGCGGCCACGGCCAGCCAGGGGCTCATCCCTCGCGCTCCTCGGTCTTGCCGGCCTGGCGGTCCAGGCCGCGCCAGTACTCCAGCCGCTGCTGGATCTTCGCCTCCAGGCCGCGCTCCACCGGCCGGTAGTAGCGCCGCTCCGGCATGGCATCGGGGAAGTAGCGCTCCCCGGCGGCGTAGGCCTCCGGCTCGTCGTGGGCGTAGCGGTACTCGTGGCCGTAGCCCAGCTCCTTCATCAGCCGGGTGGGCGCGTTGCGCAGGTGGATGGGTACCTCCTCCGAGCCGCGTTCGCGCACGTCGGCCAGGGCGGCGTGCCAGGCCAGCTCCAGGGCGTTGCTCTTGGGCGCGCAGGCGAGATAGGTGATGGCCTGGACGATGGCCAGCTCCCCCTCCGGGCTGCCCAGCCGCTCCTGGGCCTCCCAGGCGGAGAGCGCCACCTGGAGCCCGCGCGGGTCGGCGTTGCCGATATCCTCGGAGGCGATCCGCACGACCCGGCGGGCGATGTAGAGGGGGTCGGCGCCGCCGTCGAGCATGCGGGCGAACCAGTAGAGGGCGGCGTCGGGGTCGGAGCCGCGCACCGACTTGTGCAGGGCGGAGATCTGGTCGTAGAAGGCGTCCCCGCCCTTGTCGAAGCGGCGCAGGGCGTTGCCGGCGGCCTCGGCCAGGCGGTCGGCATCGATGACCCCCTCCCCCGCCGCCTCGGCCAGGCCGGCGGCCACCTCCAGGATATTCAGGGCGCGGCGGGCGTCGCCGTCCGCCGCGGCGGCCAGCTCGTCGCGCAGCTCCGGGGCCATCTCCAGCCCCTGCCCCCCGAGGCCGCGCTCGGTATCGGCCAGGGCGGTATCCAGCAGCTCGCGGATGACCGTGGCGTCCAGCGCCTCCAGGACGTAGGTCCGGGCGCGGGAGAGCAGCGCGTTGTTGAGCTCGAAGGAGGGGTTCTCGGTGGTCGCCCCCATGAAGGTCAGCGTGCCGTCCTCCACATGGGGCAGGAAGGCGTCCTGCTGGGCCTTGTTGAAGCGGTGGACCTCGTCCACGAAGAGGACGGTGGCCTGGCCGCCCTCCCGACGCCGCTTGGCCTCGTCCACGGCGGCGCGGATGTCCTTCACCCCGGCGAAGACGGCGGAGAGGCTGACAAAGGCCGCCTCGGCCCGGGCGGCCAGCAGCCGCGCCAGGGTGGTCTTGCCGGTCCCCGGGGGGCCCCAGAAGATCATGGAGTGGAGCCGGCCGGTCTCCGCCGCCCGGCGCAGGGGCTTACCCTCCCCCACCAGGTGGGGCTGGCCGCGATACTCGTCGATGGTCCGCGGCCGCATGCGCTCGGCCAGGGGGCGCGGGTCGTCGGCGGTAGCGGCGAAGAGGTCGTCGGTGGCGCCCATGGCTCAGTCGGTTTCGTCCACCACGTCCGCCCCCTCGGGCGGCTCGAAATGGAAGCGGCCCTCGTCCACGGCGATGCCGTAGGCGACCCTGGAGAAGGTCATGCGCGAGGTCTGGCCCGTGCCGTCGACGATCTCCAGGGCGCGGATGTGCTCGGGGCCGAAGGTCAACCGCACCTGCTCGAAGTTCTCCGCATCCTCCCGGGGGCGCAGCTCCACCCAGCGCTCGCCGTCGGTCCCGCCCACCTCGGCGATGCGGAAGGTCTCTTCCAGTGGCTCATTGCCGGCGAGCAGGGCCGCCGGGGTATTGCCCAGGATGGCGGTGACGTCCTGGACGATGACCTGCTCCAGCCCCGGGTCCCAGGACCAGACCCGGCCGCCGTCGGAGACGTAGAGCTGCTCGTAGGGCTCGATGTACTCGAAGCGGAAGCGCCCCGGCCGGTGGATGACCACCTCCCCGGCGTGGCGTCGGCCGGTCTCGCTCCCCTCGCGCAGGCGGACCTGCTCGAAGTCGGCGCGCATGGTCTCCACCTGGTCGTAAAAACGGGTCAGCCGCTCGCGCGCGGAATCGGCCGCGGCGGGCAGGCTCACTATCAGGGCAAGCAGGGTCGCGGACCATCGGCTGAACCATCGGCTCATGGTAGGGGCTCCGTTATTCACTGCCAGGGGGCGGGGGCGCGATGACCTCGCGGCCGCCGTTGGACTGCATGGGGGTCACGACGCCGGCCCGCTCCATGTCCTCGATGAGGCGGGCGGCGCGGTTGTAGCCGATCTTCAGTCGGCGCTGCACGCCGGAGATGGAGGCGCGGCGGCTCTCGGTGACGATCTGCACCGCCTGGTCGTAGAGGGGATCGGCCTCGCCGCCCTCGTCGCCGCCGGACTCCCCGGGGAGCAGACCGGCGTCACTCTCCCCGCCGTCGGTGAGACCCTCCACGTAGTCGGGCGTTCCGGTCTGCTTGAGGAACTCCGCCACCCGGTGGACCTCGTGGTCATCCACGAAGGCGCCGTGGACACGTTCCGGGACCGGCTTGCCGGCGGGCAAGTAGAGCATGTCGCCATTGCCCAGCAGGTGCTCCGCCCCGCCCTGGTCGAGGATGGTGCGGGAGTCCACCTTGCTGGAGACCTGGAAGCCGATACGGGTGGGGATATTGGCCTTGATGAGGCCGGTAATGACGTCCACCGACGGCCGCTGGGTCGCCAGGATGAGGTGGATGCCGGCGGCGCGTGCCTTCTGCGCCAGCCGGGCGATGAGTTCCTCCACCTTCTTGCCCACCACCATGATGAGATCGGCGAACTCGTCCACCAGGATGACCAGGTAGGGGAGCGGCTCCAGCGGCGGGGCCGGCTCGCCGTTGGTGGATTCATACAGCGGGTCGAGGATGGGCTCCCCGGCATCGGCCGCCTCCTGCACCTTGCGGTTGTAGCCGGCCAGATTGCGCACGCCCAGCGCGGCCATGAGCTTGTAGCGCCGGTCCATCTCCGCCACGCACCAGCGCAGGGCGCCAGCGGCGTCGTTCATGTCCGTGACCACCGGCGCCAGGAGGTGCGGGATGTCGTCGTAGACCGAGAGTTCCAGCATCTTCGGATCCACCATGACCATGCGGACCTCTTCCGGCGTGGCGCGGTAGAGCAGGCTCATGATCATGGCGTTCACCGCCACCGACTTGCCGGTACCGGTGGCGCCGGCCACCAGCAGATGCGGCATCTTCGAGAGATCCGCCATCACCGGCTGGCCGCTGATGTCCTTGCCCAGCGCCAGGGTCAGGGGCGATTTGGCCTGTTCGTAGTCCTTGGAGCCCAGGATATCGGCCAGGAAGACGGTGTCCCGCTGCTGGTTGGGGATCTCCAGGCCGATGGTCGTCTTGCCCGGGATGACCTCGATGATGCGGACGCTGCTCACCGACAGCGCCCGCGCCAGATCGGTGGCCAGGCCGGTGATCCGGGAGGCCTTCATGCCGGCCGCCGGCTCCAGCTCGAATCGCGTAATCACCGGTCCCGGGTGGACGGCGACCACCTTGGCCTGGACCCCGAAATCCTCCAGCTTCTTCTCCACCTGCCGGGACAGGGCCTCCAGCGTCTCCTCGGAGAGGACCGAGTTCTGTTCCGGGGGCGTATCCAGCAGGGAGAGTGGCGGCAGTCCGCCCGGGGGTACATCGCCGGTGAAGAGATCCGTCTGGCGCTCGCGCTGGACCCGCTCCGCCGGTTCCGGCTTCTCCACCACCGGCTCGATGCGCGGCGGCGCCTCCTGGCGGCGGCGCTGGCCGCGCTCCTCGTTGGCCGCGCTGGTCACGCGCCGCTGGCGCCGGGCGCGCCACTCGATCCAGCGCTGCCGGAGTCGGCGCCCCAGCCCCGCAAACCCCATGGCAACCCAGCCGGCAGCGGCAAGGGAAACGGCACCGGTGATATCCATGGCCCGGAACCAGGAGACGCCGGTGGCCAGCGGCACGCCGGTAAGGAAGAGCGCCAGCAGGAGCAGGGTCGCCCCCAGCAGGCTGACCACGCCCACCAGGGCGTGGCCCACGCTGGCGCCGATAACGCCGCCGGCCCCCATGGGCAGGGGATTCTCGCCGCCGAAGTGGAGGCTGGCCAGGCCGGCGCCGCCAACAATGAGCATGGTCATGCCGACGAGATGGACCGCCACCACCCGGCGAGGTGGCCAGGGCTCGCCCCGATCCCGCGCCAGGTACCAGCCGGCCCAGGCCGCGCCGGCCGGAATGAGGTAGGCGGTATAGCCGAAGACGTAGAAGACGAGATCCGCGAACCAGGCCCCCACCACGCCGCCCATGTTGGCGATGCGGGAGGTGTCGCCGGCGTGGGACCAGCCCGGATCCATGGGGTCGAAGGTCACCAGGGAGGCGACCAGATAGACGGCCAGCGCCCCCAGGAGGAAGAGCGCACCCTCGCGCATACCGCGCCAGAGGTGGCGGGTGAGACGGCTCTCCTCGTTCTGGGTCCGGCGCGCCTGGCTCGTCATGAAGTCCCGGGATCCCTGGTTCAGGACCGTTGCGGCTGAATCAGGTAATCGTATCACAGGGCGGCCCCCTCCACAGGGGCCAGGGCAGCTCGCCCCGGCTGCCCGGAAACCGCCCCATCCATCTGACTCGACGGAGATTTCTCGCGTGCCAAGACGGGTTTCAGGCTTTACCCCCCGGTACCCTTTCCGTACCATGAAAACCAGTACACGGAACCCCCGGTGGTCGTCGGCTGTCCCTGAACTGGCATGCGGATGCCAGTGGCTCGACACTGGCCCGTCGACAGAGTCCCGTACCCCAACATCCCAGGAGTCCATCCCATGAGCGAGACCCGGCACTGTCAGCTTCTCATCCTCGGCTCCGGCCCCGCCGGCTACTCCGCGGCGGTCTACGCCGCCCGCGCCAACCTCAAGCCGGTGCTGGTCACCGGCCTGGAGCAGGGTGGCCAGCTCACCACCACCACCGATGTGGACAACTGGCCCGGGGACGACGAGGGCGTGCAGGGTCCCGAGCTCATGGAGCGCATGCGCCGCCACGCCGAGCGCTTCGGCACCGAGATGGTCTTCGACCACATCTCCTCGGTGGATCTGCAGCAGCGCCCCTTCCAGCTCCACGGCGACTCCGGCACCACCTACACCTGCGATGCGCTCATCATCGGCACCGGCGCCTCGGCCATGTACCTGGGCCTGCCCTCCGAGGAGACCTTTGCGGGCAAGGGCGTCTCCGCCTGCGCCACCTGTGACGGCTTCTTCTACCGCAACCAGAAGGTCGCGGTGGTCGGCGGCGGCAACACCGCCGTGGAGGAGGCACTCTACCTCTCCAACATCGCCGACCACGTCACCGTCATCCACCGCCGGGACCGCTTCAAGGCGGAGGCCATCCTGGTCGACCAGATCAACGAGCGCATCGAGGAAGGCCGGATCTCGGTGGAGTGGAACCAGCAGGTGGACGAGATCCTGGGCGACAACTCCGGCGTCACCGGCGTGCGCATCGCCTCTACCGAGGACGGCTCCACCAAGGAGCTGGATATCCACGGGATCTTCATCGCCATCGGCCACAAGCCCAACACCGACATCTTCCAGGGCCAGCTGGACATGACCCAGGGCTACATCAACGTGAAGAGCGGCACCCAGGGCAACGCCACCGCCACCAGCGTGGAGGGCGTCTTCGCCGCCGGGGACGTGGCCGACCACGTCTACCGCCAGGCGGTGACCTCCGCCGGCACCGGCTGCATGGCGGCCCTGGATGCCGAGCGCTACCTGGAGGCGCTGGCCGTCGAGCGGAAGAAAAACGGCTAGGCCCACCCGTCCCTTCCCGGCGGCCGCCGTGTTCCGGGCCCGCATCCCGTTGGCGACCGCCGCCGGTGGGGTCGCCGGGCGGGCGCATTCCCCGCGGCGCCGGGCGCTCGCCCTCCTCCCCCTCCTCCTGTCGCTGCCGGCCTCCGCCTCCCTGACCCTGAAGCACCGCTTCGAGTAACCACAAGGACGGCCCGCGCATGAAACCGGAACCGACCATCCACCAGCATCGCGCCCTGGCCGAGATCGACGCCACTGCCTGGAATGCCCTGGTCTCTCCGGCGGGCGAGCCCTTCCTGCGCCACGAGCTCCTGGCCGCCATGGAGGAGACCGGGGCCGTGGGCGAGGATTACGGCTGGATCCCGGCCCACCTCACCGCCTGGCGCGGCGACACCCTGGTGGGCGCCTGCCCCTTGTACCTCAAGGACAACTCCTACGGCGAATTTGTCTTCGACTGGGCCTGGGCCGATGCCTGGGAGCGCATGGGGCGGCGCTACTACCCCAAGGGGGTCAGCGCCATCCCCTACACCCCGGCGCCGGGCCCGCGCCTGCTGGTGGCCCGGGATGTTCCCGATCCCGAGACCATCCGCCGCGCGCTGCTGGAGGCGCTGCGCGCACCGGTGGACCGCGAGGAGATCTCCGGCGCCCATCTTCTGTTCACGGAGGCCGACGACACCGCCGCCGCGGAGGCGGCCGGCTTCCTCACCCGGTGGGGGGTGCAGTTCCACTGGCACAACCGCGGCTGGGCCGATTTCGACGCCTTCCTGGCCGACTTCACCAGCAAGCGGCGCAAGGAGGTCCGGCGGGAGCGCCGCCAGGTCAGCGACGCCGGCCTGACCCTGGAGACCCGCCACGGCGACGAGCTCAGCGAGGCGGACTGGGAGGCGCTCATCCACTTCTACCGCGATCCCTTCCTGCGCAAGGGCGGAATCCCGACCTTCTCCCGGGACTACTTCCGCCTGGTGGGGGAACGACTACCGCGGAACCTGGTGGTCTTCCTCGCCCGCGACGGAGAGCAGCCGGTGGCGGCGGCCATCTGCTATCGCGGCGGCGATACCCTCTACGGCCGCCACTGGGGCACGGCCGCCGACTATCCCGGCCTCCACTTCGAGGCCTGCTACTACCAGGGCATCGAGTACTGCCTGCGCGAGGGCCTGGCCCGCTTCGAGCCCGGTGCCCAGGGGGAGTACAAGGTGCCGCGCGGCTTCGAGCCGGTCTGGACCCGCTCCGTCCACCTCCTGGGGTGGGAGCGGCTGCAGCCGGCGGTGGCCGATTTCATCCAGCGCGAGCAGGGGCTGCTGGACGACTACATGGCCGACCTCCAGGGCCAGCTCCCCTTCCGTGAGCCTAACGGCCGTGGGGGTAGCGGATGATCCTCCCCTGGATCGACGAGGGTGCCCCGCCGGAGGCCTTCCCGCCGCCGGAGCAGGCGCTGCCGGACCCGCCGGGGCTGCTGGCCGCCGGCGGCGATCTGCGCCCGGAGCGGCTTCTGGCCGCCTACCGGCGCGGGATCTTCCCCTGGTATGGCGAGGACCAGCCCATCCTCTGGTGGTCGCCGGAGCCACGCGCGGTCTTCCCGGCGGGGGGCGTCCACGTCAGCCGCAGCCTGCGCCGGACCCTGCGCCGCGGCCATCTCCACATGACCGCGGACACCGACTTCGACGGCGTCGTGGCCGGCTGCGCCGCTCCCCGTGCCGAGGACGAGGGGACCTGGATCACGCCCGCCATGGCCCTGGCCTACCCCCGCCTCCACGAGCTGGGCCACGCCCATTCGGTGGAGGTGCGCGACGATACCGGGGCGCTGGTGGGCGGGATCTACGGCGTGGCCGTGGGGGCCGCCTTCGCCGGGGAGTCCATGTTCAGCCGCATCACCGATGCCTCCAAGGTCGCCCTGGCGACCCTGGCGCGGCAGCTCTGGCGATGGGAGTTCCATTTCCTGGACGCCCAGGTGGCCAGCCCCCATCTCCTGCGCATGGGCGTGGAGGAATGGCCCCGGTCCGCCTTCCTGGAAGCACTACAGCGGGCCGTGGCCGAGCCCGAGCGCAGCGGAACCTGGCGGCTGGAGCCGCTGGAAGAGCTCTTCCCGGAGGTATTCGGAGGACCGGCGTGAACGATACCCGCCCCCTGCGCTTCTTCCGCACCCCGCGTCAGGACTGCCCCTATCTGGAGGAGGAGGTCGCAGTCCAGCGGCTGGTGGACCCCCATCGCGAGCTGGATCCCCCTACCTATACCGACCTGCTGGCGGCCGGCTACCGCCGCAGCGGCTGCCTGGTCTACCGGCCGGACTGCCCGGAGTGCAGCGCCTGTCGGGCCGCCCGGATCCCCGTCGCGGAGTTTCGCCCCACGCGCGGACAGCGCCGCACCAGTCGCCGTAATGCCGACCTGCGCGTGCGTCTGCGGCCGCCGCGGATCACCGCCGAGAATTTCGAGCTCTACCGCCGCTACCTGGCCGCCCGCCACCGCGGTGGCGGCATGGATGACCCGACCCCGGAGCAGTTCCTGGAGTTCTTCACCTGCCACTGGTGCCCCACCCTCTTCCTGGAACTTACCGATGGCACGGGCCGACTCCTGGCCGTGGCGGTGACGGATGTCCTGGAGGACGGGCTGTCAGCGGTCTACACCTTCTTCGACCCCGACCTCCCCCGCCGTGGACTGGGCGTTCAGGCCATCCTCACCCAGATCCAGCTCGCCCGCGCCCGCGGACTGGAATGGCTCTACCTGGGCTACTGGATCCCGGATTCGCCGAAGATGGCGTACAAGGTAGATTTCCGCCCGGTGGAGCTGTTCGAGGAGGGGGCCTGGCACCGGTGGGAGGAGCGACCCCGCCCTGGTGACGGCTGATCCCCGCCATCAGAGTCGGGCTTTTTGAAAAGCGCCCCGCCATGCGGCACAATGCTCGGTCAGTCAATCAGCGAGCGAGGATGCCACCCGCCCATGGCAAAAGACGACCATATCGAGATGGAAGGGACGGTGCTGGAGACCCTCCCCAACACCACCTTCCGCGTGGAGCTGGAGAACGGCCACATCGTCACCGCCCACATCTCGGGCAAGATGCGTAAGCACTATATCCGGATCACGGCCGGCGACCGGGTGGTCGTCCAGCTCACCCCCTACGACCTCTCCAAGGGGCGCATCACCTACCGCATGCGCAAGTAGCCGAGCGCCGCCGCCCGGCGGCGCCCGCCCGCCTCAGGCGGGCTCGGCCTCTTCGGAGGCCTCGCTCCCCCGACTCACCCGCGGCTGGTACTCGAAGGCGAGCTCGTCGCCGTCGGTGGTCACCTTCACGTGGCCGCCGTTGGCGAGTTCGCCGAAGAGCAGCTCGTTGGCCAGCGGCTTCTTGATGTGCTCCTGGATGATCCGGCTCATGGGTCGTGCCCCCATGGCCGGGTCGTAGCCCCGCTCGGCCAGCCAGTCCCGAGCCGCCTCGTCCACCTCGATGGAGACGTGGCGATCCATGAGCTGCGCCTCCAGTTCGGCAACGAACTTGTCCACCACGTTGACGACCTGCTCCTGGGAGAGGGCATCGAACTGGATAATGGCATCCAGCCGATTGCGGAACTCCGGCGTGAAGGTCCGGTTGATGGCCTCGCTGCCGTCGGTGGAGTGGTCCTGGGTCCGGAAGCCGATGGACCGGCGGTTCATCTGCTCCGCCCCGGCGTTGGAGGTCATCACCAGGATGACGTTGCGGAAATCCGCCTGCCGGCCATTGTTATCGGTGAGCGAGCCGTGATCCATCACCTGCAGCAGCAGGTTGTAGACATCCGGGTGCGCCTTCTCGATCTCGTCGAGCAGGACCACCGAGTGGGGGTGCTTGGTCACCGCCTCGGTGAGCAGACCGCCCTGGTCGAAACCGACATAGCCCGGAGGAGCCCCGATGAGTCGGGAGACGGTGTGCGCCTCCATGTACTCGGACATGTCGAAGCGGATGAGTTCCACACCCAGGGTGTTGGCCAGCTGCCGGGTGACCTCGGTCTTGCCCACCCCGGTGGGGCCGGAGAAGAGGAAGGAGCCGATGGGACGGTCCTCCCGACCCAGCCCGGAGCGGGACATCTTGATGGCCGAGGTCAAGGTATCGATGGCGTCGTCCTGGCCGAAGATGACCCGCTTGAGGTCCTCCTCCAGGCTGCGCAGCACCTCCTTGTCCGACTTGGAGACCTGCTTCGGCGGGATGCGGGCGGCACGGGCCACGATGGCCTCCACGTCCTTGACCCCGATGGTCTTCTTGCGCCGGGAGGGCGGTAGCAGGTTCATGTTGGCCCCGGCCTCGTCGATGACGTCGATGGCCTTGTCCGGGAGGAAGCGGTCGGTAATGTACCGCTCCGACAGGCCGGCCGCGGCCTGCAGCGCCGGCTTGGTGTAGCGGACCTTGTGGTGGTCCTCGTAGCGACCCTTGAGACCCTCGAGGATCTGCACCGTCTCGTCCACCGTGGGCTCCGGCACGTCGATCTTCTGGAACCGGCGGGACAGCGCCCGATCCTTCTCGAAGATCCCGCGGTACTCCTGGTAGGTGGTGGAGCCGATGCACTTGAGCTCACCCGAGGCCAGCATGGGCTTGAGCAGGTTGGAGGCGTCCATCACCCCGCCGGAGGCCGCGCCGGCCCCGATAATGGTGTGGATCTCGTCGATGTAGAGGATAGAGCCCTTGTCCTTCTTGAGCTGGGCCAGTACCGCCTTGAGGCGCTTCTCGAAGTCGCCACGGTACTTGGTACCGGCCAGCAGGGCGCCCAGATCCAGGGCGTAGACGGTGCTCTCCGAGAGGATCTCCGGCACCTCGCCATCGACGATCTTGCGCGCCAACCCCTCGGCCAGTGCGGTCTTGCCCACGCCGGCCTCTCCCACGTAGAGCGGGTTGTTCTTGCGACGGCGGCTGAGGATCTGGATGGTCCGCTCGATCTCGTTGGCGCGGCCAATGAGCGGGTCGATGCGACCCCGGCGCGCCTGGTCATTGAGGTTGGTGGCGAACTGCTTCAGCGGCGACCCGCCCTCCTCGGCGCCTTCTTCGTCCTCCTCGGCGGAGCCGGACATGCCCTCGTCGCTGTCATCCTCCTCCTCGTCGTCCCCCACTTTGGAGATGCCGTGGGAGAGGTAGTTGACCACGTCGTAGCGGGTGACGTCGTGCTTGTTGAGGAAGAAGACCGCCTGGGACTCCTGCTCGTTGAAGATGGCCACCAGCACGTTGGCGCCGGTCACCTCGTTCTTCCCCGAGGCCTGGACGTGGAACAGCGCCCGCTGCAGCACCCGCTGAAAGCCCAGCGTGGGCTGCGTGTCCGAGGTATCGCCCTCGGGTAGCAGCGGGGTGGTCTCATCGATGAACTCGGTAAGATCCTGGCGCAGACGCTCCAGGTCCACACCGCAGGCACGCAGGACCTCCGCCGCGGACGGATTGTCCAGCAGCGCAAGCAGCAGGTGCTCCACGGTCATGAACTCGTGGTGCTTGTCGCGCGCCTCCTTGAAGGCGAGATTGAGCGTGAATTCGAGCTCTTTACTAAGCATCTGCGTCCACCGGCGGTTACGCCGCCTCCATCGTGCACTTGAGCGGGTGATCGTGTTCCCGGGCGTAGTCGTTGACCTGAGCCACCTTGGTCTCGGCCACCTCCCGAGTATAGACCCCCGCCACACCGACGCCCCGGGTATGAACCTGGAGCATCACCTGGGTCGCCTTCTCCCGTCCCATCCCGAAGAACTTCTCCAGGATATGGACCACGAAGTCCATGGGCGTGTAGTCGTCATTGTGGATGAGGACCTTGTACATGGGCGGCCGCTTGAGCTTCGGCCTGCCCGGCTCGACTGCCAGGCCCTCATCGCCATCTTCCGGACGTTCTTCGCTCATGTCTCCGCTATGTCCTTTGGACCGGGGTGCCGAGGATCGGGTTCCGACCCTGTGCCGCGACCCTGTTGGCAGAGTATATCAACACACTGTCGCGGCCAAGAGCAGGGCCACAAACCACTGTAAAGAAAGGGTATTCCTTCCGGGCACGGCCCTGTTCAGTGAATCGGTACGATCCCCGGCCACTCCCTTGACGGTGGGGGCCGGCTGGGCCAGTTTTCAAGGGACAGGCGGCCGGGTAGTAGCCTGCCAGGGGGACCGGCGCCCGCCGGTTCAGGCTCACTCAATGCTGCAGGCCAGCCCATGCCCGCCGGAATCGTGAAATGGTTCAACAATGCCAAGGGGTATGGCTTCATCCGCCCCGAGCAGGGGGGTGAAGATATCTTCGCCCACTTCAGCGCCATCGACATGGAGGGCTTCCGGACCCTGCGCCGGGGCCAGCCCGTCGCCTTCGAACTCCACGAGAGCCCCAAGGGCCTGCAGGCCCGCCGGATCCAGCCGCTTCCGGAGGCCTGACGGCTCGGGAATCGCGAGGCCTCAGCCCCCCATGCGGGCGATGATGGCCTCGCCGAAGCCGGCGCTGCCCACCTCGGTGGCGTGGTCCATGAGGCGGGCGAAGTCGTAGGTCACCACGCCTTCCCGGATGGAACCGGCCATGCCGGCCACGATGAGATCGGCGGCCTCGTTCCAGCCCAGGTGGCGCAGCATCATCTCGGCGGAGAGGATGATGGAGCCGGGGTTGACCTTGTCCTGGCCGGCGTACTTGGGCGCGGTGCCGTGGGTCGCCTCGAACAGGGCCGTGGTGTCGGAGAGGTTGGCTCCCGGGGCGATGCCGATGCCGCCGACCTGGGCGGCCAGGGCGTCGGAGATGTAGTCGCCGTTGAGGTTCAGGGTGGCGATGACGTCGTAGTCCTCCGGGCGCAGCAGGATCTGCTGCAGGAAGGCATCGGCGATGGCGTCCTTGACCACGATGTCCCGGCCGGTCTTCGGATTCCTGAAGGTCAGCCACGGGCCGCCGTCCAGCTCGATGGCGCCGAACTCCTCCCTGGCCAGCTCGTAGCCCCAGGCTTTGAAGGAGCCCTCGGTGAACTTCATGATGTTGCCCTTGTGCACCAGGGTCACCGAGGGGCGGTCCTGGTCGATGGCGTACTGGATGGCCTTGCGCACCAGCCGCTTGGTCCCCTCCTCCGAGACCGGCTTCACGCCGATGCCGGAGGTCTCCGGGAAGCGGATCCTGTTCACGCCCATCTCGTCCTGGAGGAAGTCGATGACCTTCTTCACCTCCGGGGTGCCGGCCTGCCACTCGATGCCGGCGTAGATGTCCTCGGAGTTCTCCCGGAAGATGACCATGTCGGTCTTCTCCGGCTCCTTGAGGGGGCTGGGGGTACCGTCGTAGTAGCGCACCGGGCGCAGGCAGGTGTAGAGGTCCAGGTCCTGGCGCAGGGCGACGTTGAGCGACCGGATCCCCTCGCCCACCGGCGTGGTCAGCGGCCCCTTGATGGCGACCTTGTAGGTGCGGATGGCCTCCATGGTCTCCGCCGGCAGCCAGATCTCCTCGCCGTAGACGTGGTTGGCCTTCTCGCCGGCGTAGATCTCCATCCAGCTGATGGCGCGCTTGCCGCCATAGGCCTTCTCCACCGCGGCATCCACCACCCGCTTCATCACCGGGGAGATGTCCACGCCGGTACCGTCGCCCTCAATGTAGGGGATGACGGGGTGGTCGGGGATGTGGAGGTTGCAGTTGTCGTCGGCGGTAATGGCCTCGCCGGTGGCGGGCAGCTGGATCTTGTCGAAGGCCATGCGGTTGTCGCTCCTGAGTGCTGTGCGTTGGCGCTGGGGCCGAATTCCGGGGCGAAAGTCTACTGGAACGGGCGCGGTGCGGGAACCGGGAGCCTTTTCCCGGCGCTGCCATTCCGTAGTCCTTCTCATCCCTTCGGGGCAGGTTTCCCGGGAGCCGGGGACTCCTCGTCCAGGGACGCGAGAATCATCCCGTATCCCGTTGCGAAGAGGGACTGCCTGACCGGGGCTCCGAAAGGGCAGACACCCCGGGCCGGGGGAAGCCTCGGTCAGGGACGCGAGGACCGTCCCTGGCGCTCCACGGCGGCCATCCATGGCCGCCGAGGCCCTGACCGAGGCTTCCCCCGCCCGGGCTATCTGCACGGAGCATACCCCTCCGCGACTCCGCTCCGATCATGCACACTAGGAGGATATCGAAGCCATCCCCACCCGGAGCACTCGCATGGTCTGGAAACCCCGCACCACCGTCGCCGCCGTTATCGAGGCCGACGGCCGCTACCTCCTGGTGGAGGAGGCCGATGCCGAGGGCAACCGGGTGCTCAACCAGCCCGCCGGCCACCTGGAACCCGGGGAATCGCTGGAGGCCGCGGTGATCCGGGAGGTGGCCGAGGAGACGCGGCGCGACTTCACACCGGGAGCGCTGGTCGGGATCTACCGCTGGGACGGCGCACCGGACGGCTCCACCTTCATGCGCTTCACCTTCGCCGGCAGCGTGGGCGAGGAGATCGCGGGACGAGAGCGGGACGCCGATATCCTGGCCACCCACTGGCTCACCGCCGAGGAGGTCCGCGAAGCCGGGGCCAGCGGACGCCTGCGCAGCCCCCTGGTGGCCCGGACGCTGGAGGACTATCTACGCGGGGAGCGCTATCCCCTGACGGTGTTGCAGGAGGTGTGAGCAAGCCAGCCTATAGGCCGGGAGAAACCAGGAACCTCGAAGGCTTCGTCTACATCCGAAACAACCCCAGCGCCTTTCATCCGGCCGGGAAGGGGGTAGCCAGGGCCTCGGCGGCCATGGACGGCCGCCGTGGAGCGCCAGGGATGGTCCTCGCGTCCCTGGCTACCCCCTTCCCGGCCGGATGAAAGACGCCCCAGAGGAAGCCTCCGACCTCGACAGCCCCAACCTGGTATCACCGACTACCGTTATCGCCACCACCCCCATCCCGTACAATGGCCGCCATGGAAGCCCTGGCTGACAAGATTCCCGTCGAGCACGAGCGCCTCGTGGTCGGCCTCTCCGGTGGTGTCGACTCCTCCGTCGCCGCCGCCCGGCTGGCCGCGGCCGGCCACGATGTCCAGGGGATCTTTATGCGCAACTGGGAGCCGGCCCCCGGCGAGCCCTGCCCCGCCGAGCAGGACTACGCCGACGCCCGGGCCGTGGCACGCGCGCTGGAACTGCCCCTCTCGGCCGTGGACTTCATCGCCGATTACCGCGAGCGCGTCTTCGCCCGCTTCCTCGCCGAATACGAGGCCGGTCGGACCCCCAACCCCGACATCCTCTGCAATACCGAGATCAAGTTCGGCACCTTCCTGGAACACGCCCGTGCCCGGGGCGCCGAGGCAGTGGCCACCGGCCACTACGCCCGCCGACGCCACCGCGACGGCCACTGGCAGCTCCTGCGCGCCGTGGACGCCAACAAGGACCAGACCTACTTCCTCCACGGCCTCGACCAGGACCAGCTCGCCGCCGCCCGCTTCCCCCTGGGAGAACTCACCAAGGACGAGGTCCGCGCCGAGGCCGAGCGGCTGGGGCTGAGCACCGCCCACAAGCGCGACTCCACCGGCATCTGCTTCATCGGCGAGCAGGACTTCCGCGCCTTCCTGAGCCGCTACCTGGCCACCGAGCCCGGCCCCATGGTCACCCCCGAGGGCGACCGCGTGGGTGAACACCAGGGGCTGGCCTTCTACACCCTGGGCCAGCGCCAGGGGCTGGGCCTGGGGGGCGTGCGCGGCTATCCCGACCGGCCCTGGTTCGTGGTCGGCAAGGCGCCGGGGGAAAACGCCCTCATTGTCGCCCAGGGCGGCGACCACCCCTGGCTCATGAGCCGGGAACTCATCGCCTCCGGCCTGCACTGGATCGCCGGCGAACCGCCGGAGCTGCCGCGCCACTGCACCGTCCGCACCCGCTACCGCCAACCGGACCGCCCGGCCACCATCGACGCCAACGGCGACCGGCTCACCGTCCATTTCGACGAACCGGAACGCGCGGTAACCCCCGGCCAGGCAGTCGTCCTCTACGACGGCGAGGTCTGCCTGGGCGGGGCCACCATCGATACCACCGACGCCCCCGGAATTGCCGTGGGCGCCCCTAGCGGAGCCAATGCATGAAGGGTACTGATCGCGACCGCACCCTGGCCCTGGCCGGGGTCTTCCAGGCCGCCGGACTGGTCAACCAGATCGCCACCAACGGCATGGCCGATGCGCAGTGGCTGAAGACCACCCTGGGCACCCTCTTCGTCCGTGATCCGCAGGACACCGCCGATGTCTTCGGCGGTGTGGACGGCGTGGCCTACGGACTCCGCCGCCTGGGGGAGCAGCTGGGCGGCCAGCGCGCCAACATGCAGATTACCCAGTACGGTCTGGGCGCTCTCATCCTGGAGCGCAAGCTGAGCAAGGACAGTACGCGCATGAATGCCCTGGGCGAAGGACTGGAGGGGGCGCGCCGCCAGGAAGAGGCCTTCGGCCTCACCCACGACAACACCGTCGCCGCACTGGCGGAGGTCTATTCCGAGGTCATCAGCCCCCTGCGCCCGCAGATCCTGGTGCGCGGCTCCGAGGGCCACCTGGAGCGGGCGGACAGCGCCAACCGCGTCCGCGCCCTGCTGCTCGCGGCCATCCGCTGCGCCGTGCTCTGGCGCCAGGTGGGTGGAAGCCGCTGGCGGCTCATCTTCGGTCGGCGCAAGCTCATCAACACCGCCGGCGAACTGCTGCGCCGGACCGACCCCTCCTGACGGCATGAACCACCGGGCACTTGTAGCGGTCCGGTGGCCGGCATAGGATGGCCTCCACTATCCAACCGGCGGGAACCATGGGCCGAGCCGACGTCGAAGACCGTATACCCCGGCTGCACGGACGCAAGCGCCTGACCCACTATCTCGTCTGGATGGTGCCCTCGGCCCTCGTCGTGGTCACCTTCGCCGTTGTCCAGCACCTGTTCGTACAGCACGTCCCGCTCCCCGATATCACCCCCTCGATCTATCTCATCCCAGCGCTGGTGGGCAGCCTCTTCGGCCTGCTCATGGCCCGGAGCCGGGAGATGCAGCGCGAGACTCGCGCCATGGTGGCGCTGCTCGACGATCGCGAACGCAGACTGGAACAGTTGAACACCAACCTGGAAGGGCAGGTCGCCGCCCGCACCCGCAACCTGGAACGCCAGCAGGCCCTGCAGCGGAACCTGCTGGATGCCCTGCCCGAGATCATCCTCCTCACCGACGGCAGCCAACCGACCGAGGTGAATGCCGCCTTCTTCCAGCTCTTCCCGGAGTACGGCGATCTGGAGGCCTTCGGGGCCGATCACGGCTGTATCAGCCGGCTCTTCGAAGAGGAGGAGGACCCTACGGTCCTCGCCCCCGGTGATCCCGACTGGGTCCAGCGATGCGCCGACCAGCCGGACCGGGTCCACAAGGCGGTGCTGCGCCGCCAGGACCGCCGCTGGGTCTTCGACGTCAATGCGCGGGCCCTCCCCTCCGCCGAAGAGGGGGCCTACGTCGTCAGCCTCACGGACATCACCGCCCTGGAACAGGCCCGGGAGCGGCTGCAGGAGGCCTCGGTGGCGCTGCGCCATCAGCTCTACATCGACGACCTCACCGGCCTGCCCAATCGCGCCCGCCTGCTGGCCGACCTGGAGCGGACCAGCGACCCCGTCCTGCTCCTGTTGAACATCGACAACTTCCGGGAGATCAACGACTTCTTCGGCCATGCCACGGGGGATGCCATCCTCCGCGAGGTAGCCGCACGCCTGAGCGCCAGCCTGCCGGACGGGATCGGCCCCCTCTACCGCGTCGGGGCCGATGAATACGCCCTCCTCTACGCCGGCTGCGGCAACCATCCGCCCCCGGAACGACTGGCGGCACGATTGGTGGATGCCGTCCGCGCCACGTCCTTCAGCGGCGATACCGATGTCGGGGTCATCCTGGGCGTCACCGCCGGCGTAGTCAGTGGCGATCAGGGGCTGGTGGAACCCTTTACCGCGGCGGACCTGGCGCTCAAGACCGCTCGCTCGCGCCACCTGGACTGGCTCCCCTACAGCGAGGGGCTGGAGACCCACCGGGAGTACGGCGAGAATATCCGGCGCGTGCAGGTCCTGCGCGAGGCGCTGGATGCCGGCCGCGTGGAACCGGCCTACCAGCCCATCCTCGACCTCGGCAGCGGCCATATCACCCACTTCGAGTGCCTGGCCCGGCTGCATACCGCCGATGGTCGGGTAATCCTCCCCGGCGAGTTCCTGCCAGCGGCCCACACCACGCGACTCTATCCCCGGATCACGCTGGCCATGGTCGACCGTGCCTGCCGCGACTTCGCCCACCGCCCGGAACACTTCAGCCTGAACCTCTCCATGAGCGATATCCTGGACGAGGCCACGGTGGAGGCCATCCTCGGCACGGTGGAGCGGACCGGCACCGGCGACCGGGTGGTCTTCGAGATCCTGGAGTCCGAGGGGCTGAGCGAGCCGGAGCGTTTCGCCCGCTTCATGGAGCGCGCCCGGGCCCTGGGCTGCCGCTTCGCCATCGACGATTTCGGGGCCGGCTTCGCCAACTTCGAGTACATCACCAAGCTCGAGGTCGACCTACTGAAGATCGACGCCAGCCTCATCCGCGAACTCGACCGGGAGCCGGCGGCCCGGGTAGTGGTGGACACCATCCGCAGCTTCGCCCACCGCCTGGGGATCGAGACGGTGGCCGAATTCGTCCACAGCACCGAGGTCCTGGAGGTGGTCCGCGGCCTCGGCATCGATTACGCCCAGGGCTTCCACATCGGCCGCCCCGGTTCGCCGCCGACCGGATCCGCCGACCAACCCTCCCGGGCCGGCTAGTCCGCTTCCCCGCGCCCGCCCGGGCCCGGTATACTGCGCCCCATCCGAACAGCCCCCGGCGCGGCCACCACCCCTGGTCTCCGCGCCCCTTTGCCCACGAGGAGGCCCCATGACCGACAGCTTCCAGGCCCGCGCCGAGCTCGAAGCGGGTGGCAACCGGTACCGCTATGTCCGCCTGGACGCCGTGCCCGGCAGCGAGCGCCTACCCTACTCCCTGAAGATCCTGCTGGAGAACCTCCTGCGCCACGAGGACGGGCGTACCGTCACCGCGGAGGACATCCAGCGGCTCGCCAACTGGGATCCGCAGGCCGAGCCGGCCCACGAGATCGCCTTCCGCCCGGCGCGCGTGCTCATGCAGGACTTCACCGGCGTCCCGGCGGTGGTGGATCTGGCCGCCATGCGCGATGCCATGGCCGAGCTCGGCGGCGACCCGGAGCACATCAATCCGCTGCAGCCGGCGGAGCTGGTCATCGACCACTCGGTCCAGGTGGACCACTACGGCAACGGCGAGGCCTACGGCCTCAACGAGGCGCTGGAGTATCAGCGCAACCGCGAGCGCTATACCTTCCTCAAGTGGGGCCAGGGCTCCTTCGCCAACTTCAAGGCGGTGCCGCCGGGCAAGGGCATCGTCCACCAGATCAACCTGGAGCACCTGGGCCGCGTGGTCTTCGGCGCCGAGGGCCCGGACGGCGCCCAGTGGGCCTGGCCGGACACCCTGGTGGGGACCGACTCCCACACCCCCATGATCAACGGCCTGGGTGTCCTCGGCTGGGGCGTGGGCGGTATCGAGGCAGAGGCGGCCATGCTCGGCCAGCCCATCTCCATGCTGGTCCCGCAGGTGGTCGGCTTCCGCCTCACCGGCCAGCTCCCCGAGGGGGCCACCGCCACCGACCTGGTCCTCACCATCGTCGAGCAGCTGCGCGCCCACGGCGTGGTGGGCAAGTTCGTGGAGTTCTTCGGCGACGGGCTGGACGAGCTCCCCATCGCCGACCGCGCCACTATCGCCAACATGGCCCCCGAGTACGGCGCCACCTGCGGGATCTTCCCGGTGGACACCGCCACCCTGGACTATCTGCGGCTCACCGGCCGCAGCGAGGATCAGGTCGCCCGGGTGGAGGCCTACGCCCGCGCCCAGGGGCTCTTCCGCGAGAGCGGCGCCCCCGAGGCCGCCTACACCAGCGTGGTGGAGCTGGATCTGGCCACTATCGAGCCCAGCCTCGCCGGCCCCCGCCGCCCCCAGGACCGGATCGCGCTGTCCCAGGCGCGGCGCCCCATCCGCGAGTCGCTGGACGGCATCCTCTCCGAGCGCGGCATGGTCCCGCGCGAGGACCGCGAGACCGAGCGTTTCGCCGCCGAGGGCGGCCACACCGCCCCCGGGGTGGAGCACCAGGGGGACCACCGCGGCAAGGTCCGCGTGGAGCGCAACGGCGAGAGCTTCTACCTGGATGACGGCATGGTGGTCATCGCCGCCATCACCTCCTGCACCAACACCTCCAACCCCTCGGTGATGCTCGGCGCCGGCCTGCTGGCCAAGAAGGCGCTGGAACGCGGCCTGCAGGTCAAGCCGTGGGTGAAGACCTCCCTGGGCCCGGGGTCCCGCGTGGTCACCGACTACCTGGAGCACGCCGGCCTGCTGGACGACCTGGAGGGGCTGGGCTTCGACGTGGTGGGCTACGGCTGCACCACCTGCATCGGCAACTCCGGCCCGCTGGACGAGTCCATCAGCCACGCCATCCGCGAGGACGACCTGGTGGTCTGCTCCATCCTCTCGGGCAACCGCAACTTCGAGGGCCGCATCCATTCCGAGGTGCGGATGAACTACCTCGCCTCGCCGCCGCTGGTCGTGGCCTACGCCCTGGCCGGCCGCATGGACATCGACCCCTACAACGATGCGCTGGGCACCGATGCCGACGGCAATGCCGTCTACCTGCGGGATATCTGGCCGAGTCAGGCGGAGATCCAGGCGCTGGTCCGCGATCACGTCCGCGCGGACGCCTTCGAGCAGGCCTACGCCGACGTCTTCGCCGGCGGCGAGCGCTGGGAGGCCCTCACCGCCCCCGGCGGCCGCCTCTACGACTGGGCCGAGGACTCCACCTACATCCGCCGCCCGCCCTTCTTCGAGGGGATCCAGCCGGAGCCAGAACCGGTGGGCGACATCACCGGGGCCCGCGCTCTGGCCGTAGTGGGCGATTCCGTGACCACCGACCACATCTCCCCGGCCGGCAGCATCGCCGCGGACAGCCCCGCGGGCCACTATCTGCGGGAGAACGGCGTGGAGCCGGCGGAGTTCAACTCCTACGGCGCCCGGCGCGGCAACCACGAGGTCATGATGCGCGGGACCTTCGCCAACCCCCGCTTCCGCAACCGACTGGCGCCGGATACCGAGGGCGGCTGGACCGCCCATCAGCCCAGCGGCAAGGTCATGCCCATCTATGATGCGGCCATGCGCTACGCCGAGGAGGGGACCCCGCTGGTGGTCCTGGCCGGCAAGGAGTACGGCTCCGGCTCCTCCCGTGACTGGGCGGCCAAGGGGCCGCGCCTGCTGGGGGTGCGCGCTGTCATCGCCGAGAGCTACGAGCGCATCCACCGCTCCAACCTCGTGGGCATGGGGATCCTGCCGTTGCAGTTCCGGGACGGTGACACCGCCGACTCCCTGGGCCTGGACGGCACCGAGACCTTCGCCCTCGCCGGTCTGGGGGACGGCTCCGCCGACCAGGTGACGGTCACCGCCACCACGGCCGACGGCGGCGAGACCACCTTCACCGCCCGGGTCCGCATCGACACCCCGCAGGAGGTGGAGTACTACCGCCACGGCGGGATCCTCCCCTACGTCCTGCGCCAGCTGGCCGCCTGAGGAGGCGATATGGAACTCTCCAACCTCACCGCCATCTCCCCCATCGACGGCCGCTACGGCGGCCGGACGGAGGAGCTGCGGCCGGTCTTCAGCGAATACGGCCTCATCCGCCACCGGGTTGTGGTGGAGGTGCGCTGGCTGCAGATGCTGGCCGACCGCTCCGGCATCCCGGAGGTCCCCGCCTTTTCCGACGAGGCGCGCCAGCTCCTGGACGCCATCGTTGACGGCTTCGACGAGGCCGCCGCCGAACGGGTCAAGGCCATCGAGGCCACCACCAACCACGACGTCAAGGCGGTGGAGTACTACCTCAAGGAGCGCATCGCCGGTAACGCCGAGCTGGAGGCGGTGAGCGAGTTCATCCACTTCGCCTGCACCTCCGAGGACATCAACAACCTCGCCTGGGCACTGATGCTGCGCGAGGCGCGGACCCAGGCCCTGCTGCCGGCCATGGACGAGCTCATCGACCGGGTCAGCCAGCTCGCCGACGAGCTGGCCACCGTCCCCATGCTCGCGCGCACCCACGGCCAGCCGGCCTCCCCCACCACCCTGGGCAAGGAGATGGCCAACGTCGCCTTCCGGCTGCGCCGGCAGCGCGAACAGGTGGTGATGGTCCCCATCCTGGGCAAGATCAACGGCGCCGTGGGCAACTACAACGCCCACTACGCCGCCTACCCCGAGGTGGACTGGCCGGGCCTGGCGCGCAGCTTCGTCCGCGACCTGGGGCTGGACTGGAATCCCTACACCACCCAGATCGAGCCCCACGACTGGATCGCCGAGCTGTTCGACGCCACCACCCGGTTCAATACCGTCCTCACCGACCTCTGCCGGGACATCTGGGGCTACATCTCCTGGGGCTACTTCCGGCAACGCACGGTGGCCGGTGAGGTGGGCTCGTCCACCATGCCGCACAAGGTGAACCCCATCGACTTCGAGAACGCCGAGGGCAACCTGGGCATGGCGGACGCCATCTTCGGCCACCTGGCGCGCAAGCTCCCCATTTCCCGCTTCCAGCGCGACCTCACCGACTCCACCGCCCTACGCAATCTGGGGACGGGCGTGGCCCACTCGGTCATCGCCTACCGCTCCGCCCTCAAGGGGCTGGGCAAGCTGGAGGCGAACCGGGAGCGGCTGGCCGAGGACCTGGACGGCAGCTGGGAAGTACTGGCCGAGGCCATCCAGACGGTCATGCGCCGCCACGGCGTGGACCAGCCCTACGAGCGGCTCAAGGAGCTCACCCGGGGCCACGCCATCGACGCCGAGGGGGTGCGCGCCTTCGTCGAGGACCTGCCCATCCCGGACGATGCCAAGGAGCGGCTCAAGGCCCTGACCCCCGCCACCTACATCGGTAACGCCGCCGAGCAGGCGGCCCGGATCGGGAATTGAGCGACTGGATCCTGGCCTCCGGCTCCCCCTACCGCCGGGAGCTGCTGGGCCGCCTGGGACGGGACTTCGAGGTCGCCTCGCCGGACATCGACGAGTCCCCCCGCCCCGGCGAGAGCGCCGACGAACTCGTAGTCCGCCTGGCGGAGTCCAAGGCGCGGGCGGTGGCCGAGGGGCGGCCAACAGGGCTGGCCATCGGCTCCGACCAGGTCAGCGAGCGCGACGGCACCATCCTGGGCAAGCCGGGGGATGCCGCCACCGCCCGGGAGCAGCTACGCGGCGCCTCCGGACGCACGGTCACCTTCCATACCGGCCTGGCGCTGGTGGACGCGGCCACCGGCGAGGCACAGGTGGCGGTGGAGCACACCCGGGTCCGCTTCCGGGAGCTGGATGACGCGATGATCGAGCGCTACGTGGCTGCCGAGAATCCGGTGGACTGCGCCGGCGGCTTCAAGTCGGAGGGATTGGGGGTGGTGCTCTTCGACGCCATCGAGGGGGAAGACCCCGCCGCCCTGGTCGGGCTCCCCCTCATCCGGCTGGTACGGATGCTGGAGGCGGCGGGCGAGACCCTGCCCTGACCCACCCCCGTCGTTCCGGTAATACAACCCCCGTCGTTCCAGATGGCGCGCCAGCGCCAGTCCGGAACCCCGAGAACAGGCCCTAGGAGGCAGTTCGAGCCCCGGTGGCCAGGTTATCGAGGTTCCCGCCTGCGCGGGAACGACGTGCCCCATCCCTCAGCGCAGGACCGGCGTATCCGGCCCCAGGACCTGGGCGATCCCGCGGCCCAGGGCGGCGCCGAAGCGGTCCATGAGGCGGTCCAGGTAGCGCTCGCGCGGGGTGAAGTCGACCATGGTCTCCGCCCCGATCTCCTCCCGGGCGACCTCGGCCGGCGAGGCCAGACCATCCACCAGCCCCAGTTCCACGCCGCGCTCGCCGGTCCAGACCAGGCCGGAGAAGAGCGGCGTCTCGCCCCCGGTCTTCAGCCGATCGCCCCGGCCCTCCTTCACGGCGGTGATGAACTGCTGGTGCATCCGGTCGAGCACCGCCTGCATGTGGGCCGCATCGGCCTCCGGCAGGGGCTGGAAGGGATCCAGGAGATCCTTGTGCTCCCCGGCCGTGAGCAGGCGGCGCTCGATGCCCAGGCGCTCGATGACCTCGTCGAAGCCGAAGCTGGACGGGCTGAAGGAGCTCATGGTCACGCCGATGGAGCCGACGATGGAGGAGCGGTTGGCGTAGACCTTCTCCGCGGCGGCGGCGACGTAGTAGCCGCCGGAGGCGCCGATGTCGGTGATCACCGCATGGATCGGCGTCTCCTCGTGCTCCTTGCGCAGGCGCTGGATGTCATCGAACAGGTAACCGGCCTGGACCGGGCTGCCGCCGGGGGAGTTGATCCGCAGGATCACGCCCTCGGTCTGCGGGTCCTCCAGCGCCGCCTCCACCCCGCGGGTGACGATATCGGCGCTGGCGCGGCTGTCAGCGGAGATGACGCCGGGGACATCCACCACGGCGGTATGCGGGCCGCCGGTGGCCGGCGCGTCCATATCCGTGGGGATGAGCAGGTAGAGCACTGCGATGAGGTAGGCGAGGATCAGCGCCTTGAAGAAGATCCCCCAGCGCCGGGCGCGGCGCTGCTCATTGAGGCTGGCGAAGGCCAGGCGATTGAGGACGTCGCGCTCCCACTGGCCGCCCTGCCCGTTCCCATCGCCCTGCGGGTTCCCGTCGCTCATGCCGATTCATCCTCCCGTTGCCCGCCGCCGTGGAGCCAGCGCGCCAGTTCATCCATCGTCGAGACCAGGGCCTCGGGCCCAGTCTCCCGCAGCCTTTCCGGCCAGTGTACGCCCCAGGTCACACCCACCGCCGGCATGCCGGCGTTGCGGGCCATGAGGAGGTCGTACTCCGTATCTCCGACCATCACCGCCTCGTGGGGTTCGCAGCCGGTAAAGTCCAGCAGCTCTTCCAGCATCTGGGGATGCGGCTTGGAGCGGGTCTCCTCCGCCGTACGGGTGGCGTGGAAGCGACCGACGAGGCCGGATTCGGCCAGGGCCTGTTCCAGGCCGGCCTTGCCCTTGCCGGTGGCCACGGCCAGCAGATGGCCGGCGGCCTCCAGCCCCTCCAGCAGCTCCATCGCCCCGGGGAAGAGCGGCGTCGGCGTCGGGTCGGCCTCCAGGTAGTAGTAGCGATAGCGCTTCGCCATCTCGGCGTGGCGGTGATCCGGCAGGTCCGGAACCAGCCGGTGGAGTGCCTCGGCCAGACCCAGCCCGATGACGTCGCAGGCGCGCTCGCGATCCGGGACTTCCAGGCCGAGATCGCGGCAGGCCCCCTGCATGGCGGCAACGATGCGCGCCTCGGAGTCCATGAGGGTACCGTCCCAGTCGAAGATCATCAGCCGCCGCTCAGCCATGCTGGGCCTCCAGTCGGTCGATGAGCGCCTGCAGTCCCGGCTCCAGCGGCGCGCTCACCGAGAGTTCCGTCTCATCGGGCAGCGTGACGCCGAGGTGGTGGGCGTGGAGAAACAGTCGCCGCAGTCCCAGCTCGCGCATGCGTCGATTGAAGCCCTCGTCGCCGTAGCGCTCGTCCCCGGCCAGCGGATGGCCTGCATGGGCGGCGTGGACGCGAACCTGGTGGGTCCGGCCGGTATAGAGGATCACGTCCATCAGCGTCGCGTCGCCGAAGCGCGCCACCGGCGTGAAGCGCGTGCGCGCCTCGCGGCCGTCGGGACGGACCTCCACCACCCGCTCCCCGCCCCGGCGCACATCCCGGCGCAGCGGCGCCTCCACCAGGCCGCCGTCCCAGTCACCGCGTACCAGGGCGAAGTAGCGCTTGTCGAACTCGCCCCGGCTCAGCAGGTCGTTGAGGGCGCGCAGCCAGCTGCGCCGCTTGGCGATGAGCAGACAGCCGGAGGTCTCCCGGTCCAGGCGATGGACCAGCTCCAGGAAGGGCGCCTCCGGGCGTGCGGCGCGCAGCGCCTCGATAACGCCGTAGTCGACCCCGCTGCCGCCATGGACCGGCAACCCCGCCGGCTTGTTCAGCACCAGGTAGTTCTTCTCCTCCTGGAGGATGGCGTCGGTAAGCCGTTGCTGCACCCCCTCGGTAGGCGCCGGGGCGGCATTCTCCTCGCCCTGGCGGACCGGCGGGATCCGGACCACGTCGCCGTCACGCAGGCGGTAGCGCGGCTGGGTCCGCCCCTTGTTCACGCGCACCTCGCCCTTGCGCAGGATGCGGTAGAGCCGGGAACGCGGAACGCCCTTGAGGCGAGCGGCCAGGAAATTGTCGATGCGCTGCCCTGCCTCCTCGGCGGAGACGGTGACGTGGCGGGGACCGCCGGGGCTGGTTGATGTCTGGGACATGGAGCGGATCATACTAACCTTCCCGGGCGTATTCCATGCCGGGAACGCAGCAACCTGGGAGCAACGGCATCGGGCCGATTCCCGCCCAACTGCCCGAACATGCGGACTCTGCACGATTTCCGGCATTTGCTGCCCCCTGCCCGGGCTGATATATTACTGCTTTGCTACGGGAAATTTCTCCGGAGCAGAAACGCAGGAAAAATCGGGAACCAGAGCGGCCAGAGGGGCCGTCGCCTCTCGAGCGGTAACCGTCCGCGCGCACAGTGCACCGGACCCCGCCGAAGGCAGTTCCAGAGAAGGTTTCAAGGGGTTCATTCGCTCGACCCATCCCGAGCGATACCGGTTGCGCGCTCCCATGGCGACATGACGAGAGCCCGGCCGGGCTGGATGTGGCACCGAACAACAGACAACGAACACCACTGCTGAACGTCGTCGCCGGCCATATCGGGCCTGGCCGTGCGCTCCCGCCTCTTGCCGCGGTCGAGCGCCGAAAGAGAGCCAGATCTACATGAAACGCATGCTTTTCAACGCAACTCAGCCCGAAGAGTTGCGTGTTGCCCTCGTGGACGGCCAGCGCCTCTACGATCTCGACATCGAGGCCGCCGGCCGCGAGCAGAAGAAGGCCAACATCTACAAGGGCCGGATCACCCGCATCGAGCCCAGCCTGGAAGCCGCCTTCATCGACTACGGCGCGGAGCGCCACGGCTTCCTCCCCCTCAAGGAGATCGCCGCCGAGAACTTCGCCCCCGGGTCGGAGAAGGAAGGCGGTGGCCGCGTCAACATCAAGGAGGCGCTGCGCGAGGGGCAGCAGCTCATCGTCCAGGTGGACAAGGAGGAGCGCGGCACCAAGGGCGCGGCGCTGACCACCTTCATCAGCCTGGCCGGCCGCTACCTGGTCCTGATGCCCAACAACCCGCGGGCCGGCGGTGTTTCCCGCCGCATCGAGGGGGATGATCGGGCCCAGATCCGCCAGGCCATGAGCGAGCTCACCATTCCCGAGGACATGGGGCTCATCGTCCGCACCGCCGGCGTGGGCCGCTCCTCGGAAGAGCTCCAGTGGGACCTGGATTATCTCCTGAACCTCTGGCAGTCCATCAGCAGCGCGGCGGAGAAGGATGCGCCCTTCCTGATCTATCAGGAGAGCAACATCATCATCCGGGCCATCCGCGACTACATGCGCTCGGACATCCAGGAGATCCTCATCGACGAACCGGCGACCTATCGCCAGGCGCGCGAGTTCGTCGAGCAGGTGATGCCGCACAACATCAAGCGGATCAAGTACTACGACGACCCGGTTCCGCTCTTCACGCGCTACCAGATCGAGTCGCAGATCGAGTCCGCCTTCCAGCGGGAGGTCACCCTCCCCTCCGGCGGCGCCCTGGTCATCGACCACACCGAGGCGCTGACCTCCATCGACATCAACTCCGCCCGCGCCACCAAGGGCGGCGATATCGAGGAGACGGCCCGCTGCACCAACCTGGAGGCGGCCGAGGAGATCGCCCGGCAGCTGCGCCTGCGCGACCTCGGCGGCCTGCTGGTCATCGACTTCATCGACATGACCCCAGCGCGCCACCAGCGCGAGGTGGAGAACCGTCTGCGGGAGTGCCTCAAGGCGGATCGGGCGCGGGTGCAGATCGGCCGGATCTCCCGCTTCGGCCTGCTGGAGATGTCACGCCAGCGGCTGCGCCCCTCCCTGGGCGAGCACAGCCAGATCGTCTGCCCGCGCTGCCACGGCCAGGGCACCATCCGCGCCAGCGAGTCCCTGGCGCTCTCCATCCTCCGCGTCATCGAGGAGGAGGCCATGAAGGAGAAGACCGGGCGGATCATCGCCCAGGTCCCGGTGGACGTGGCCACCTTCCTCCTCAACGAGAAGCGCGACGGCATCCTGGCCATCGAGCAGCGTCAGGAACTGCGCGTGGTCTTGATCCCCAACCCGCACATGGAGACGCCGAATTTCGACGTCCAGCGGCTGCGGAGCGATGAGCTCCCCCAGGGAACCGACGACCGCCCCAGCTACCAGCTGGTCAGTGCCCCGGAGACCGACCTGGCGGACGCCCACGGCACCCCTGCCGCGGCATCCGAGGAGCCGGCGGTCCAGGTATCGGTCCCGCCGGCGCCCAATCGCCCGGAGGCCGAGGCCGCGCCTGCAGAGCCGGAGGCGGCCACCCCGGAGCCGGCCCAGCAGCCCGAGCCAGAGCCGGCCCAGCAGCCCGAGCCAGAGCCGGAGGCTAAGCCGGAACCGAGCCCGAAGGCCGAGGCTCCCGCCCCTGCCCCGGCCAAACGGACTGCCACCAGCGGCAACGGAAGCAGCGGCGTCATCCGCCGCCTCTTCCAGCGCCTGGCCGGTGGCCCCTCCACCGTCAGTGGTCCGAGCGGGAAGACCGGCAGCCAGCCCGGGGCGGAGACCCCGCGCAGCAAGAGTGCGGCGCCGGCCACGGAGACTTCCGGCAAGACCCGCAGCGACGATACCGATCCCAATTCCCAGCCGAGCCAGGCCATCAACGACCGCCGCCGGGGCGATCAGCGCCAGCGCAGCGGCCGCGGCCGGAGTGGTCAGAAGAGCGGCGGCGAGCAGCCCAAATCCGGGAGCCAGGCGAAGTCCGGCGGTCAGCAGAAATCCGGCGACAGTAACCGCAAGGGCGGCGACAAGGCCGAGGAAAAGGGTGCCCGGGCCGAGGGGAACGGTAGCAAGGGGAACAACAAGTCCCGCAATCGTTCCGAGAACAAGTCGGAGGGCAAGACCGAAAACAAGGGCGGCCAGAAGGGTGGCGGCAGCAAGGGCGGTAACGGGGCCAGCGAGGCAGCCCGGACCGAGGCCCCGGCCGAGACCGCCGAGGCCGAGAAGCCGGAGAGCCGCGAGAAGAGCAGTGGCTCCAGCCGTCGCCGCGGTGGCCGCCGCAAGCGCTCTTCCAGCACCGAGAACAGCGGCGGTGCCGAGCAGGCGGCTGCCGGGTCGACCTCCGAGGCCACCCAGGAGGCCGAGGCTCCCGAGGAAGGCAAGAGGCCGGCCGCCGAGCCGGACCAGAGCCCGAAGCAACAGCCGCAGGCCGCCAGCGAGCAGGAAACGAGCGCGGAGACTGCCGAGACCGGTACCGCGAACGCTGACGGCGAGAACCAGGAGGCAGCAGGGTCCGAGGGCGGCGATTCCGAGACCCGCTCCAGCAACCGTCGCCGTTCCTCCAGCCGGCGCGGTCGCCGTGGCGGACGCCGGCGTCGGGGTAGCCGCAGCAGCACCACCGCGAACGGCGAGGAGCAGGGCGACGGCACTGCCCAGCAGGCCACCGAGGAACAGGCCGCCGCCCCGGCCACCGAGGCCGACGCGGAGAGCGGCACCAGCCAGGAGTCCGTCTCCCCGGCGGAGTCCGAGGCGAGCACGGCCAGCGCCGAGGAGGCCGCGCCCTCCCCCGAGCCTGCCGAGCCGTCTTCCACGCCGGCCAGGACCGGTACGGAGGAGACCTCCAGTGGCGAGCCCGCGGCGAGTCCCGCAGCTGAAACCACCGCGGAGGCCGCCGCGCCCGTGACCGATGAGGCCCCCACGCCGTCGGTAAGTGAGGCCGCGCCCCGGGAAGAGGCCCCCGAGCCAACCGCCGAGGCGACCACCGCACCCGCCGAAGCAACCACGCCGGCTCCGGCCGAACCGCAGGAGCAAGGCCCCGCCCCGGTCGCGGAGGCGAGCGAGGAGCCCGCTCCCGCCAAGCCGGCGGAGCCCGAGCCGGTAGTGGCCGAACAACCGGCACCGGCGCCGGAACCCGAGCCGGAACCGGTCCAGGGCGAGACCGGGACGGCGGTGGAGAAGGAGTCCGAGGCGGAGCCCGCCCCGGACCCAATCCCGGAATCGACTCCGGAACCTTCACCCGAGCCAAAGGAGCAGGCGACGGAGGCCCCGGAGCCCACCCGGCCGACCGAGGAGAAGGTCGAGGCCGAGACGAGCCCGGCCGCGACCCACGACCCCGTGAAGCAGGAGGAGGCACCGGCGGAGGCGCACCCGGAGACCAGTGAGCCACCGACTACGGATGAGGTCCCGGACACGGCGGAAGGCAAGGATGCCGGAGCAGACGAGCGGGAAGGTAACACCGGTTCCGACCAGGAGGATGGTCCGGCGCGCTGATCGGGCATCCCGCGCCCGTGCCCTCCCCCGGAGGGCCCCGACCCCCGGATCGGCGCGAGCCGACCCGGGGGTTTCTACCTTGGGGCCCCCTTCAGGAGCCGGTCCTCGCCCCCAGCCGCTGGCGGATATCGTCCAGCAACCCTCGACTGGCCGCCTCGACCCGATCCAGCACCAGCTGGAAACCATCACTGCCGCCGTAGTAGGGATCCGGTACCTCCTCGCCCTCGTGGCCGGGGGCGAAATCGAGGAACATCCGCAGCTTGTCGCGATGGTGCGCCGGAGCGATACGCTCCAGATTGGCGTAGTTCTCGTGGTCCATGGCGAGGATGTAGTCGAACTCCTCGAAGTCCACCGGCTCGGCCTTGCGAGCCGTCTGCCCGATGAGGTCATAGCCGCGCTGGCGCGCCGCCTCGGTGGCCCGGCGATCCGGGGCACTACCCACGTGGTAGGCATGAGTCCCGGCGGAATCGATCCGGACCCGGTCCACCAGCTCCGGGGCCTCCGCCTCCAGCAGACCGGTAAAGACGCCCTGGGCCGTAGGCGAGCGGCAAATGTTGCCCAGGCAGCAAAATAAAACCCCTAATTCTTTCTCCATAATCAACCCCTTACGACTGAATGAGGGGCCGCAAAAACGGCCGAAGACTTCTGTTTTCAGCTTAACATAATCAAGCACTTGCGCGCGCGTTTTGCAGGTGGGTTGCGTCTTGGCCCGGACAGTCAGCGGCAGCCAAGGAGGATGCAAGTGAGGGGGTTCAGCGAGGTTACGAGGATAAACTTTGGAGGGCGATTCGGCAGAGTGCAGGTCCGGCGCAGATCATTGACGCCGGAGCTGCGAATCTCCTGGCTGGATCGGGCCTAATGAACGAACTCCGGAGGCCGTCCGCCCTTCTGGGCCAGGACCGAGTAGAGCATTACATCAGCTGCTCGCGAGATGATGCTTTCTTCGCTCCGGGCCTTCACCGGGTCTTCGCGATCATCCAGAACCACCATTACTCGGCTATCCTCCAGGGCATCCACGACATCCATGATCTTGCGCAATTCGCCTCCGACCGCACGCCCATCCGGGCGGATAGCATCGACGAACCGGTCACCGAACTTTAGAGCAAACGGCTGCATCTTCCCGGAAGAGCCTTCTACTTCCGGCCCGTGAATGATGGGTTCATTCGGTTTCCAGATACGGAGACCCGCCTCAACTTCGGCTACGAAGCGATTGACTCCATCATGGATCCCGTAGCGCTCTTCTTCCCACTCAGCCGCGATGGATGCGAACTTCATGAATGCACCAACGCCGTCCTCAAGGCGCCCTGGAGGAAACTCCCCCAAGATCAACCCCGAAGCCAGAAGCTCCAGCCCCTCGTTTGCAGCCGCCTTCTTTAGACGCTGCCAGCTCTTCCGATCCTCCAGGGTGAGGCCACTGTTGTACATATGGGCAAGGATATCGCCGTTGTCCGTAACCCGGAACGAACCATCCCCGCTGGGGATGATATAGAAGCCAATGCACTCCCCGTCCCGGAAGACCAGCGGCGTTTCCACGGCGTAGGCCTCTCCCTGAGCCTGCACCATCGGCTCAGGACGGCACTCGAAGCCCAGCGAAGAAAGGATGGTTTCGCAATTCATCAGAGAAGGTCCACTGGTCGATTCGTCATGGGATGCACGTACCTGAATTCCGAGTCTAGCTCAATGTTGCACAGGTCAAGGAAGGCTCGAAAGCAGTTCTCCGGTTCACCACAGGCCAGCGATTCCGGCTTGATGTTTAGCTCTGTGGTACTCGCGATGCTGTCGATGTTGTCGACTACATCATGATCATTGACGTGATAATGGGGGCCATAGATGGCTTTTCCGTGCTGGCGGCTTGCCTTTTCCTCATGAGGGACCACCTCGATCTGGAAGATCCGGTGAAGATGGCCCATCCACAGGAAAAGAGTATAGCTCTCCTTGCAGGCATCTATCAGCTGCGGGATACGGTACTGCAGCCTTACCTCCAACCCCTGCTAGGCTACATCCTCTCGGTCAAAGACCGGCTCTATCCAGATCTGTGTGGGTAGCGGTATCCATGGCGTCAGGCGGCCCGGGCCCCAGATGTTGGGGTATGGGGTGCCGCCGGTAGTTGACTGAGCTTTGCCCCGACCAGGTAGGCCATGGTGATGAGGTTCCGGGTGGTTCGGTAACCCCGTGCCCGGGCCTTCGCGGCCTGGATGTGGGCATTGAGCCCTTCCACCCGGCCGTTGGTCAGGCGGCTGTCGAAGGCGTTGAGGATGCCGTCCCAGTGGGCCCGCACGGTCAGCGCCAGGCGCTTGAAGGGGGCCAGCCGGCTGCGCCGGGCCCAGCGATACCAGGCGGTGAGCAGCGATTCGGCCTCCTTACGGCCCGACTGGCTGCGGTAGAAGTCCCGCAGCGCCTCCTTGAGGCGCCAGGCCCGGGCCGTCTCCAGCCGCCGCCGGGAGAGGTGGTGGAGCTGCGTGATTCGGCCGAGCTTCTGCTGGCGCGGGTCCTGCAGCCAGGCCCAGCGGGTGTGCTTGAGGGCCGGCTCGCGCTTGACCTCCTGTCGACGGACCTCGTCCACGGCGGTATTGGCCAACTGGACGACGTGGAAGGCATCGAAGGTGATAGCTGCCTGCGGCAAGTGGCGGCCGAGGCCGGCGATATAGGCCCGGCTCATGTCGGTACAGGCGGCGGTGACCTGCTCCGGCGCCCCGCCGTGGGCGCGCAGGTCGGCCACGAAGTGGCCGACCGTCTGCTGGTCCCGGCCCGGACAGGCGAAGAGCAATCGGCCGGTCTCGAGGTCATGGAACAACGTGATGTAGTGGTGGCCGCGCCGGGCGGCGGTCTCGTCGACGCCGATGGCGGTGACATCGGAATAGTCCTCGGCCGCCCGGGCGGTATCGACGTAGTGATGGAGGGTGCGCCAGACGGCGTCGTCGCCGAGGCCGACATGGCGGGCCACCGCCCGCACGGGCATCTGCTGGGCGAGGGCGACCACCATGGCCTCGAGCAATTGGCTGAAGCCGCTGCCGGGCCGAGCCCAGGGCACCGCCACCTGGCTGGTCCTGCCGCAGTGTTCACAGCGCACCCGGGGGACATCGGCATGGATGTAGGCCCGGTGCTCGAAGAAGTGCAGGTGCTGCCAGGTCCGCTGCCGGGTGTCATGGACCGGCTGGTCGGCGGCGCCGCAGCTCGGACAGGCAAAGCGGCTGCCGGGGGCAAAGCCGACCTGGAAGTCGATGCGGCCGACCTCGGCATCGAAGGTCAGGTCCCGGACCTGCCAGGGTGCGGTCAGGCCCAGGGCGGCGGTGAACAGGGCATGCTCGCCGGACATGGCGGACTCCTTCGGGGCAGCAACACGGCACCCCAACATAATGGGGGTCACCCCCGCGGCGCTACCCGGCCTCGGCATGCCCGTCACCCACACAGATCACGAAGGGGCCCAAAGACCGGCTGAAGGATACACTGGCGATACGCACTGTTACTCGGCTTGTCTCGCCACTCCATGGGGCCATAGAGACGCTTCGGGAGCCGAATGTACTCCCAGCACTGTTCGGTCGTGATGGTGTTCAAGCTTCCATCCTTTAGAGCTGGTCTATGGCCTGCCGCCACACGAACTCGGTCACCACCGGGATCTCGTACTCCATGGCCTTCTCTACCTTCCGGCCGAAGGTGCTGTAGGCCCAGTCGCGGCTGGCGATGTCCCCAACGACGACGAAGTCCACCTTCTTGCTGACGTTACCCGCCACTGCACCGCCCGCCTCCTTCGTCCGACGCTCGCAGTGGGACCGGGGGCCGCTGACGAACTGGCCCGTCAGGCACAGCCGGCTCCCGGAAACCGGGATCACCCCCTCCGTCACTTCCGGCTGCACCGGAAGCCCCCGGATGGCACCAGACTCTGCAGGGTTTCCTCCCACCAAGCGCTCCGCGACCCCCATGAGGTCCTGGCGCTCGAGCTCGCCGACGCAGCCAGCCCGCATGGCCTCCTCCACCCGATGACGGACTTCAGAAAGCGGCCAGTGGCTCCACTCCTCCGCACGGCGGGTCCAGAAGCGCAGCCGCTCCACCTCGTCATCCACCAGTGACTGGTCGGCCGTGATGCCTCGAAGTAGACCGATGAGTTCCGTGGTAATGGCATCCCGATTTTCGGACGCCCCTACCCGCCGCTCGCCTGCCTCCCGCATACGGGTGATGGCCTCGTCGATCTCCTGGAGTTCAGTCGAGGTGATCACCCCGTCGTGCAGGGCATCCTCCGTAACCTCCAGGAGCGCGGAGGCATCGGGATCGGACCGAAGGTAGGGGTTATCGCGGAGCCAGGTATCCAGCCAGAGAACCTCGTCATCCACTAGATAACCGTCCGCCTGGATGCCATCCAGGAATCCCATTAGCTCCCTCAGAGCCGCGTCGGTTCTGGATTCGGCGGGCATCATGACCTCCATGTCTTGCATAGACAGGCTGACTCTATCAGTCGAGCCTGATCACTTGAATCGTCCCCGGGAACGAGTTCGACGCGGCTTCATCCCTGCCGCCGGTGGGTTGGCCGCCGGCCAGGGACGCTCTATGCTCGGAATCAGTGAGACCCGGAGCCGGCATGTGCGGCAGGGGGCTGGTGCACAAGCGACCCATGAGTGAGTTCATGAGCGATGATAACGAGAAACAGGCCCGCGATCTCCTGGGCCGGACCGTCGACTACCGCGGCCGGACCTGCCGTGTGGTGGAGCTACTGGACGATCCCCCCGCCCTCATCCTTCAGGATGAGGGCAGCGGGACGGAGATGCAGGCCAACCAGCACGGTGAGGCCCATCGCCGGGTCCCGCGGAACTACACGGTGGCCCTCTATCACTACAATGCCGCGGGCGAGCGGGAGGTCCATCCGGATTTCCGCGCCCTCCAGGCCGCCGACTGACGGGTCGGCCCTACCCTCGACGCGCCAGGGCCGCCTCGGCCCGCGCCAGGTCGGCCTCGGTATCCACGCCGTGGCCCGGCGGCTCCAGGGCCTCGGCGACGTGGATCCGGTGGCCGTGATAGAGGACGCGCAGCTGCTCCAGCGCCTCGGCCTCCTCCAGCCGGCACTCCCCGTCCAGGGGATACTCCCGCAGAAAGCCGACACGGTAGGCATAGATCCCGACATGGCGGAGGAATTCACCGCGCTCCGGTAAGCGCCCGGCATCCTCGGCGAAGGCGTCGCGCTCCCAGGGGATGGGGGCCCGGCTGAAATAGAGCGCCCACCCCCGGGCATCGTGGACGACCTTGACCACGTGGGGGTCGTGGAGCTCTTCCGCCGAGCGGATCCGGGTGGCCAGGGTCGCCATCTCTCCCTCCGGGTGGGCGGCCAGGTCGGCGGCCACCTGGTGGATGATGGCCGGTGGCATCAGGGGCTCATCCCCCTGGAGATTCACTACCACGTCGTCGTCGTCCCAGTCGGCCTCGCGTGCCAGGATGACCAGGCGCTCCGTCCCCGAACGCAGGCGCGCCGGCGTCATCGCGGCGCGCCCGCCAAAGGCCTCCACCGTCCCCGCCACCCGTTCGTCATCGGTGGCCACGACGACCTCCGTCGCCCCGCTCTCGCTCGCCCGGTCCCAGACGTGCTGGACCAGGGGCCGACCGCCGAGATTGCGCAGCGGCTTGCCCGGCAGGCGGCTGGCATCATGGCGCGCCGGGATGACAACCCGGAATCTCATGCCGGATCCAGCTCGTCCGGGGTCAGCTTGCGGGCCTCGTCCTCCAGCATCACCGGGATCCCGTCCCGAACGGGAAAGGCGAGGCGCTCGGCCCGGCAGATGAGTTCGTCCCGCTCGCGGTCGTGGATCAACGGCCCCTTGCAGGTGGGACAGGCCAGGATATCCAGCAGGTGCTTATCCATGGTGTTTCGCCTCCAGGCGGTTGACGATGGCCTCGGCCAGGCCCGGCTCCGGTTCCGCGGTCACCGGCAGGAACCAGTGGCGCGGTTCCCCGGCGCGGGCGTGTTTCATGGCGTCCTTTTCGGTCATCAGCACGGGCTGGGAACCGGGGAAGTCGACGTCCCCCGGCTCGTAGTCGTGATGATCGGGGAAGGCGTGGGGTATCACGCGCAGTCCCTGCCTCCGCACGGTAACGAAGAAGCGCTCCGGATCCCCGATCCCGGCAACGGCGTGGACCTCGGGGCCCAGCTCCGCGGCCGGGCAGCTCTCGCCGGTGATCAGGTTCACCGGATCGCCGACCGCCAGGCGCATGCCCCGCTCGTCCTCGGAGAGAGGGGTCCCGTTGCAGACGCGGAAATCGACGGACCGACGCCGGCCCAGGGGTTCGCGCAGGGGACCGGCGGGCAGACAGCGGCCATTCCCGTAGCGGCGCCGTCCATCCAGGATCTCGATCTCGATATCCCGTTGAAGCCGGTAGTGTTGCAGGCCGTCGTCGGTGACCACGACATCCACCTCGGCATGGCGCACCAGTTCCCTGGCCGCCTCCAGCCGGTCCGGACCCACTGCCATGGGGCGCTGGGTCCGGCGTGCGATAAGCAGTGCCTCGTCCCCGACTACCACGGGGTCGGAATCGGGGCGGACCTGCTGCGGCCAGCTGGCCGCCTGCCCCCCGTAGCCGCGACTGACCACGCCGGGGGCGTAGCCGGCCTGGCGCAGGGCCTCCACCAGCCAGATGGTGAAGGGGGTCTTGCCGGTTCCCCCCACCGTGAGATTGCCCACCACGATAACCGGGACACCGGCGGCACCCGATGGCCGCAGCCGCGCCCGATAGGCCATCCGGCGCAGCATCGCCAGCCCGCACCAGAGCCATCCCAGCGGCGCCAGGGTCCGGCTGACGGCGTCGTCCCGCTCCCAGTAGGCCGGTCGAACCCTCACTACCACGCGTAGATCCTCTCCAGCAATCGATTCACGGCCGCATCCGCCTCCCGGCGGACGGCCCAGAAGTGGCGCCGGCAGGCGCTGCCCATCTCCCGCGCCGCCAGGGGGTCATCCAGCCAGCCCTGCCACGCCGCCAGCGCCGCCTCGTCACCGCTACCCACTACCGGGCAGGGGAGCGCCCCGGTGGCATCGGCGGGGAGCGAGACGGCCGAGGTCACCGGCCGATGCCCCGCCAGCGCCTGCCAGCGCGCCGCCGGGAGGTCCTCGAAGAGGTGGATCGACTCGGCCGAGACGGCCAGCGCCGGATTCCAGCGCGGGTCATCCACCACCATGAGGGTCCCTGCCGGCAGCGGCTTCCGATCCCAGTCGGCGAGCCGCGGCAGATGCGCGGGCACCTTCGCCCCGGGTGCCGGGCTGGCGAAGAGGACCCCCTGGGATGCCAGGGGGTGGGCACGCCAGGTCGCCTCCAGCCCTCGCCAGTCACTGACGCCGATGAACCAGGCCAGCCGGTCGCCACCCAGAAGGGCCGGCAGGACCGGCTCCACCTGGGCCTCGGCCAGCAGGGTCAGGGGATCGGCCGCGGGGGCGATATCCTCGGCCCGCCCCTGCCACGCATCGGCCGTGTCGCTATCCGCGGGCAGCGCCGCCTCTACCGAGGCACCCGCCGGCCCGGAGCGAACCGCCACCCGGTGGGATATCCCCTCCAGTGCCGGCGTCGGGGCCCTGCCCACCCCGATCACCCCGAGGGGCGCCAGCCGCTCGGCCACTCGGCCCTGGGCCCGTGGCACGGGGTCCGGGCCATAGCCCAGGGCCACCTTCTCCCGGGAGCAGCCCTCCAGCCGCTCCCGCAGAATGGCACGGTCCTCCTCCGGGTAGGTCAGCACCAGCCGCAGGTCCAGGCGGGACTGACGCAGGGCGCCCAGCAGGTCGGCGGCCAGGCGCAGATTATCCGCACCCTCTCCCGCCTGGATCCAGACCAGGGGGCTGCGCCCCTCCGGCGGGCGCAGCCGGCCCCGCCGTGCATGATAGCGCCGCCGGTTGTGCCGGAGGTCGGACCAGTCCGCGCGCCGGCGCTGCCAGAACCCGGCACTGCCCCGTCCGTCAGCCATCGAACTGCGCCTGGTGGAGATCCGCATAGGCGCCGCCGTGGGCCAGGAGTTCGGCGTGGGTCCCTGCCTCCACCAGCCGCCCCCGGTCCATGACCGCGATCCGGTCGGCCCGCTCGATGGTGGAGAGGCGATGGGCGATGACCACCGTGGTCCTATCCTCCATGAGCGCCTCCAGTGCCTTCCGGATGTGGCGCTCCGACTCGTTGTCCAGTGCCGAGGTAGCCTCGTCCAGGATGAGGATGGGCGCATCCTTGAGGATGGCGCGGGCGATGGCCACCCGCTGGCGCTGGCCGCCGGAGAGCAGCGCACCGTTCTCGCCGACCTCGGTATCCAGGCCGTCCGCGAGCTGGCCGGCGAAGTCGGTCACGTGGGCCAGCTCCGATGCCCGCTCCACGGCGGCCCGGTCCGCCCCCTCCCGGGCGTAGGCGATGTTCTCGGCCAGGGAGGCGTTGAAAAGCACTACATCCTGGCTGACCAGGGCGATCTGCTGGCGCAGGGATTTCAGTTCCAGTTCGGTCAGGTCGACGCCATCCAGACGCACTACGCCCTTCTGCGGGGAGTAGAAGCGCGGGATGAGGTTCACCAGAGTGGATTTACCGCCACCGGAACGGCCCACGATGGCCAGCGTCTCGCCCGAGGCGATTTGAAGGTCGATGCCGCGCAGAACCGGGGACTGGTCCTCGCCGTAGGCAAACCAGACCTGCTCGAAGTCGATGCGACCCTGGGCTCGCTCGATGCGGCGGGATCCGTCGTTGAGCTCCGGTGGGGTGTCCAGCAGGCCGAAGACGCTCTGGGAGGCGGCGATGCCCTGCTGCAGCACCGCATTGACCTTGGTCAGTCGCTTCACAGGCCCCAGCATCATGGCCATGGCCGCCATGAAGGACATGAAGGTCCCCACCGAGATCTCCTCGCGCATCCCCGGCAGGGTCGCGATGTAGACCACGGCGGCGATGGCGATGGCCACCAGGAACTGGATCACCGGTACGCTGATGGCGTTGGTGGCCTCCTTCTTGAGCTGCTGGCGGCGGTTGTTCTCGTTGACCTTGGCGAACTGGCGCGCCTCCTCCCCCTCACCGCCGAAGATCTTGATGACCCGCTGGCCACCCACCGCCTCGTCGGTGGCGCTGCTCACGTCCCCCATGGAGACCTGGATCCGGCGCGAAAGCTTGCGAAAGCGCTGACTGACGCTGCGCACGATGAGGGCGAAGAGCGGCCCCAGGACGAGGAAGACCAGAACGAGGCGCGGGCTGAGCCAGATCATCCAGCCCAGCAGCCCCAGCACCGTCAGCGAATCCTTGATGAGGACGGTAATGGCCTGACTGGCCGCCTTGGCCACCTGCTCCACGTCGTAGTTGAGCTTGGAGATGATCCCGCCGGTGGAGGAGGTATCGAAGAAGGGGATGGGAAGGCGGAGGAGGTGGCGGAACATCTCCCCCCGCAGGTCCCGGACGACGCTGCGCGCCACCCACTTGATGGCGTAGCTGGAGCCGAAATCGGCAAAGGCACGGATGATGGCTACGCCGATGATCAGCCAGGGCATCCAGGTCACCAGGGTCGGGTCCTCCTCCACGAAGGTCCCGTCCATGAGCGGCTTCATCAGGGCGGCGAAGCCGGTCTCCGTGGCCGCCATGATCACCATGGCCAGCACCCCGACCCCGAAGACCCGCCAGTAGGGCCAGGTATACCCCAGCAGCCGCTTGTACATCTCCAGCGGCCGATCTTCGGCCCGTCTCGTACTCACTCGTTCCCCTCCCCTGCCGGACGCCGTGTCGCCAGGGTGATGCGGCTGTAGCCGGCGTGGCGCGCAGCGTCCATGGCCCGCACCACCGCCTCGTGCGGCGTGGTGCGGTCGGCGCTGATGATGATCTGCGGCGACTCGCTATCCCCGGCCGCCTTCTCGATGGCGCGGCGGACCGTGGAACGCTGGTCATTGACCAGGGCATTGCGGTTGACGAAGTAGCGCCCCTGGGCGTCGATTCCCACCTCCACCACGGTGGACTGCGTCTCCAGCGCCTCACTGTCCGCCTCCGGGAGCTGCAGCGGGATCTGGGTATCCCGCTGGAAGCTGGTGGAGACCATGAAGAAGATCAACAGGAGGAAGACAATGTCGATGAGCGGCGTGAGATTGAGGTCGGGCTCCTCCCGTCGCCGCTGGGGCCGCAGGTTCACGCCGACGCCCCCTCCCCCGGCTCGCGCTCGCCGTGGATGACCTCCACCAGCTTCAGCGCCTCCTCCTCCATGCGCAGCACCAGCTCGTCCACGCGGCCGCGGAAGTAGCGGTAGAACATCAGGCTGGGAATGGCGATGGAGAGGCCGGTTGCCGTCGTGATGAGCGCCTCGGAGATCCCGCCGGCCAGCTCGGCCGGATCGCCCAGGCCGGCACTGGTGATGGTGGCGAAGACCTTGATCATCCCGATGACGGTGCCGAGGAGCCCCAGCAGCGGGGTAATGGAGGCGATGGTGCCCAGGGTATTGAGGAAGCGTTCCAGCTCCAGGACCACCTGGCGGCCCGCCTCCTCGATGCTCTCCTTCATCACCTCCCGCTCGTGGTGGAGGTTGACCAGGCCGGCGGCCAGGACCCGGCCCAGAGGCGACCCGGCACGCAGCTCGCTCAGGTGCTGGTTGTCGAGCTGCCCCTGGTTCTGCCAGTGCCAGACCCGCGCCACCAGCTGGGGCGGGACCACGCGCGAGGGCCGCAACGACCAGAAGCGCTCGGCGACGATGGCCACCGCCGCTACCGAACAGAGCAGCAGGGGCCACATGATCCAGCCACCGGAACGAATGAGTTCCAGCACCGCGCTACCTCCTTGCATCTGTAAACCCGCCACTCTACCAGAGCCACCCGCCCCCTGCAGCTGGCGTCCCGGCATGCCAGTGGCGCCGGTAAATCCGACGTTCGCGCTGCGGTCCCTCGAGGCCATCGCGACCGAGCCGGTAGGTCAGAGCGCCGTCGCGATCGGTCCGCGCCACGGGGATCCCGCGGGCCCGGTACCGCGCCATCACGCCGGCGTCCGGGTGGCCGTGGCGATTGTCGTACCCCACCGACAGCGCGGCCCGATCCGGCCGGGCGGCCTCCAGCAGCGCCGATGACGAGGAAGTGGTACTACCGTGATGGGGGACCAGCAGCCAGTCCACCGGGAACCAGTCCGCCCGCTCCAGGAGGTGCCGCTCGCCGGCCCGCCCCAGGTCGCCGGTGAAGAGCGCCGAGGTACCGCCCGCCTCCACCCGGAGGGCGCAGGAGGCCTCGTTACCCTCCCCGCGACCGGCCGCCAGCGCCAGCTCGACCCCGTCCCAGGACCAGCGGCCCTGCTCCGGACAGCGTTCGGCCTGGCTCAGATCCCCTGCCTCGCCGGCGACCACCCGGGCGACATCCACCGCCTCCCGCAGGCCCTCGGCGCCGCCGGCATGGTCCCGGTCACCGTGGCTCACCACCAGCAGATCCACCCGCTGGATGCCCCGGCTGGCCAGGTAGGGGGCGATGATCGCCCCGCCGGCTTCGAAGTCTCCGCCATAGTGCGGCCCGGTATCGTAGATCAGGGTGTGTTCCCGGGTCCGGACCACCGCGGCCAGCCCCTGCCCCACGTCCAGGATGGTGAGCCTGACCTCCCCGGCCTCGGGCCGGTGCGGCTGCCAGAAGAGGAGCGGCAGAAGGAGGACCAGGGCGGCCGGCCGCCCGGGCAGGCCGCGCGGTCCTGCCAGCCAGCCCAGACCCAGGGCGGCGGCAACCAGGGCCACGGCCGGCAGCGCCGCCCCGGTGAACTGCAGTGCCGGGATATCCGCCAGCGCCTCCAGCATCGGCCACGCCGTGGCGAGGAGGCCGTCCGCCAGCCCGAACAGGAAGGCGGACGCCGAGGGCCAGGAAACCAGCAGCACCATCCCGGCCAGTACCAGCGGGACCACGGCCAGCCCCACCAGCGGCACCATGACCAGATTGGCCACTGGGGCAGCCAGGGAGGCCTCGCCGAACAATCCCACCAGCAGCGGCACCAGGCCCAGGGAGACCACGAACTGGATCCGCAGGGCGTCCCGTACCGGCCCACCCCGCCGCAGCCGGCCATCCAGGGCGTAGAGGATCACCGCGACGGCGGCGAAGGAGAGCCAGAAACCCGGCGCCAGTACCGCCCGCGGATCCAGCAGGAGCACCAGCCAGGCCGCCGCTGCCAGGCCGTGGGCCGGGCGAGCGGGGCGATACCACCAGAGCAGTACCCCGGCGATAAGGAGCATCACCAGTGCCCGCTGCGTCGGGATGGCGAACCCCGCCAGGGCTGCATAGGCCGTTGCGGCGACACCGCCTGCGAGTACCGCCGCGCGCGGAGCGGAGAGGGCCGCTACCGCACCCGGCAGTCGGGGCCAGACCCGGCGGGTCGCACCCCAGGCGAGCCCGGCCACCAGCCCCACGTGAAGACCGGAGATGGCGACCAGGTGATTGGTCCCCGTGGCCAGCAGGGTCGACCACTCGGCATCCGTTATGCCGCGGCGGTCACCCAGGGCCAGGGCGCGGACGAGGCCGGGGTGCGCGGTGGTCGGCGGCAGGCTCGCCGTGAGCCGGGAGCCGAGATCGGCCCGAATCCGATCCACCGGGGCCGCTCCGGCCTCGTACCGGGCAACCGGCGCCGAGCGGACCCAGCCGGTCGCGGTGATGCCCTCGCGGTAGAGCCAGGCGGCGTAGTCGAAACCGCCGGGATTGGCGAAACGACGCGGCCGCTCGAGGCGGGCCGTGAGACCCAGCCGCTGGCCCGGGTGGAGGGCCGGCGGATCCCCGTACCAGTTGAGCCGGACGTGGCCGGCCACCGCCACGGGTCGGCCGCCCCGGGTGGCCCGCTCCACCCGGAGGCGAAAGCGGGTCCGGCGGCCGTCGCGCTCCGCCAGCCCGTCCACCTGCCCCACCAGGCGCACATCCGCGCCGGAGAGCGACGCGGGCATTGGCGGGGGCGTGGCTCCCTCCCAGAGGGACCAGCCGAAACCCGCCAGGGCCGCCAGCAGCGGCAGTCCGATGGCGCGCGGCAGCACCGGCACGAGCAGTCCGGGGAGGAGCCACCCGCTCCACCACGAGGGTAGCGCCGGGAGGAGGTGGACGGCCCCCACCCCGGCAATGAAGGCCAGCGTCCCTGCGATCATGGCCCTGCCCTGATATCATCCGTGACCGTTGAACGAGCCTACCACCGGCGGTCTCCGGATGCCCAAACACTTTCTCCGACGCCTGCTCCCCTCGCACGACCACGTCCGCGACCACCGGCACCTGCGCTGGCTGGGGGAGTGGCTGCACGACCCCAACCTGTTCCACCTCAATCGCCGTTCCGCCGCCGGGGGCGTGGCCACGGGGGTCTTCGTCGCCTTCATCCCGACCGTCGGACAGATGGCCATCGCCGCCCTCATCGCCATCTTCCTGCGGGTCAATCTGCCCCTGGCGGTGCTCTTCGTCTGGGTCTCCAACCCCATCACCATCCCGCCCATGGTCTATGCCGCCCTGCAGACCGGCAGCGCGGTACTGGGCCGCCCCATGCTCTCCGCCCCTTTCGAGCCCACCCTGGAATGGGTCCTCGCGGAGCTGGGCCATATCTGGGAGCCGCTGCTGGTGGGAGGGGCGGTCCTGGGGCTGGCGGCGGCCGCCGCCAGCTATCTCGTCATTCGGGGATTGTGGCGGCTCGCCGTGCTGCAGCACCTCCACCGGCGCCGGCAGCAGCGGCGCCAGCGCGAGGCCGGGGAACGACGCTAGCGGGGGCTAGGCGGCGTCGGAGAGGACGCCGTCCACCAGCTGCAGGGTCCGCCCCATGTGGGCCGCCATCTCCGGGTCATGGGTGACGACCACGAAGGCGGTCCCCAGCTCGCGATTGAGCTCCTCCATGAGCTCATGGATACGGGCGGCGGTCCGTCGATCGAGATTGCCGGTAGGCTCGTCCGCCAGTACGCAGCGTGGGTCGGTGACCAGGGCCCGGGCGATGGCCGCCCGCTGGCGCTCGCCGCCGGAGAGCTCCGCCGGCCGGTGCTCCAGCCGCTCCCCCAGGCCGGTCCGCTGCAGCATGGCCGTCGCGGCCTCGCGCGCCCGCCTGGGAGGCTCCCCCCGGATGAGCAGCGGCATGGCCACGTTCTCCAGGGCGGAGAACTCCGGCAGCAGGTGGTGGAACTGGTAGACGAAGCCCAGGACCCGGTTGCGCAGGCGGCCCCGCCCCGCCTCGTCCAGGGCGGAGAGGCGCTCGCCGGCCACCTCCACCTCGCCCGCCGTGGGCCGATCCAGGCCGCCCAGGAGATGGAGCAGGGTACTCTTGCCGGAGCCGGAGGAGCCGATGATGGCGACCCGCTCCCCCGGGGCAATGGCGAGGTCGACGCCGTCGAGGATGGTCAGCGGAGTGCGCGCCTCGGTGTAGCTGTGACACAGGCCGCGGGCGCGCAACACGGGCTCGGGACGGTTCTCACTCATAGCGCAGGGCCTCCGCCGGTCGCGTCCGCGCCGCCTGCCAGGCGGGGTAGAGGGTCGCCAGGGCACTCAGACCGAAGGAGACCCCGGCAATGGTCCCCACCTCGGACCAGCGCAGTTCGGAAGGCAGCTCGCTGATGTAGTAGACGCTGGCCGGCAGGAACTCCATGCCGAAGAACTCCTCCAGGCTCGGGACGATGACGTCGATGTTGGTCGCCACCGCGATCCCGGCCCCGGTCCCCAGCAGCGTCCCCACGGCGCCGATGACCGTCCCCTGGATGACGAAGATGGCCATGACGGTCCGCGGCGAGGCACCGAGAGTGCGCAGGATGGCGATATCCCCCTGCTTGTCGGTGACCATCATCACCAGGGTGGAGACGATGTTGAAGGCGGCGACCGCCACGATGAGCGAGAGGATGATGAACATCGCCGCCTTCTCGATCTTCAGTGCCCGGAAGAAGTTGGCATGGCGCCGCGTCCAGTCGGTGACCCAGTAGCCCGGCCCCAGCTCGGCCTCCAGCTCCGCCGCCCGCTCCGGGGCGTTGAAGAGTTCGTCCATGGTCATGCGCACCCCGGTCACCCGGTTACCCATGCGGTAGAGGGTCCGGGCATCCTCCAGGTGGATGTAGGCCAGGGCCGAGTCGTACTCGTGCATCCCCACCTCGAACACCCCGACCACACTGAACCGCTTGAGCCGGGGGACAAAGCCGGTGGGTCCCATGTTTGCACGGGGGGTGACCAGGACCACCGGATCCCCCACGGTGACCCCGAGCTGGCGGGCCATGCCCTCCCCCAGGACGATGCCGTACTCGCCGGCGGCCAGGTCCTCCAGTCGGCCGGACTGCATGCTCGCCCCCACCATGGAGATGGAGGCCTCCGCCTCCGGCAGGATGCCGTTGACCATACCGCCCTGGACGTAGCTGCGATGGGTGAACATCGCCTCGCCGCGCACGTAGGGGGCCGCGCCGTTCACCCCCGGCATGGCCTTGCCGCGCTCGGCCACCGCCCGCCAGTCGGCGAGACCGTCCCGACCACCCTGGACCTCCATGTGGGCGGTCATGCCGAGGATCCGCTCGCGAACCTCGTTCTGGAAGCCGTTCATCACCGAAAGCACCACGATGAGCGCCATGACGCCCAGGACGATCCCGGCCATGGAGGTCAGCGAGATGAAGGAGATGAAGCCGTTACGGCGCTTGGCGCGGGTGTAGCGCAGGCCGACGAAGAGCGGCAGGGGGCGGAACATGGTCAGGCGGCCTCCCCGGCCGTGCCGGCGTGCACCGGTACCGGCGTATCCAGGGTGATCCCCTCCAGGGTGATGGAGGCGCGCAGTGCCAGGGCCTCCACACCGCCGGCGACGGCGCGGCGCAGCGCCTCGCCGTAGGCGGGGTCGATATCGTCCGCCGGCCGCATGGACTCGGCATCCTCGCGCTGGATGCAGTAGAGGATCACGCCCCGGGCGCCATCGGCCACCGCGCGTGCCAGTTCGTCCAGGTGGCGGCTGCCCCGCTTGCTCACCGCATCCGGGAAGCTGGCGACGCCGGCCTCCGCGAGGGTGACGTTCTTCACCTCCACGAAGCAGGGGCGCTCGCCCCCCTCCAGGGCGAAATCGATGCGGCTCTCGCCCAGGGGGACCTCCGGGCGGATCACCGGGTAGCCGGCCAGCTCGGGTACCCGGCCGGTCTCGATGGCCTCGCGGACCAGGGCGTTGCTGCGGCTGGTGTTCACACCGATACGCGCGCCCTCCGGGGTCTCCGTGATCTCCCAGGTATGGCGGTAGCGGCGCCGGGGGTTGCCCGCATCGCGGAACCAGATCCGGCTGCCGGGCTCGGAACAGCCGCGCATGGAGCCGGTATTGGGGGTGTGGATGGTGAATTCCTCGCCATCGGGGCGGCGGACATCCGCCAGGAAGCGCTTGTAGCGCTGGAGCAGGATGCCTTCCTCCAGGGGGGTCTCGAACTCCACACCTTCTCCCGGTGCCATCAGAAAGGGGCGCACAGGCTACTGCACGCGCCGCTGGACTTCCAGCACGCCCCGGAGCTGTCCCAGGCGATTGAGAACCCGGCTGAGCTGGTCGGTATCGTGGACTGCCAGCCCCAGCTCCATCCGCGCGGTGCCGTCCTTCGCATCGCTGCGGGTCTGGACCGAGTCGACGTTGACCCGCTCATCGGCGAGCACAGTGGAGACGTCCCGCAGCAGTGCCGGCCGGTCGTAGGCGCGCAGGACCAGGGCCACGGGGTAACCCGCCGCCGCCCGTTCTCCCGCCCAGGCCACGTCCATGAGCCGATGGCGCTTGTCCTCGTCGAGGTTGAGGATGGAGGGACAGTCGCTGCGGTGGATGGTCACACCGCGCCCCTGGGTCACGTAACCGACGATATCGTCCCCGGGGGCGGGATTGCAGCAGCCGGCCATGCGCGTGACCAGGTTCCCCACCCCCTCGACCTCGATATCGTTGGCGCTGCCGGCCTGCCGCGGCGGCGTCCGGTGGCGGGGGCGAACGGGTTCGGTGGGCTCGGCCGGCGTCATGGGGTAGAGCTGGTGGACCGCCCGGGCCACCTGGAGGCTGGTGAGGTCTCCCCGCCCCACCGCGGCCAGCAGTTCCTCCACAGAGGCCTGCGCCAGCTCCCCGGCGAGAGTTTCCAGCCGCAGGTCGGGCACGCCCAGCCGGCGCAGCTCACGGTCCACCACGTTGCGACCATCGGCGACGTGGCGCTCCCGGTCCTGGTGCTTGAACCAGTGGCGGATGTGGGAGCGCGCCCGCGAGGTATGGACATAGCCGAGCTGCGGATTGAGCCAGTCCCGGCTCGGCGTGCCGCCCCGGGCGGTGAGGATGCTCACCTGTTCGCCGCTGACCAGGGGATAGTTCAGCGGCACCATGCGGCCGTTGACCCGTGCCCCGCGACAACGGTGCCCCACCTCGCTGTGGATGTGGTAGGCGAAGTCCACCGGCGTCGCCCCCTGCGGGAGGTCGATGATCTCCCCGGCCGGCGTCAGGACGTAGATCCGCTCCTGGAAGGCCTCGGACTTGAAGCGGTCGACGAAGTCGGAGGCGGAGGCCTCCTCGTCCTTCCACTCCAGGAGCTGGCGCAGCCAGGCGATCTTCTGCTCAAAGGCGAGTTCCCGCTGCCCGCCGCCCTCCTTGTAGCGCCAGTGGGCGGCGATGCCCAGCTCCGCCTGGCGATGCATGTCGCGGGTGCGGATCTGCACCTCCAGGGTACGTCCACTGGGCCCGACCACGGCGGTGTGGATGGACTGGTAGTTGTTCTCCTTGGGGGTCGCGATGTAGTCGTCGAACTCCCGCGGGATATGGCGCCACAGGGTGTGGACCACGCCCAGCGCGTGATAGCAGTCGGCGACGCTGTCCACCAGGATGCGCACCGCGCGCAGGTCGTAGAGCTGGTCGATGCCCACGCCCTTGCGCTGGAGCTTCCGCCAGATGCTGTAGATGTGCTTGGGCCGGCCGACCACCTCCCCGGCAATCCCGGCCTCGCCCAGCGCCCGCTCCAGGTCGCCCACGGCGGTCCGGATGAAGGCCTCGCGCTCCACCCGTCGCTCGTCCAGGGCCGCGGCGATCTCGTGGTACGCCTCCGGGTCCAGGTAGCGGAAGGCGCGGTCCTCCAGCTCCCACTTGATCTGCCAGATCCCCAGCCGATTGGCCAGCGGGGCGAAGACCTCCAGCGTCTCCCGGGCGATGCGGCGCTGCTTGTCGGCCGAGAGGTGCTCCAGGGTCCGGATGTTGTGCAGCCGGTCAGCGAGCTTGATGAGAACGACGCGGACATCCTCGGCCATGGCCAGCAGGAGTTTGCGCAGGCTCTCCGCCTGGGCGGCCTCGCGCTCGCTGATCCCGCCGGGCAGCGTCTCGATAAGGCGCATCTTGGTGACGCCATCCACCAGCCGTGCCACCCCCTCGCCGAACTCGGCCTCGAGGTCGGCGCGCTGGACGCCGCTGTCCTCCAGGACATCGTGGAGCAGTGCGGCCATCAGGGTCTCGGTATCCATCTGCAGCTCGGCGAGGATCCGCGCCACGGCGACCACGTGGTGGATGTACGGCTCCCCGGAGGCCCGCCACTGGCCGGCATGGGCCTCCTGAGCCCGGGCCAGGGCGGCGGCGAGACGCTCGCGATCCCCCGCACTGCGTCCCGCCGCCAGCTCGTCCAGCCAGGCGGGCTCGTCGGCGGTGGTGTCAGCGGGGCGCCGGGTTACCGTGGATACCATGGAGGTTCGCATCTCCGATTTTCTGACTCATGACCAGTGGACTCCGGCGTCCGGCGCCGGTTCCCCTACCTGTTAAGTCTAGTTAACCATACTCTCATCACCTAACCACGTGCCGCGCTTTCTTTTCGCAAAAAGGCCCACCGGCGCGCGGTTGTGCTACATCGAGGGATCTTTATAGTGGAATGCCCCTTCACCGCCGGAGGAATGCATGCCATCCCGGATGCTCCCCGAATGGACCGAGCAGGACGCCATTCTGCTCGCCTGGCCCCACGAGGCCAGCGCCTGGGCGCCCTGGATGGGCGCCATCGAGGCCACCTACCGCAACCTCGCCGCCGCCATCGCCCGTTTTCAACCGCTCGTGGTCCTCTGCCGAGATGGCGACCACGCCGCGGCGACCCGGGCACAGCTCACGCTGGCCGGCATCTCGCCGACCCGGTACCGGATCGCGGAACAGCCCTTCGACGATACCTGGGTTCGCGACTACGGCCCCCTGGCACGCGCCAGCGACGGCCAGGTGGAGCTTCTGGACTTCCGCTTCAACGGCTGGGGCGGTCGCCATACGGCGGAACGGGACGATGGGGTGAATGCCGGCCTGGCCGCCGCTGGCTGGTTCGCCACCCCCCTGCTGGAAGAGTCCCGCATCCTCGAGGGGGGTGCGGTGGAGACCGACGGCACCGGCACCCTCCTGCTCACCCGGCGTAGCCAGTTCTCCCCCGGCCGCAACGACGACCCCGACGAGGCCTCCGCCGAGGCCTGGCTCACCGAGAAACTGGGGGTCGACCGCGTGCTATGGCTGGAACACGGCGGCCTCAAGGGGGATGACACCGACGGCCACGTGGACACCCTCGTTCGCTTCGCCGACACCACCACGCTGATCCACCAGCACTGCGACGACCCCGACGACCCCCACTACGATCCCCTTTCGGCCCTGGCCGCGGAGCTGACCGAGCTGCGCACCGCCGACGACCAGCCCTACGCGCTCCACCCGCTCCCCTGGCCCCGACCGCAGTACGACGAACAGGGCGAGCGGCTGCCGGCAACCTACGCCAACTTCCTGCTGGTCAATGGCGGCGTCATCGCGCCGACCTACAACGACGCGGCGGATACCGAGGCGCTGGCCGTCCTCCAGCGCTGCTTCCCGGATCGCGAGGTGGTCGGCGTGGATGCGCGGACCCTGCTCCTCCAGGCGGGATCCGTCCACTGCGCCACCATGCAGCTCCCCCGGGGCGCGCTGACCCCCGAGCCCGGCGAGGACTGAAAAAACCCCGCTTGGAGCCGCGAGGACGGCGCGCTACCATCCGGTCATGGCAAACCATCAATGGCAGCTCGGACTGGTCCAGGGGACCGGCCACGACGACCCCGAGGCGGCCCTGGCCGCCATGGAGTCCGGGATCCGGGAGGCCGCCGGTCAGGGGGCCGACCTGGTCCTCCTCCCGGAGCTCCACAACGGCCCCTACTTCTGCCAGACCGAGGACCCGACGGTCTTCGACCGGGCCGAACCGGTGCCCGGCCCCACCACGCAGCGGCTGGGCAGGGTGGCGGCGGAGACGGGGACGGTCATCGTCGGCTCGGTCTTCGAGCACCGCGCCCCGGGGCTGGCCCACAACACCGCCGTGGTCCTGGACCGGGACGGCAGCCTCGCCGGCACCTACCGCAAGATGCACATCCCGGACGATCCCGGCTACTACGAGAAGTTCTACTTCACCCCCGGGGATACCGGTTTCCGGCCGGTGGAGACCTCCCTGGGGCGGCTCGGCGTCCTGGTCTGCTGGGACCAGTGGTTCCCCGAGGCGGCCCGGCTCATGGCCATGGCCGGGGCGGAGATCCTCCTCTACCCCACCGCCATCGGCAGCGACCCACGGGACGATGCCGCCGAACAGGCCCGCCAGATCGAGGCCTGGCAGACCGTTCAGCGCGGCCACGCCGTGGCCAACGGCCTGCCGCTGGCCGCCTGCAACCGGGTGGGCCACGAACCGGACCCCGCCGGCGGCCCCGGCATCGACTTCTGGGGCCGCAGCTTCGTCTGCGGCCCCCAGGGCGAATGGCTGGAGCAGCCGGGCGGGAGCTCCACCGGCGTCCGGGTCGTCCCGGTGAGCCGTCGCCGCAGCGAGGAGGTCCGCCGGATGTGGCCCTTCTTTCGTGACCGGAGAGTGGACGCCTACGCGGATCTGGTGAAACGCTGGCGGGACGATACGGTCTGAGGAGCCACGGGGAGAGAGCCGCCCCGTGCAGAGTCATCCAGGAAGATGAGAGGAGAATAACCATGAGAATCGGCAAACGAACCACGCACGCCCTGGCCCTGCTCGCGGGCCTCATCCTGGCCGGTGGCAGCCAGGCCCAGGACGGCCCCGCCCAAGCCATCGAGGCCGGGGGGGACGAGAATAGCGACCTCAAGGTCGGTATCACCCGGTACATCGGCGAGGTGGAGGTCACCCACGACGGCGAGAAGGTAACCATCCGCCGGAATCAGGATACCGAGAACACGGTGGACGAACGCTACGCCCTGACCTCCCGGGAGTGCCCGCCCTTCTGCATCCAGCCCGCCAGCCTCCACCCGGACGTGGAGACCATCGGCGAGCTGGAGGTCCTGAACTACCTCCAGCGCCGTTCCGAGGGGGACGATTCGGTCCTCGTCATCGACTCCCGCACCCCGGACTGGGTGGAACAGGGCACCATCCCCGGCTCGGTGAACATCCCCTGGACCGACCTCTCCCAGAGCCAGGGCGCCGATCCCTTCACCATCCACGACATCATGACCGGCCAGTTCAACGCCCAGGAGCAGGAGGGGCTCTGGGACTTCAGCAACGCCCGGACCCTGGTGCTCTTCTGTAACGGCCCCTGGTGCGGCCAGTCCCCGGCCAACATCCGGACCCTGCTGCGCTACGGCTACCCCGCCAACCGCATCAAGTGGTACCGGGGCGGCATGCAGAACTGGGAGAACCTGGGCCTGACCACGGTCCCGGGCAAGTAGAGCCGCAACCAGCGCCCCTCTCCCGCCGCCAGCCGGCGGCGGGTCTCACCCCCTCAGCCGGCGGCCGTGCCCGAGCGGGCACCATTCTCGCCGCGTAGCTGGCGCAGGTAACGATAGAGCGTGCGCTCGCTGATCCCCAGCTGCTCGGCCGCCTGGCCCCGGTGGCCATCGCACGCCCGCAGGGCCGCGCGCACGGCCTCCGCATCCACTCGGCCCCGGCGGCGCTCCAGCAACCGGTCCGTTTCAGCGGTCGCGGCAGCGGCCCGCGGGATATCGCTCCGCGTCCCTTCACCGGCAAAGAGGTGCTCCGGCCGCATGGGCCCGTCCCCGGCCAGAATGACCGCGCGCTCCAGGATATTCCGAAGCTCGCGGACGTTGCCGGGGTAGTCGTGGATGAGCAGCGTCTCCAGCAGCTCCGGCCCCAGGGGCAGAAAGCGATCCCCCCCCTCGATCCGGGAGAGAAAATGATCGGCCAGGGCCGGGATATCGTCCTTGCGCTCGGCGAGGTCCGGGACCTCCACCGGGAAGGCCGAGAGCCGGTAATAGAGGTCGGCGCGGAACTCTCCCGCCTCCACCATGGCGCCCAGGTCCCGGTTGGTGGCGGCGACCACCCGGACATCCACCCGCTGGTAGTCGTTGCCGCCGAGCCGCCGGATGGTCCCGGTCTCCAGGGCGCGCAGGAGCTTGGTCTGGAGCGCCAGGGGGAGTTCGCCGATCTCGTCGATGAACAGGGTGCCGCCGTGGGCGGTCTCGAAGAGCCCCTTCTTGCGCCCGGCGGCGCCGGTAAAGGCCCCCTTCTCGTGACCGAAGAGTTCGCTCTCGATGAGCGACTCCCCCAGCGTCCCGCAGTCCACCACGACGAAGGGGGCCTGGACCCGCTCGGAGTGCTGGTGGAGATAGTGGGCGACGCACTCCTTGCCCACCCCGCTGCCCCCCAGCAGGAGGACCGTGGTCCGTGTGGGCGCCACCCGCTGGAGCAGCCCCACCAGCCGCATGAGCGGACGGGACCGCCCGATGAGCGGCGTGGTCCGCTCCTCGGCCTCCGGCAGGGGCTGCACCACCTCGCCCATGTAGCGGATGTTGCCCGCCTCGTCATGAATGGGGCTAGCCTGGAGCCGGACGCGCTCCTCGTGGCCCTCGGCATCGTAGTGGACGTGGATCACCTGGACCGCCTGCCCCTCGCCGAAGACCGCTTCCAGGGGGCAGTGCTCGCCGTGGCGGCTGCAGGGCTGGTCGGACTGGTGGGAAACCTCGTGACAGCGCCGGCCGACTACCGCCTCCGGCGACCAGCCGAAGGCCTCGCTGTAGCGGCGATTGGCCGAGACGATCCGGTAATCGGAATCGATGATGACCAGGGGATCCGGCAGGATCTCGATGACCTGGTCGCAGCGGGGCTTGTCCCGTTCCTGTTCCATGGCTTCTCCTCCATTCTCCATCTCCGCGGCTCGGGCCGGATCCATCGTCCGACCCTTGTGATGAGGCCCTCGCAGGGCGCCCGCCAGGGGGGCCGGGCTTTTTATTACAGGCCGCACCACCTACTATGGCAGAAACCGTCAGATCGAGGGAGGGGCGGCGTGGGCGTCGTGCTCCACCGCAGTGTCAACGCGGATCGCACCCTGGAAGTCGTGGCCGAGCGGGGCGCCCGGACCCTGCGCTTCGCCGGGGAGGCCGCCATCCAGAGCCGCATGGACCCGCAGGAGCCGGAGCGCCTCTCCCTGGCCTACACCCGCGCCCTGCTGCTGCCGCTGGCCTGGAACCCGGCACCGGCCCGGGTTCTGATCATCGGCCTGGGGGGCGGCAGCCTGGCCCGCTTCCTCCTCGCCCGCCTGCCACGGACGGTGATCACGGCCGTGGACAGCGACCCGGAGATGCCGGTCATCGCCCGTCGCTGGTTCGGCCTGCCGGAGGATCCGCGCCTGGCGGTCCACGTGGGCGATGGCAGCGACTGGCTCACCCCCGGTGCGGACTGGGACCTGGTCCTGGTGGACGCCTTCGACGCCGGCGGCCCGGCCCCCCTGCTCACCGACCCCCGGTTCCCCGCGCATGTCGCCGCCGCCCTGGCCCGGGGCGGCACGGCCGCGGTCAACCTCTGGGCCGGCGGCGCCGACCCGATCATCAACGGCATGGCCGCCAGCTGGCCCGGGCGCATCGGCCTCGTCGCCCCGCCCGAGGACCGGGATAACCGCATCGCCCTCGCCCCGCTGCCGCGCCGCCTGCGCGATCCCCGCGGGGAGCTGGCGCGAGAGCTGCGACTGGGCAACCTCCTGCGCCGGATGGAACGACCTGCCCCCGCCGTGGCGCCCGGGTCGGGGGAATCGCTACAATAGCGGACCCGGCTGTCCCGGCAATGGATGACCCCCTGATGAGCAACTCTCTCCTCCCGCCGCTGGAGATCCCCACCGCCGGCGATGCCCGCCGTATCGGCGCCGTACGCGGCAGCGCCGAGGGCCTGGCGATCCACCAGGCGGCCGCCGAGCACGGCGGCCCGGTCCTCGCCGTGGTCGCCGACGTCCACCGCGCCCGGGAGCTGGAAGCGGAGCTGCGCTTCTTCGGCAGCACCGCCCACACCTTCCCGGACCGGGAGACGCTGCCCTACGACCTCTTCTCGCCCCATCAGGAGATCGTCTCCGACCGCCTGGCGGCGCTGCATCGACTCCCGGCCATGGAGTCCGGGGTCCTGGTGGTACCGGCGCGCACCCTCCTCCACCGCCTGCCGCCACGGGACTGGGTGGCGGGCCAGGCCTTTGTCATGGACGTGGGGGATCGGCTCGACCCCGATGCCTTCCGCCGCCGCCTGGAGGCCGCCGGCTACCGCCTGGTCTCCCAGGTCATGGAGCACGGCGAGTACGCCGTGCGCGGCAACCTGGTGGACCTCTTCCCCATGGGCAGCGCCGAGCCCTACCGCATCGATCTCTTCGACGAGGAGATCGAGACCATCCGCACCTTCGACCCGGAAACCCAGCGCAGCGACGCGAAGGTCGAGGGGCTGCGGCTGCTCCCGGCGCGGGAGTTCCCCCTGGACGAGGCCTCCATCCGCCGCTTCCGGGAGAACTGGCGGCTCCACTTCGAGGGCGACCCCACCCGCAGCCCGGTCTACCGTGATGTCAGCGAGGGGCTGGCCCCGGCGGGGCTGGAGTACTACCTGCCGCTCTTCTTCGAGACCACGGAGACGCTGTTCGACTACCTCCCCGAGGGCGCGCTGGTGGTGACCGATGCCGACGTCGAGGCCTCGGCCGACCGCTTCGGCGAGGAGGTGGCCAGCCGCTACGAGAGTCGCCGCCACGACGCCGAGCGGCCGTTGCTGGCCCCCGAAAACCTCTTCCTGCGAACCGATGAACTCTTCGGCCGCATCAAGGGCCATCCGCACCTGCGCACCAGCGCCTTCGAGGAGACCGAGCGCGCCGGCCGCCTGAATCTCCCGGCAGGGGCGCCGCCGGAGCTGCCCTTCAACGGTCGCGGCAGTGACCAGGCGCTGGAGGGCTTCCTGGCCGGCTTCCCCGGCCGCGTCCTGTTCGCCGCCGAGAGTTCCGGCCGCCGGGAGGCGCTGGGGGAACTCCTGCGCGGTCGCGGCATCCATCCGCGCCAGGTGGCCGACTGGGGCGCGTTCCTGGCCGACGATGCGCCGGTGGCCATCACCGTCGCCCCCCTGGAGCGCGGGCTGGTTCTGGAGGCCGCCGGCATCGCCGTGGTCACCGAGAGCCAGCTCTTCGGCAGCCATACCATCCAGGAGCGCGGCCGCCCGGGTCGCCAGCGCGATGCCGACGCCATCATCCGCGATCTCGCCGAGCTCCAGGAGGGGGCGCCGGTGGTCCACGAGGAGCACGGCGTGGGGCGCTATACCGGCCTGACCCGGCTGGACACCGGCGGCGTGGAGGCGGAGTTCCTAACCCTGGAGTACAGCGGCGGCGACAAGCTCTACGTACCGGTCTCCGCCCTGGACCGCCTGAGCCGATATACCGGGGCCGATGCCGAGTCCGCCCCCGTGCACAAGCTGGGCAGCGGCCAGTGGGAGAAGGCCAAGCGCAAGGCCGCCGAGCGGGTGCGCGACGTCGCCGCCGAGCTGCTGGACATCTACGCCCGGCGCGAGGCGCGCAGCGGCCACGCCTATCCCGTCGAGGATGAATACGCTGCCTTCGCCGCCAGCTTCCCCTTCGAGGAGACCGAGGACCAGAGCGAGGCCATCCACGCCGTGGTCGCCGACATGGAGTCGGACAAGCCCATGGACCGCCTGGTCTGCGGCGATGTCGGCTTCGGCAAGACCGAGGTGGCCCTGCGGGCCGCCTTCATCGCCGTCCAGGGTGGGCGCCAGGTGGCCATGCTGGTTCCCACCACCCTGCTGGCCGATCAGCACTACGAGACCTTCCGCGACCGCTTCGCCGACTGGCCGGTGCGCATCGAGGTGATCTCCCGCTTCCAGAGCCAGAAGGAGCAGAAGCGCATCGCCGACGAGCTCGCCGAGGGCAAGGTGGACATCGTCATCGGCACCCACAAGCTCATCCAGGGCAGCATCCGCTACCACGACCTGGGGCTGGTGATCATCGACGAGGAGCACCGCTTCGGCGTGCGCCAGAAGGAGAAGTTCAAGGCGCTGCGCTCCGAGGTGGACATGCTCACCCTCACCGCCACCCCCATCCCGCGCACCCTGAACCTCGCCTTCTCCGGCATGCGCGACCTCTCGGTCATCGCCACGCCGCCGGCGCGGCGACTGCCGGTGAAGACCTTCGTCTCCGAGTGGGAGGATGCCCTCATCCAGGAGGCGGTCCTGCGCGAGATCCGTCGCGGTGGCCAGGTCTACTTCGTCCACAACCAGGTGGAGACCATCGACCGCGCCGCCCGCCAGGTGGCGGAACTGGTGCCCGAGGCCTCGGTCCGGGTGGCCCACGGCCAGATGCGGGAGTTGGAGCTGGAGCGGGTGATGTCCGACTTCTATCACCAGCGCTTCAACGTCCTGGTCTGCTCCACCATCATCGAGACCGGCATCGACGTCCCCTCGGCCAACACCATCCTGATCCACCGCGCCGACCACTTCGGCCTGGCCCAGCTCTACCAGCTGCGCGGTCGCGTGGGCCGCAGCCACCATCGCGCCTACGCCTATCTGCTCATCCCGCCCCGGGGGAGCATGACCGCCGACGCCATCAAGCGACTGGAGGCACTGGAGTCCATCGAGGACCTGGGGACCGGCTTCACCCTGGCCAGCCACGACCTGGAGATCCGCGGCGCCGGGGAGATCCTGGGTGACGAGCAGAGCGGCCAGATGCAGGAGGTGGGCTTCACCCTCTACGCGGAGATGCTCGAGCGCGCCGTGAACGCCCTGAAAACGGGCAAGGAGCCGGATCTCGAGGCGCCCCTGGACCACGGCCCGGAGGTGGACCTGCGGGTCCCCGCCCTCATCCCCGAGGAGTACATCCCCGACGTCCACACCCGGCTGACCCTCTACAAGCGCATCGCCAGCGCGGCCGACGAGGACGGGCTGCGCGAGCTCCAGGTGGAGATGATCGACCGCTTCGGCCTGCTGCCCGAGCCGGTGAGCAACCTCTTCCGGGTAACGGGCCTGAAACTCCGCGCCGCCGCCCTGGGGATCCGCAAGATCGAGCTGGGTGAAAAGGGCGGGCGACTCATCTTTGATGCCGAACCGGCCGTGGATGCCGGGCGGATCATCGAACTCATCCAGAAGCAACCGCAGACCTATCAGCTGGACGGCCAGGACAAGCTCAAGCTGATCGCCGACCTCCCCGATCTGGACGCCCGGCTCGCCTTCGTGGACGATGTCCTGGCTCGACTAACCGGCCGGGAGGCCGCCTGATGCCCCGACTCCACAAGATCCTCGCCCCGCTGGCCCTGCTGGCCGCTTCCCTCGACCCGGCCGTGGCCGCGGACGAGGAGGGCTGGATCGGGCCGGACGAGGCGCTGACCTGGTACGACGTGGAGATCCTCGTCTTCGCCCACACCGGCGAGCCGGGCGCCGAGGCCTGGCCGCTGGAGCCCGGGCTGCCGGCGCTGGCCGAGGCCCTCACCCTGCGCCCCGCCCCCGAATCCGGGGGCGAAGAACCGCCGGCGATCGGTCGGGCCCCCTTCCAGCGGCTCCCGCCGTCCACCTACCAGCTCAAGCGCTCCTGGCAACGGCTGGCCCGCTCCGAGGCCTATCGCCCGCTGCTGCACGCCGCCTGGCGCCAGCCGGAACTCCCGCGCCACGCGGCCGTTCCGGTCCACCTCCACGGCGGACTCTTCTGGTACGACGACGAGGCGGAGGGCGGCGTCGCCATCGAGCCGGCGGTACCCGCCGCCCCGCCCTGGCGGTCGGAAGAGGAAGAGGAAGAGGAGGACGACGAAGGGGAAACGGGGAACGGGGGCGACGAGGACGCCGCCGGTACCGGGGTCGTGGGCCCTCCGGCGCCCGTCGTGGATGGAACCCTGCGGCTGGTGGTCTCGCGCTACCTCCACGCCGAGGTGGACCTGCTCTACCGCGATCCCTCGCCGGACGCCGAGACCCGGACCTACCGCCGTCCCGGCCTCCTGACCCCCGAGGGGGCGGAGCGCCAGCTACCGGCCGGCTTCCGGCTGCAGACCAGCCGCCGCATGCGCAGCGGCGAGATCCACTACATCGACCATCCGCGCTTCGGCGTGCTGGTCTTCGTGAACCCCTGGGAGCCGGAAGAAGAGGAAGGGGAGGCAGCCGGTGAGGAAGCCGGCCCGAAGGCCGAGGAGGGCTCCGGGGCCGGGGATGGCGAAGGGACCATCCGCCGCTGAGCCCGACCCCGGGAGCCTAGAGGAAACCGACCACCTGGCCGAGGAGCCGGCGAACATCCTCCATGCCGGCGTGCAGGTAGTGCCGGATCTCCTCCATGGTGATCACCGACTCGCCCTTGCCCGCCGCGCGGTTGGCCACCACGCAGCAGGAGGCGTAGCAGAGCTCCAGCTCCCGAGCCAGGGCCGCCTCCGGCATCCCGGTCATCCCCACCAGGTGGCAACCGTCCCGCTCCAGGGCGCTGACCTCCGCCCGGCTCTCCAGTCGCGGACCCTGGGTGGCGGCATAGGTCCCCTCGCCGGCCATGTCGAGCCTGGCGGCCTCGCCGGCACGGATCATCACCTCCCGCAGTTCGGCGCAGTAGGGATCGGTGAAGTCGATGTGGACCACCTCGCCGTTACCCTGGTCGAAGAAGGTGTTCACCCGGCCGCGAGTGTAGTCGATGATCTGGTCGGGGATGGCCAGCCGTCCGGGCCACATGGGCTCGGAGATCCCGCCCACGGCGTTGACGGCGATGACCTTCTCGGCACCCACCGCGTTCAGGGCCCAGAGGTTGGCGCGGTAGTTGATGCGGTGGGGCGGGATGGTGTGGCCCGGGCCGTGGCGTGGCAGGAAGAGGACCTCCCGCCCGTCCAGCTCGCCGTGGATGACCGGCCCGGAGGCCTCGCCATAGGGGGTATTCACCACCTCGCGGCCGGTTATGGCCAGCCCTTCCAGGGTGGTAAGCCCGGTCCCGCCGATGATCGCCAGATCCGCCAAGGGAGCCTCCTCAGAGGGCGTAGATGCCGCGAAGATTGCGGTGGTATTCCTCGTAGTCCATCCCGAAGCCGAAGACGTAGCGATCCTCGACCTCGAGACCGACGTATTCGGCCTCGATGTCCACCTGTCGCGCGATCCGCTTGGAGACGAGTACCGCGCAGGCCACCGAGGCGGCCCCCTGGGCCAGCAGATGGTCTTTGATGGTGGCCAGGGTCCAGCCGCCGTCCAGGATATCGTCCACCAGGATCACATCCCGCCCTTCCAGGGAGAGATTGGGGCCGGCCATCCATTCGAGATCGCCGCCCTCGGTACTGCCCTGGTACCGGGTCGCATGGACGTAGTCGAGCTGCAGGGGGAATTCAAGACGGGTCAGGAGATGGCCGGCGGGGATGAGCCCGCCGGTCATGACGCACACCAGCACGGGATCGCGATCCCGGTAGTGGCGCGTGAGGTCGTCGGCCATGCGATCCAGCGCCTCGTCCACCGCCGTGGCGGAGTGGATCCGCTCGGCGTCGGCGAGGGCCGCCTTGGCATCCTCGGAGGTTGCCGCCATGGCCGGGTGACCTCGGCCCCTTAGTAGGTGAAGGTGACGGTGTCGTCGTCCATCGCCTCGCTGATGACGTAGGCGCCACCCACGGTCTCCTCGACCTCGTCGATGAGGTCGTCGCCCCAGAGATCCAGGGTCGGGGTGCAGACCTTCAGACCCACGCCGGCCTCGACGGCATCCTTGATGAAGTCGTAGACGGACTTGGGGCTGCCCTCCTGGACGAAGAGCTTCTCGGCGACGCCCTTCTTGGCGAGCTCACCGGCACGGCCGGTCATGACGATCTCGACGTCGTACTCCATGGCCGCCGCGACGGTGGCCTGGAAGAAGGGGGCGCCCAGCTCCGAGGGGTTGCTGGGATCGGTGTTCACCATGACGATCATGAGCTTGTCGGCCATTGCTAGTCTCCTCCAGTCCAGCCGGTTGATGAAAATCGAAGCGGCATTATAGGGGTCCGTTCCGCCGCTGTCAGCTTTATCGTGACCGGGGATCCGGGAAAGGCCCCGGGCGGTGGGTGCCGGTCCCTGTTGCCAGGTCGACGGCAGCAGGGATGCTGCCGTCGAGCCGACAGGGATGTCTTCACGGCGTACCTGGCGGCAGGGACCGGTACCCACCGCCCGGTATCCACAACCCCCTACCGCAGACCGGCATCCTCCAGCGCGGGGTCGGCGCGGCGCACCGCCGCCCGCCCCTCCTCGATGGCCTCCGCGGCGCGATGGAAGTCCATGAGCGCGACGTGCTCCATGCGCGGCTTCACCAGGGCATCCGGTGGATCGCCGGCCATCCGGCTGCGCGCAATGCGCGCCTGCATGATGTTGATGCTGTGGGAGAGGACCTCGAAGAGGGAGGGGACCTCTTCCTCCTGCCCGTCACTCCCCCAGCCGACCCCCTCCAGGAGCCGGTCGGTCCAGGCGCGCGCGTTATCGAGCCAGCCGTCGGCCTCGGCGCGCCGGGGGCCCTTGCCCGCCGCCACCTTCCGCCGCGCCGGCGGCCCCGTGAGGCGGAAGGAGGAGATATCCACGGCGATGACCGTCTCCGCCCCCAGCGCCCGGCACAGGGAGATGGGCACCGGATTCACCAGCCCCCCGTCCACCAGCCAGCGGTCGCCGTGCTTCACCGGCGTGAAGAGCCCCGGGAGGGAGACCGAGGCACGGACGGCGTCCAGGGTGGAGCGCTCCCCCTCGCGCAGCCACACCTCCATGCCGGTATGGAGATCGGTGGCCACTGCGCCCCACGGGACGGCGAGCTGGTCCACCGGCTGGTCCTCGAACCGCTCCCGGAAGAACTCGAAGAGCCGCCGCCCCTGGATGAGGCCATTGCCCAGGGTGAAATCCATGTAACCGAGGACATCCCGCCAGGAGAGGCCGCGCAGCCACTCCTCCAGGCGGTCCATGTCGTCGGCGGCCCAGGAGGCCCCGACCAGGGCGCCGATGGAGGTGCCGCAGACGATGTCGGGCCGGATGCCGCGCTCTTCCAGGGCGCGCAGGACGCCGATATGCGCCCACCCCCGGGCCGCGCCGGTGCCCAGTGCCAGCCCGATGCGCGGGGTCGCGGTCACGCCGGCCCTCCCCCCTCCAGCGCGAGGTCGCCGGTGGGATCCTCGGCCAGGGCGGCCAGGCGGTGGACGGCCGAACGCCAGTCCGGGTCCCGGGCCAGCTCGCCCCGGGCCACGGCATGGCGGCCGTGCATGCGCGCCAGGCGGACGTGGGCCAGGGGGTCGTCGGTATGCTCCAGGCCGTCGAGGATGGTATCGGCCCCGGCGATATCGTTGCAGTGGAGGATGACGTCACAGCCCGCCGCCCGCGCGGCGCGGGCCCGCTCCAGCGGGGTCCCGGCCACCGCCGCTCCGGCCATGGCCAGGTCGTCGCTGAAGATGAGCCCCTGGAAGCCGAGCCACTCCCGCAGCAGCGTCTGCAACCAGAAGTGCGAGAAGCCGGCGGGCAATCGGTCCACCTCGGGGTAGATGACGTGCGCCGGCATCACCGCCGGCAGGCCATTCCCGGCCAGGTGGGCAAAGGGGCGCAGGTCGCGGCCCCGCAGCGCCTCCAGAGTCCGCGGATCCTCCGGCACCTCGTGGTGGGAATCGGCGGCGATGCCCCCGTGACCGGGATAGTGCTTGCCGACAGCGGCCATGCCGGCAGCGCGCATGCCGTGGACGAAGGCCTGTCCCAGATCCTCCACCACGGCCGGATCGGCGTGCAGGGCGCGATCGCCGATGACACTGCTGACGCCGTGGTCCAGGTCCAGCACCGGCGCGAAGCTGAAATCGACTCCCACGCTGCGCAGCTCGCGGGCCATGACCCAGGCGCCGTCGTAGGCGAGCTGGCGGGCGCGCTCGGGGTCGGTGTCGTGGACCTCCCCGTAACGACGCGGCGGCGGCAGCAGGGTGAAGCCGTCCCGGAAGCGCTGGACCCGACCGCCCTCCTGGTCCACGGCCACCAGCAGATGGGGGTCGCGCACGGCGTGGATCTCGGCGACCAGCGCGGCGAGCTGGTCCGGGTCGACGAAGTTGCGGGCGAAGAGGATCACCCCGCCCACCAGGGGATGCGCCAGGCGCTCGCGCTCGGTGGCGTCGAGCGCCGTCCCCGCGATGTCGAGCATGACCGGCCCCAGGGACATGGCTAAACCTCCGCCCCGAGCTCCGGCGCGGGCTCGCCGGGGCCGGTGATGTGGATGCGGGTGCCGGCCGCCACCCGTTCGAAGAGTTCGATGACGTCGGCGTTGCGCATGCGGATGCAGCCGTGGGAGCGCGGCTCGCCCATGGGCTGGTCCTCCGGGGTGCCGTGGATATAGATGTAACGGCGGAAGGTATCCACCTTGCCGCCGCGATTGCGGCCCGGCTCCAGGCCGCAGAGCCAGAGGATCCGGGTCAGCACCCAGTCCCGGCCCGGCTGGGCGGCCTCGAGTTCCGGGCTCCAGACCTCGCCGGTGGGCCGTCGTCCGCGAAAGGCGGTCCCGGCAGGCATGCCGGCCCCGATCCGGGCGCGGATATAGTGCCAGCCCCGCGGAGTCCCGCCGCTACCGTCCCGCTCCCCCGGCCCGGCGGCGCCGGTGGAGACGGGCCAGCTTGCCAGCGCCCTGGCGCCGTCGCGCAGGGTCAGGGTCTGGGTCGGCAGATCCACATGGAGCCAGGCGGTCATCCCTTCCGATCCGGCCAGTCGCGATAGGGGTAGGTCACCAGGGAGACATTGTAGTAGCGCGGGTCGTCGGAGACCTCCTCGCCCAGCCAGTCGGGCCGCTCGTAGGCCTCGTCCTCGGCGGAGAGCTCCAGCTCCGCCACCACCAGCCCGGCGTTGTCGCCGGCAAACTCGTCCACCTCCCAGGTATGGCCGCCATTCTCGATGTAGTGGCGGGTCTTCTCGATGATGGGCCGCTGGCAGAGCTGGTCCAGCATCTCGTGGGCGTCGGCCTCCGGGATGTCGTACTCGTACTCCAGGCGCGAGATATTCAGGGTCATGCTCTTGATGTTGAGGTTCGCCCCGGTCTCGTCCACCCGGACCCGGACCGAGGCGTTGCCCTCGGCCAGGTAGCCCTGGCGCATGGGAACCGAGCGGCTTACCGCCGCCCGCCACCCCTCGTGGCGAACCAGGAATTTGCGCTCAATCTCCGCTGCCATCGGTCCCGGGCCTCCCTCTCAAGCTTGTCTGTCAGTTCCAGCCACAGGGCATCGCTGTCGCCCTCCTCCCTACGGACCACCTCCTGGACACCGGGGAGCGCATGGCTGAGCTCTACCGCCGCCTCGCCGCGCCCCTCGGGGTAGCGGACCCGGGCACGCTAGCGCCCGACCGAGGTGTTCACCCCGGGGCATCCGGAAGCGATGACTGGCTCAGCGCTCGAACAGCGCCATGGCCTCGGCGTGGGCCGTGTGGGGGAACATGTCCACCACCCCGGCCCGCACCAGGCGGAAGCCGTATTCGGCGAGGTCGCCCGCATCCCGGGCCAGGGTGGCCGGGTTGCAGGAGACGTAGGCGATACGCGAGGCGCCGGTGGCGGCGGCATGGTGCACCGCCGGCCGGGCCCCCGCGCGGGCCGGGTCCAGGACCACGGCATCGTAGGCCCCGCCCCACTCGGGCTCGGCGGCCGGATGGTCCAGGTCGTCCACCAGGAAGCGGCACCGCTCGCCCAGGCCGTTGGCCTCGGCGTTCTCGCGGGCCCGGGCCACCAGGGATTCCGCCCCCTCCACCCCGGTGACCTCGGCGCCGCGACTGGCCAGGGGCAGGCTGAAATTGCCCAGGCCGCAGAACAGATCCAGCACCCGCTCCCCCGGCTGCGGGTCCAGGAGCTCCACCACGCGCGCCACCAGCTCGCGGTTGATGGCGGCGTTGATCTGGATGAAGTCGGTGGGGGCGAAGGCCAGCTCCACCCCGAAGGCCGGGTGGGCATAGCGCAGATCCACGCCCCCCTCCGGCCAGAGCGGATGGGCCGTGGATTCGTCCCCCGGCTGGAGATGGATCCCCAGGCCGGTGCGCTGGCCGAATTCGACGAGCCGCTCGGCATCCCCCGGGCCCAGCGGGTCCAGGTGGCGGATGACCAGGGTGCCGGCGTCGTCCCCCAGGGCGATCTCCACCTGCGGCACCCGCTCGGCGATGGTCAGGCCGTCGATGGCCCGCGCCAGTTCCGGGATGTGCTCACCGATGCGCGGATCGAGGATGTCGCAGCGCTGGGTATCCACCACGTAGCCGGTGCCGCGCTCGCGGAAGCCTACCAGCACCCCGCCCTTCTGCGGCACCCGCTTGGCGCCCAGCCGGGCGCGGCGGCGATAGCCCCAGAGCGGTCCGGTGAGCGGTGGCTCCTGGACCTCGGGGACGACCCCGCCCAGCCGTTCCAGCTGGTCCATGAGCCCCTCGGCCTTGAAGCGGACCTGCACCGCCGGTTCCAGGTGCTGGAGGCTGCAGCCACCGCAGACGCCGAAGTGGGGACAGGGCGCCTCCACCCGGTCGGCCGCCCCCTCCAGCACGGCCTCGACTCGGCCGGCGTCGTGGTTGCGCCGGCGGTCGGTATAGCGGAAGCGGACCCGCTCGCCGGGAAGGGCGCCGTCGATGAAGGTGACCTTGCCCTCGATCCGGGCGATACCGCGCCCCTCGTGGGAGAGGGATTCAATGGTGGTCTCCACCGGCTCGGCCGGCAGACGCTTGCGACGCGCCATGTCAGCCCTCTCCCCGCCAGGCGTCGAGGAATTCCCGCAGATGGGGACGGCCGTCCTCGGCCAGCAGGGTCGCCAGCCGCTCCTGCTCCTGCGCGAGCATGGCGTCATCCAGCTGGCCGGTGAAGTGCTGGAAGCCGAGATAGACCAGCCAGGTATTGAGGACGTCGGTCTCGCAATAGGCGCGGATCCCGTCGATATCGCCCCCCTGGAAGGCCGGCCAGACCTTGCTGCCGTCCATGCCCATCTTGCCGGGAAAGCCCATGAGGGTGGCGATCTCGTCCAGCGGCGCCCCGGCCCGCGGCTGGTAGCCGGCCAGGGCATCCATGAGGTCGGTATGGCGCCAGTGGAAGCGGCCCAGGTAGTTATTGAAGCGGTGCTCGCTGTACTGGTCGCCGGTATCCCAGTAGCTCGGCGCCTGGATGCCGTGGAGCAGGCCGCGATAATGGAGCACCGGCAGGTCGAAGCCGCCGCCGTTCCAGGAGACCAGGGTCGGGTGGTAGTGGTCGATGCCGCGGAAGAACTGATCGATGAGGGTCGCCTCGTCGTCCCCCGGCTCGCCCAGGGAGCGTACCTTGAGGGTATCGGCGCCGTCGCGCAGGACCACACTGATGGCCACCACCCGGTGGAGGTGGTGGCGCAGGAAGTCCGAGCCGCCGGTGGCCTGGCGCCGGCGCTGGAACATCAGCTCGGCGACCTCGCCGTCGGTGAGCTCGTTGCCCAGGTCCAGCAGTCGCCGGGCGCCGTCCGTATCCGGGACGGTCTCGATATCGAAGACCAGCGTATTCATGTCAGCCCGGATAGACGCCGGTGGAGAGGTAGCGATCCCCGCGATCGCAGATGATGGCGACCACCGTGGCGCCGTCCACCGCCCTTGCCTGGCGCAGGGCCGCGGCCACCGCCCCGCCGGAGGAGACGCCGGCGAAGATCCCCTCGCGGGCCGCCAGGGCCCGCATGGTCTCCTCGGCCTCCTGCTGGCCCACCTCCAGGGTCTGGTCCACCCGGGCGGCCTCGAAGATCCCGGGCAGGTACTCCGGCGGCCAGCGCCGGATCCCGGGGATCGAGGCCCCTTCCGCCGGCTGCACGCCGACGATGGAGACGGCCGGCTTCATCTCCTTGAGGTAGCGCGAGGTCCCCATGATGGTGCCGGTGGTCCCCATGGCGCTGACGAAGTGGGTCACCTCGCCGCCGGTGTCCCGCCAGATCTCCGGGCCGGTGCCCTCGTAGTGGGCGCGGGGGTTGTCCGGGTTGGCGAACTGGTCCAGGACGAAACCCTCGCCGGCGGTCCGCATGGCAGCGGCCCGGTCGCGGGCGCCCTCCATGCCCTCCTCCCGGCTCACCGAGACGATCTCGGCGCCGTAGGCGCGCATGGCGGCCCGGCGCTCCTCGGACATGTTCTCCGGCATGATGAGGACCATGCGGTAGCCCTTGATGGCGGCCGCCATGGCCAGGGCGATGCCGGTGTTGCCGGAGGTCGCCTCCACCAGGGTGTCGCCGGGCCGGATCTCGCCGCACGCCTCGGCCCCCTGGATCATGGCCAGGGCCGGCCGGTCCTTGACGGAGCCGGCCGGGTTGTTGCCCTCCAGCTTCACCAGTACCTTGCTATTGGTGTCATTGAGCCGCTGGAGGCGGACCAGGGGCGTATTGCCGACGCAGGCTTCGATGGTTGGTAGTTCCATGGGCGCATTCTAGCGCCCCGCCCCGGTGCGGCAAAGGCTCGACCCGAATCCGAAGGGAGGGAGAACGGTCATGGATGAAGCGGGAGTTCCGGACGAGGCCCTGGACTGGACACTGGCCGTGGAACGGGCCGGCGGCAACGCGGATCTGGCCGCGGACCTGCTGGAGATGCTCCGGCAGGAACTCCCGCAGCGCATGGAGGCCGTACGGACGGCTGCCGCACGGGGGGATGAATCCGTCCTGCAGGAGGAGATCCACCGCGTGGTGGGCTCCTGTCGCTATTGCGGGGTCCCGGCACTGGAACGGACTGCCGGCCATCTCGACCAGCGCCTGATCCGGGGAGAGCCCTGGGGGCAGGAAGAGATCGATGCGGTCGTACGGGCCGCCGAGGCGTTGAAGACCGTCCGTCCCCCGGATTAGGGGCCTCCCCGCCCGGTACCCGGCCGGGGATGGGGGTCGCGGCTGCTGCGCCCGCTGGCGTAGGATCAATGCTCGGCCCCCACCCGCGAATGCCATGATCGAGATCCGCCACCTGCGCACCCTGGCCGCCCTGCGCGAGACCGGCAGCCTGGCCGGTGCCGCCGAACGCCTGCACGTCACCCAGTCGGCCCTCTCCCACCAGATCAAGGCGGTAGAGGCCCACTACGGCTGCCGGCTCTTCCAGCGCAAGACCCGGCCGGTGGCCTTCACCGCCGCCGGTCGCCGCCTGCTGAACCTCGCCGACGAACTCCTGCCCACCGTGCGCGCCGCCGAGTGGGACCTGGCCGCCCTGGGCGGGGCCGGCACCGGGCGGCTGCACATCGCGGTGGAATGCCACGCCTGCTTCGAATGGCTCATGCCCACCATGGATCGGTATCGCGAACAGTGGCCCACGGTGGAGATGGATCTTTCCACCAGCTTCAGCTTCGGCCCCCTCCCCGCCCTCCAGCGCGGCGACATCGACCTCATCGTCACCTCGGACCCGGAAGAGGCCGCCGGCATCGAGTACACGCCGCTGTTCGAGTACCAGTCCCTGCTCGCGGTCGCCGACGATCACCCCCTGGCGGGCCACCCCTGGGTGGCACCGGCGGATCTGGCCGACGAGACCCTGATCACCTACCCGGTGGAGCGTCACCGCCTGGACGTCTTCCGCCGCTTCCTGGATCCGGCGGGAATTCAGCCGGTCGCCACCCGGTCCGCCGAACTGCCGGTCATGATCATGCAGCTGGTGGCCAGCCACCGCGGCGTAACGGCGCTACCGGAATGGGTCCTGGCGGAATATCGAGGCCGCCGCCCCCTGGCCACGCGGCGCCTGGGCCGGGAGGGCCTCTGGAGTACGCTCTATACAGCGGTTCGCACCGCCGATGGCCATCAGCCCTACATGAATGCCTTCGTCGACCTGGCGCGCGAGACCTGTGCGACTTCCCTGGCCGGAATTCGTCCGACCATGGGTGAAACGGCGCCATACCGGGCGATGGCCGGCGGAGAAGGGGGCATGTAACCCCCCTGTCTTTTGCATACCCCCACTCGCTACGTTATGATTCATGAAACTCATTCATGATGACTGAAACAGCATTCATTCATCGTCATTCTCCCCGCGCCCGTGGCGCGTCGCACATCTTCCACAATGCGGCCATCCGTTGCCGCCGCCCTCAGAACCGGCGGCACCGTCGCGGAGAAGCACGTAGTCTCACGGGGCATGCCCGCCCCGCCAGCGATTTTCAGGGCCCGCGCCGACAGCGCGGGAACAGGTGTGCATCGGACCCCCGGTGCGGCCTCCCCCGGAAGCCGGCCCGCGCCCGCTTCCCCGATTTGTTAAAGCGAAAGGAGCACAGCATGGAACAGAAGTTCGGAGACAATCCTGTCGAGGTTCGGGATACCGAGCACTATAAAGACGAGTACAACGAGGGCTTCGTCGACAAGTGGGACGAACTCATCAACTGGGACTCGCGCGCCGAGAGCGAAGGCAACTTCTTCATCGATGCCCTGCGCCAGCGCGGCGCCAAGAAGATCCTCGACGTCTCCACCGGCACCGGCTTCAACGCCGTGCGGCTGGTCGAGGCCGGCTTCCAGGTCACCTGCGTCGACGGCAGTGCCGAGATGCTGGCCAAGGCCTTCGACAATGGCTGGGACCGCGGCCACATCCTGCGCGTGGTCCAGGCTGACTGGCGCTGGCTCAACCGCGACATCCACGGCAAGTACGACGCCGTGATCTGCCTGGGCAACTCCCTCACCCACCTGTTCAAGGAGCGGGACCGGCGCAAGGCCCTGGCCGAGTTCTATGCCGCCCTGCGCCACGACGGCGTCCTCATCCTGGACCAGCGTAACTACGACGCGATCCTCGACGAGGGCTTCTCCAGCAAGCACAAGCACTACTACTGCGGCGACACCGTCTCGGCGGAGCCGGAGTACGTGGACGACGGCCTGGCGCGCTTCCGCTACGAGTTCAGTGACAACTCCGTCTACCACCTCAACATGTTCCCGCTGCGCAAGGACTACACGCGCAACCTCATGCACGAGGTCGGCTTCCAGAAGATCACCACCTACGGCGACTTCGATCCGAACTACGACCCGTCCAACGTGGACTTCTACCTCCACATCGCCGAGAAGTACTACGACGAGAACGAAGAGCCGGAGGACTGAGAGCCATGAGTGATCAGTATTCCGAGGTTACCCAGGTCGCTCGGGACTACTACAACTCCGAGGACGCGGATAACTTCTACTACCTCGTCTGGGGTGGTGAGGACCTCCACATCGGGATCTACAACACCCCCGACGAGTCCATCGCCGACGCCAGCCAGCGGACCATGGACCACATGGTCCGCCACGTCTCCCCGGCCAGCGAGCACCGGATTCTGGATCTCGGTGGCGGCTACGGCGGCTCTGCCCGCTATCTGGCCCGCCACTTCCAGAGCCCGGTGGTCGTGCTCAACCTCTCCGAGAAGGAGAACGAGCGCGGTCGGGAGGCCAACAAGGCCCAGGGGCTGGATCACCTGGTGGAGATCGTCGACGGCGACTTCCAGAACGTTCCCTACGAGGACGAGTCCTTCGACGTGGTCTGGTCCCAGGACGCCATCCTCCACTCGGACGACCGCGATCGCGTCATCGCCGAGGCGGCGCGAGTCCTGAAGCCGGGCGGCGACCTCATCTTCACCGACCCGATGATGAAGGACGACTGCCCCACGGACGTGATCCAGCCCATTCTGGACCGGATCCACCTGTCCACCCTGGGCTCCCCGAAGTTCTACCGCGAGGCGGCCGCGCGCCACGGCCTCACGGAGATGGGCTTCGAGGACCTCACCAACCATCTGCCCACCCACTACGGGCGGGTGCGTGAGGAGACCCAGAAGGCCGACCAGTCGGGCATCCTCGAGGGCAAGGTCAGCCGCGAGTACATCGACCACATGATCCAGGGCCTCGGCCACTGGGTGGACGGCGGCAACAACGGCTACCTCACCTGGGGGATCTTCCACTTCCGCAAGAAGTAGAAGACGGCCGCAAGGAGGGGCGGGGTCTCGACCCCGCCGCGCAACGGGCCCCGGCGGGCGACTGCCGGGGCCCGTCTGCGTTCGGGCCCCCGGAAGGTCCGGCCCCTACCCCGCCGGGATGGCCAGCCGGTGCAGCCGGCAGGGCAGGTCGCCATTGGCCAGCGGCGTCACCGACCGCGCCTCCAGCCCCCCGGGGGCCGTCTCGGCCTCCGGCAGCAGCACCGCCGCCTCCCAGCCGGGGAGCGTCTCCCGCCAGTGGTCCGCCACGCCCCCCAGCAGCCCGGCCAGGCCGCCCTTCACCGGCAGCCTTTCGCCGTAGGGCGGGTTGGTCACGATCCGCCCCGGCCCGACCGGCCCCTTCAGCTGCCTTGCATCCGACTGGCGCCACTCGATGGCATCGGCGACCCCGGCCGCCTCGGCATTGGCCCGGGCCGCCGCCAGCGCCTTCGAATCGCGATCCCCGCCCAGGAGCGGCCCCTCGGCCACGGTCCCCGGAGCCGACTCCGATGAGACCCGCGCCCAGATCGCCAGGTCGTGGTCGGCCAGATTCTGGAAGGCGAAGGCCCGCTCCAGCCCTGGCGGAAGCCCGCGGGCGCGGCGTGCGGCCTCGATGAGGATCGTCCCGCCGCCACAGAAGGGGTCCATGAGCGGCATCCCGGGCTCCCAGCCGGCCAGGGTCAGCATGCCCGCCGCCAGATTCTCGCGCAGGGGGGCGGTAACGTTGGCCACCCGCCAGCCGCGCTGGAAGAGCGGAGCACCCGTGGTATCCAGGTAGGCCGTGCCCTTGCGCCCCTCCAGGAAGAGATGGACGGAGACCTCCGCCCCGCCGGGGTCGATATCCGGGCGCCGCCCGAAGGCCTCGCGGAAGCGGTCGCAGACGGCATCCTTGGCCTTCAGCGTGGCGAAGTTGAGGCTGCGCAGGGGGCTCTTGCGGGCGGTAAGGCGGATCCGGAAGGTCCGGTCGACGTCGAACCAGGCCGGCCAGTCCACCGCCATGACCGAGCGGTAGAGGCTGTCGCCGTCCCGCGCCTTCACGGCCGCCACGCGGCGCAGGATCCGGCCGGCCAGGCGACTATGGAGATTGGCGCGATAGAGCCCGGCCTGATCGGTGACGAAGGCGACCCCGCCGGCCGCAGGCCGGGTCTCGGGCGCTCCGAGTTGTTCCAGCTCGGCGGCCAGCGCCGCCTCCAGGCCCCGGGGACAGGTAGCAAAGGCATCGATATCCATTGGCCCATTGTACCGCCTCACCAACGGCCCTGCCCCCGCCCGCGACCCCGGCGGAGTATGCTACGGTTTCGCCACTGTTCGCACGGGGAGAACCATGGAGCTCATCGTCTTCCGCCACGGCATCGCCCTGGAGCGGGATGCCGCCGAGGAGCAGGGGCTGAGCGACGAACATCGCCCCCTGACCGAGAAGGGCGAACAACGCACCCGCGCCGCCGCCCGGGGCCTGGTCGCCTGGGCCGGCTCACCGGAACTCGTCGCCGCCAGCCCCCTGGTCCGCGCCGGGCAGACCGCCGCCCTGCTGGCCGCGGAGGCCGGCGACCCGCCCGTGGTGGTCACCGAGGCCCTGACGCCCGGGCGCCCGCACGGCGATCTGGATGCCTGGCTTCAGGGGCAGTCGGCCGGACGGATCGCCGTGGTGGGACATGAGCCCGACCTCAGCCACTGGCTGCTCTCCGCCGTCTGCGCCCGGCCCACCGGCGCCCTGACGCTCAAGAAGGCGGGCGCCGCCCTGCTGGAGGGGCGCCCCGGGAGCAGCTGGACCCTGACAGCCCTGCTACCGCCGAAGCTCCTCCGGACCTACGGGGAGGTGGCATGACCGCCATGGAACAGGCGCGCGCCCTGCTGGCCGCCGCCGACGAGGCCCTTCCCCGCGTTCGCAAGGGAGAGCCGGATGCCCTGCCCGCCCTGCGCACCGCCGTGATCCATCTCCAGGCCCTGGGAGAGGCCTGCCCCCGGGCGCTGGGGCTGCACCGCCGCCATCGCAAACGGCTGGCCAGCGTGGTGCGCTACCTGGAGGGGGGGCAGACGGCCGAGGGCCGCCGCCGCTGGCTGGAAGGCCTCTCGGAGGCCGGGGGCAATCCCGTGGCCGATCACCTCCATACCGAACTGGAGGCGCGCGCCACGGGGGCGGAGGTCGCCATCGCCGCCGGCCTTCCCCGCCGCTGGGGCAAGCTCTCCGGACGCCTCCAGCGACTGCTCAAGTCTCGTGGCGGCGAGGATACGGCGCTGAACGGCTGCCTGGTGCCATCCCTCCAGGCCGACCTCCGGGACCTCACCGCCGGCCTGACCAACCAGCCGGGACCCGATGATGCCGGCCAGCTCCACCGCCTGACCCTGGTCGCCCGGCGCCTGCAACACCGACTGGGCCTGCTGCCGGGGACCGAGGCCGCCACGGCGACCCTGGACCGGCTGGCCACGGACCTGGCCGGCGCCGTGGATCTCCACGGCCTCACCGGGGAACTCACCACCCTGGGGGCCGACCTGGGGGCGAACTGGGGTCGCCAGCGGCTGGAGGCGGCCCTGGCCGAGGTCGAGGCGGCGGCCCGCCCCGAGGACCCCCTGCCGGAGGCCGAGGCGCTGGCCCGGCTGCTGGCGCAGCAGCGCCGGAGTCACTATGCCGGGGCCGTCGCCCCGTGGCTCGGGGCCGGCGCGGCGCCGGCCCTGACTCCGGTGGCCGGGGCCATTCAGGACGTGGAGGCCGGGTCATGACCGCCGTGGCAGAGGGGACCACCCTGGCGGCGGTGGACCTGGGCTCCAACTCCTTCCACATGATCGTGGGCCGGGTCACCGAGGGGGAGCTGGTCATCGTCGATCGTATCAAGGAGATGGTCCGCCTGGCCGGCGGCCTGGACCCGGAGACCCGGGATCTGGATGCCGAGACCCAGGAGCGCGCCCTGGCCTGCCTGGAGCGCTTCGGTCAGCGGCTCAACCACTTGCCGGCGGTGAACGTCCGCGCCGTGGGCACCAATACCCTGCGCAGCGCCCGCAATGCCGGGGCCTTCCGCGAGCGTGCCGAGGCCGCTCTGGGCCACCGCATCGAGATCGTCGCCGGCATGGAGGAGGCGCGCCTCATCTACCTGGGGGTCACCCGCAGCCTCGCCGGCGAGGGGCGGCAGCTGGTCATGGACATCGGGGGCGGCAGTACCGAGTTCATCATCGGCACCGGCCCCGAACCGGAGACCCTGGAGAGTCTCCACATGGGCTGCGTGAGCACCAGCCGCGCCCACTTCCCCGAAGGCCGGATCACCGAGAAGGCCGCCGACCGCGCCCGTCGCGCCGTAGCCAGTGAACTGGAGCCCATCCGGGGTCGCTTCCGCCGCCAGGGCTGGGAGCGGGCCATCGGCGCCTCCGGCACCATCCGCTCGGTGGCCCGGGTCCTGGCCGCCCAGGAGTGGGCGCCGCCGGAGACCATTACCGCCGACGGCCTGAAAAAGCTCTGGAAGCGGCTGCTCAAGGCCGGCAGCGCCGAGGAGGCCAAGCTCAAGGGGCTCAAGGAAGAACGACTCCCGGTCTTCGCCGGCGGTGCGGCGGTGCTCACCACCGCCATGGAGGTCCTCGGCATCGAGGAGATGGAGGTCTCCGACGGCGCCATGCGCGAGGGCCTCCTCCAGGATCTCCTGGGTCGTCTACACCACACCGATGTCCGCGGCCGGACCGTGGAATCCCTCTGCCAGCGCTACCACGTGGATACCGAGCATGCCGCGCGGGTCGCGGCCACGGCCGGGGGGCTCCTAGACCAGCTGGAGCCCGAGGCCGACGACGACCGCCCCTGGTACCTGGAGTGGGCGGCCCGGCTGCACGAGATCGGCCTGGATATCGCCCACAGCTCCTACCACAAGCACGGCGCCTACATCCTGGCCAATGCCGACATGGCCGGCTTCTCCCGGGCCGAGCAGGCGATCCTCGCCGCCCTGGTCCGCGCCCACCGGCGCAAGTTCCGTCGGGATACCTTCGACACGGTGGACCCCGCTCGGCGGCAGGACGTGGCCCGCCTGGCCATCCTCCTGCGCCTGGCCGCGGCCCTGCATCGCAGCCGCGACGACACGGCGCTGCCGCAACCGGAGGTGAAGGAGGACGGTACCACCTGGACCCTCACCTTCCCCGCCGGCTGGCTGGAGGAACACCCCCTGACGGTGACCGACCTGGAGACCGAGGCCGACTTCCTGGCCGATGCCGGCTATACCCTGCGCTTCGGGGACACCGGCACCGGCTGAGGCCTCGTTACGCCTGGCGGCCCCTTGCACGCCGGCATGCCGTGACGCAAGCTGCCCTGCATCGCAGAACCGGCTCCAGGGAGGCCCCATGCCCCACAACGATCGCAGCCGCGCCACCACCGAGGGCGTCCGCCGCACCCCCAACCGCGCCATGCTCCGCGCCGTCGGCTTCGACGACGAGGACTTCGACAAGCCGGTGGTCGGCGTCGCCAGCGGCTTCAGCACCATCACCCCCTGCAACATCAAGCTGGGCGACCTGGCCCGCCGCGCCGAGGAGGCGATCTACGGCAACGACGCCATGCCGCAGTACTTCGGCACCATCACCATCTCCGACGGGATCTCCATGGGCACCGAGGGGATGAAGTACTCCCTGGTCTCCCGGGAGGTCATCGCCGACTCCATCGAGACCGTCTGCCAGGGCCAGTCCATGGATGGGGTCATCGCCCTGGGCGGCTGCGACAAGAACATGCCGGGTGCGATGATCGCCATCGCCCGCATGAACATCCCGGCCATCTTCGTCTACGGCGGCACCACCAAGCCGGGTTGGTACAAGGGCGAGGACCTGACCATCGTCTCCGCCTTCGAGGCCGTGGGCCAGTACCAGGCCCACAAGCTCGCCGAGGAGGACCTGGTGGGGGTGGAGAAGAGCGCCTGCCCCGGCGCCGGCTCCTGCGGCGGCATGTTCACCGCCAACACCATGTCCTCGGCCTTCGAGGCCATGGGCCTGAGCCTCCCCGGCTCCTCCACCATGGCCGCCGAGGATGCCGAGAAGGCCAAGTCCGCGGAGGAGTCCGGCGAGGTGCTGGTCCGCGCCATCGAGCAGGGGATCCGGCCGCGCGACCTGCTCACCCGGGAGGCCTTCGAGAACGCCATCGCCGTGGTCATGGCCATCGGCGGCTCCACCAACGCCGTCCTCCACCTGCTGGCCATCGCCGACGCCGCCGAGGTAGATCTCGCCATCGACGACTTCGAGCGCATCCGCCACCAGGTCCCGGTGCTCTGCGACCTCAAGCCCTCGGGCCGGTACGTGACCACCGATTTCCACCACGTCGGCGGCATCCCCCAGGTGATGAAGATGCTGCTGGTGCGCGGCCTCCTCCACGGCCATTGCCGCACCATCCGCGGCACCACCCTGGCGGAGGAACTGGCCGAGGTCCCGGCGGATCCGGAACCCGATCAGGACATCATCCGGCCCTTCTCCGACCCGGTCTACCCGCGCGGCCACCTGGCCATCCTCAAGGGCAATCTCGCCCCCGAGGGGGCCGTGGCCAAGGTCTCGGGCCTCAAGACCCACACCATCACCGGGCCGGCCCGGGTCTTCGACTCCGAGGATGCTGCCATGGAGGCCATCGAGGCGCAGCAGATCCGGGCCGGCGACGTGGTGGTCATCCGCTACGAGGGCCCCAGGGGCGGACCCGGCATGCGCGAGATGCTCGGGCCGACCTCCGCGCTGGTGGGCCAGGGCCTGGGCGACTCCGTGGGACTCATCACCGATGGCCGCTTCTCCGGCGGTACCTACGGCATGGTGGTGGGCCACGTGGCGCCGGAGGCCGCCGTCGGCGGCCCCATCGGCCTGCTGCAGGAGGGCGATCGAATCACCATCGATGCCGATCAGCAGCGGCTGGCCGTGGACCTGGACGATGCCGAGCTGGAGCGGCGGCGCCAGGAGTGGCAGCCGCGCGCGCCCCGCTACACCCGCGGGATCCTGGCCAAGTACGCCCACCTGGCCGGCTCCGCCAGCGCGGGGGCCACCACCGGATGAGGCTACGGCCCCTCCTGCTCGCAGCCCTGCTGGTCGCGCTCGTCGGCCTGCCCGCCATCGCGGCCGGCGTGCCGGGAGGACCTTCCGGTGAGAGCGAAGAGGGGAACACCGAGGCCGGGCTGCTGGACCGCGGGCCCTCACCGCTGGCACCGGCGACCCTGGCCGAGGCCACGGAGGAGCTCGCCGACCACGCGACCACGGTGGGCGCCTCCCTGGGGCGCCTGGCGACCCGGGAGGCGCCCGGGGAGCGGACCGGGATAGCGGCCTACTGGTTCCTCGGTGGCGGGCTCGCGCTGGGACTGCTCGCCGGCGTCGCAGTGCGCCGTTCGACGCGCGGGGCCACCGGCCGGATAGCGGCCAGCCGGCTCCGGGAGCGCTGGAAGGCACCGGCGGTGGGCACCCTCACCGCCCTGCACAACCGCGCCTGGTCACTCACGATCCCCGCCGCCCTGCTCGTCACCCTGGAGGCGCTGCACGCACGGACCTCCCTGGCCGGCGCGCTGGCCGTGGCCGCCCTCCTCCTGTTCGCCCTCTACCGCCTGGCGGTGGGCCTCTTCCCCATCCTCGGGCGCCCTCTGGACCCGGCCGGGCTGGAGCGGCGGCTGCAGTGCCCGCCCGTGCGCCACCTCTGGCGGGCCGGCCGTGGCCTCCTGGCCCTGACCCTGCTGGGCGGTTTCCTCTTCCGCCTGGACCATCAGATCCCCCTGGAGGCGCCGCTGCGCGCGGGCGGGCAGTTCCTCTTCAGCCTGGCCGTGCTCGCCCTCCTCTGGCGGCTGCGCGACCGGCAGGCGTGGTGGCACATCGTCGGTGGCGAGACGGCCTCCCCGGGCCGCCGGCTGCTCCTGGCCACCGGGCGGGGGGTGCTGGCGGTAGCCGCCCTCGTCCCCGCCGTGGCCGCCGGCCTCGGCTACCACGACCTGAGCATCTTCATCCTCCTGAACCTGCTGCTGACGGTCATCCTGGCCCTGGCGGTGGGTACCGTGGCCGCCGGCCTGGCTCGCGGCCTGCGCCGGCTGGAGACCGCTGCCCCACCGGAGACACTGGCCGGGGTCGTGAGTGCCCGGCACATCAGCCGGACCTCCCATGTACTGGCCCTGCTGGTCCAGGGCGCGATACTGCTGACCGGCTTCGTGTTCGTACTGGGCCTCTGGGGGGCGCCGCTGGGGGCCATCTGGTCGGGGGTCGCCCCGCTGCTGTTCGGCTTCGAGGTGGGTGGCCACCGGATCTCCCTGGTGGCCCTCATCGCCGCGGTGGTGGTCCTGGTAGTCGCCTTCCAGGCCGGCCGCTGGTCACGCCGACGGCTGCGCGACGGCCTGCTGCCAAGATTCACCGAGGATGCCGGCCTGCGCAACAGCATCGCCTCCCTGGGCTACTACGTCGTCCTGGTCCTGGGGGTGCTGCTGGCCATAGCGGTCGCCGGCTTCGACCTCACCAATCTCGCCATCATCGCCGGCGCCCTCTCCGTGGGCATCGGCTTCGGCCTGCAGAACGTGGTGAACAACTTCGTCTCCGGCCTCATCCTGCTCTTCGAACGGCCAATCAAGGTCGGGGATGTCATCGACTACCAGGGGACCTGGGCCACCGTGGAGGAGATCAAGGTCCGCTCCACCCATGTACGGACCTTCGACCACGCCGACCTCATCGTCCCCAACTCCGAACTGGTCTCGAGCACCGTGACCAACTGGAGCCACAGCAGCGACGTGGCCCGGGTGATCCTCAATGTCCACGTGGCCTACGGCAGCGACACGACCCGGGTCCACGACCTCCTGATGCAGGCGGCCACCGAGCACGCCGCCATCGCCGCCGAGCCGGAGCCGACGGTGCTCTTCCGCGACTTCGGGGAGAGCGCCCTGGAATTCCAGCTGCGCTGCTTCACCCACCTGGACCACTACCTGAGCGCGCCCTCGGAGTTGCGCTTCCGCATCGACGCCCTGTTCCGGGAGGAGGGGATCACCATCCCCTTCCCCCAGCGCGACGTCCATCTCCACGAGACCTCCCCGGACGCCAACCCCGCCTAGACCGCGGTACGTGCCGGCGCTCCGGCTTCAGCTCTTCTCCGCCAGAGACTCCAGCAGGTGGCGCTGGGCGGAGAAGGGCTCCTCGCCCGGGGCGGGCTCGGCGCGCCGATAGATCCCGTCGGACTGGAGGATCCAGGCCTGGGTATTGTCGGCCAGGTAGGTCTCCAGCTCGGCGATGACCCGCCGGCGCAGGGCCGGGTCCTGGAAGGGGAAGCAGGTCTCCACCCGACGGAAGAAGTTGCGCTCCATCCAGTCGGCCGATGAGCCAAAGACCTCGGGATCCCCGCCGTTCTCGAAGTAGAAGACCCGGGTGTGCTCCAGAAAGCGGCCGATGATGGAGCGGACCTCGATGTTCTCGGAGATCCCCGCCAGACCGGGGCGCAGGCTGCACATCCCGCGTACCACGAGCCGGATCTCCACCCCCGCGCGCGAGGCGGCATAGAGGGCCTGGATGATTCGCGGCTCCACCAGCGAGTTGACCTTGGCGAGGATCCGCGCCGGCCGCCCGGCCCGGGCATTCCCGGCCTCGCGCTCCACCCGTTCGATGAGCGCCTCGTGCAGGGTGAAGGGCGACTGCAGCAGTTCCTTGAGCTGCGGCGCCCGACCCAGGCTGGTGAGCTGTAGGAAGAGGTGGTGGACGTCGTCGCCGATGGCGCGATCGCAGGTCAGCAGGCCGTAATCGGTATACAGCCGCGCGGTCCGGACGTGGTAGTTGCCGGTGCCCAGGTGGACGTAGTGGCGCAGCCGGTTGTTCTCGCGGCGGACCACCAGGACCATCTTGGCGTGGGTCTTGTAGCCCACCACGCCGTAGACCACGTGGGCGCCGGCCTCCTGCAGGCGATTGGCCAGGGCGATGTTCTCCGCCTCGTCGAAGCGGGCGCGGAGCTCCACCACCACGGTGACCTCCTTGCCCGAACGGGCGGCATCCACCAGCGCATCCACCACCGCGGACTCGGGACCGGTGCGGTAGAGGGTCTGCTTGATGGCCAGGACCTGCGGATCGGCGGCTGCCTGGCGCAGGAAGTCCACCACCGGCGCGAAGGACTCGAAGGGGTGGTGGAGGAGGATATCCGCCTGGCGCAGGGTGGCGAAGATATCCTCCTGCTGCACCAGGTGCCGGGGCTGCGACGGCGTGAAGGGGGCAAACTTCAGCTCCGGCCGATCCACCAGCTCGTGCATGGCCATGAGGCGGTTGAGGTTCACCGGGCCGTTGACCTGGTAGACGGCCGTCTCCGGCAGCTCGAACTTCTCCCGCAGGTAGTCCGCCATCTCCGGGGGCGCATTGTCCGCCATCTCCAGCCGGACGGCGTCGCCGTAGCGCCGCGAGGCCAGCTCCCCCTCCACGGCGAGCAGGAGGTCGTCCACCTCCTCGGTATCCACGAAGAGATCGGAATTGCGGGTGACGCGGAACTGGTAGCAGCCGCTCACCTGCATGCCGGGGAAGAGGTCGGCCACGTAGGCGTGGATCACCGAGGAGAGGAAGACGAAATCGTGGGGCCCGCTGCCCGTGGCCTCCGGCGGCAGCCGGATGAGCCGGGGCAGCGCCCGGGGCGCCTGGACCACCGCCACACCGGAGCTGCGACCGAAGGCGTCCTTGCCCTCCAGCGAGACCAGGAAGTTCAGGCTCTTGTTGAGGATTCGCGGGAAGGGGTGGGCCGGGTCCAGCCCCAGCGGGCTGATGACCGGCGCTAGCTCCGATTCAAAGTATTCCCGCAGCCACCGCTCCTGCTCCCGCGTCCAGTCGCCGCGCCGGATGAAGCGGATGGACTCCGCCTCCAGCGCCGGCAGCAGCTCCTCGTTGAGGGTCCGGTACTGCTGGTCCACCAGGTCGTGAGCAGTCTCGCTGATGGCGCGCAATGCCTCGGCGGGGGCGAGATTGTCCGGCCCGGTGGCCATGGAGCCCAGCTCCGCCTTCTGCACCAGCCCCGCGGCCCGGACCTCGAAGAACTCGTCCAGGTTGGTGGAGGAGATGCAGAGGAACTTGAGCCGCTCCAGGAGGGGGTTCTCCGGGTCGCGCGCCTGCTCCAGGACACGCCGGTTGAACTCCAGGAGGCTGAGTTCACGGTTGATGTAGAGGTCGGGGTGTCGGAGGTCGGCGTCGTCAGCCATTGGGTGATTCCGTCTAGTGGTGAATTCGAGCGCGACAGGCGTCCACTCTACCGCCAGCCACACCGGTTTCAAGCGACTCTGCCGCCCGGCCCTCGAGGAGACCGCAACCCGGGCCGCCGGTTCCCGCTTCGGCCGGGCGGCTCCTGCATTGGCGGCCGCCGTGGTCCGTCGCCCTCAATCGGCGGCAAGCCGCCGGCGGACCCAGCGCAGGACGGTGCCGAGGAGCGGCAATCGCTCATAGATACCCGCCGCCGGATCCCAGTAGTCGATGTGTTCGACGATCCGGCCATCCTCGCCCAGGGCCAGCCGGGAGACCCCCTCCACCGACCAGGGCGCCTTCGCCCTCCCCGGGGTAAAGGTGAAGTCCCAGCGCACATAGAGCAGCGGCGCCGCCCCGATTACCTCCTGGACGGTGAACCGGGCATCCGGCGCCTGCTCGAACATGTCGGCAAAGATCCGGCGGATGGCGGCGATCCCGACGACCTCGTTGAAGGGATCGCGGAACCGGGCCTCCTCGTCGTAGATCCGATTCAGTTGTTCCAGGCCGGCGGGGGTCAGGCCCTCGAAGAAGGTACGTATCGCCTCCCCCTCCTCCGCTCTGGCCGGACCCTGTTGCGACATCAATACCCCCTCGGCGGGACTGGCGACCCCCCGGTCGTACCAGGGCGGCCCTCAGGCTCCCACGGCCCTGTTACATCCGGATGTAACTTCTCCACAGAAACTGTGGATAACTCTGTGGAGACTGCGTGGGAACAGCCCTCCAGCCCCCGCCATTCCGGAACTGTGCTCGAACTGGTCACTCTGTAGCCACCCATTTTATCTATCTGATATTGTTACTCTTTTTGCAAATCCTTGATTCGCCGTTGAACAGCTCTGCGGGAGCAGGTCAAGGCCTTCCGGCGATCCCCCGACCTGTTAACAAAAGCCCCCGCTCAACCCCTGTTCATGCGCCCTGTCAAGGCCAGATAGAGCCGGATCGGCAGGCAGCGCAGGATCTTCATTACGCGGGTGAACCGCTTGGGAAAGTGGATCTCGAACCCCCGCCCCATCAGGCCCGCTACCAGCGCCCTGGCTGCCTCCTCCGGCTCCATGAGCGCCGGCATGTGGAAGGTATTCTTCGCCGTCAGCGGCGTCCGGATGAAGCCGGGATTCACCACGCGCAGGCGCAGGCCCCGGGCGCGGAACTCAGGCTCCAGGGACTCGGCCATGCTGTTCACCGCCGCCTTGCTGGCACCGTAAGGCGCCGCCCGGGGCAGCCCTCGATAGCCGGCCACACTGGCGGTGAGCACCACCTGCCCGCCAGCGGCCATGCGCCCGAGTACCGCCTGAATGCCGTGGACCACGCCGAGATAGTTCACCTCCATGATCCGGCGGAACAGGGCCGCGTCGAACTCCTCCAGGGTCATGGGCTGATAGTCACCGGCATTGAACAGCGCCAGGTCCAGGGGCCCCATCTCCTCGGCGATGGCCGCGGCCGTGGCCTCCATGGCCGCCGGGTCGGTGACGTCCACCGGGTAGGGATGGATGGTGCCGGCCGGGGCATCGGCGGCCAGCGCCTCCAGCCGCCCGCGATCCCGGCCACTGACTGCCAGGCGCCAGCCCTGCCGCGCCAGGCGCAGGGCGGTCTCGCGGCCCAGCCCCGAACCGGCACCCGTGATCCAGCCGAGCTCCGCCATGGTCCTGCCCTCCCTTCCGAGCGATTCGCCGGTCAATTCGTGAACGGCTTCTTGTACTGGAAGAGTAGCAATTATGGCATCATTTACTATACATACCTTGTACGTCACCCCATTCACGAACCGATCGGGCCGCGGAGCATCCCATGTCCCAGGACGAACCCGGCAAGGCGCCGGCACGCGACGATGAAGGGCTCTACCCCATTCGCACGGTGGCCAGCCTCACCGGCGTGAACCCCATCACCCTGCGTGCATGGGAGCGTCGCTACGGTCTTATCCGCCCGCATCGGACGGAGAAGGGCCATCGGCTCTACACCCAGGCCGACATCGACCTCATCAATCAGGTCGTCCAGCTCCTGGAGCAGGGGATCCCCATCAGCCGGGTCCGCCACCGGCTGGAGCAGTCCACCGTCCCCGCCGAGAACGGCGAGGCTCCGGACAGTGACCCGTGGCACCTCTTCCGGCTGCGCATGCACCACGCCGTCAGCCGCTTCGACGAGGCGGCGGTGGACGCCACCTACAACGAGGCCCTGGCCCTCTACCCTATCGATACGGTCACACGCCGCCTGCTCATGCCACTGCTGCGGGAGCTCGGCGAGATCTGGCAGCAGCGCGACAGCGGCATCGCCGAAGAGCACTTCTTCGCCACCTACCTGCGCAACAAGCTCGGGGCCCGCTTCCACCATCAGACCCAGGGCAACGACGGCCCCCGACTGGTGGCCGCCTGCCTGCCCGAGGAGCGCCACGAGCTGGGGCTCATGCTCTTCGCCCTGTCGGCGGCGGCGCGCAACTACCGCGCCGTGATGTTCGGGGCCGACATCCCGCTGAGCCAGGTTGCCCTGGCGGGCCAGCGGGTGGAGGGCGCCGTGGGGGTCATCCTCTCCAGCTCCGTCTCGCCCAGCCGCTCGGTCCTGGAGACCGAGCTGCCGGCCCTGGTAGCGGCCATGGAGATCCCGGTCTTCGTCGGCGGCGAGACCGCCGTCCGCCAGCACGATGCCCTGGTGCGCGCCGGGGCGATCCCCCTGGGCAACGAGATTCCGGCTGCCCTGCGGCGACTGGAGGAGCATCTGGCCAGCGACTCCCAAGAGACGGTGGATTGACGGACGATATCGCCCTCCTCTGGCTCCGCCACGACCTGCGTCTGGCGGACAATCCCGCGCTGGCCGCGGCTGCTGGCTACCGCCGCCTCATCCCGTTGTACATCGTCGAGGAGCCCGCCCCGCGACCCGATGGCGCGGCCGGCCGCTGGTGGCTGGAGCAGAGCCTGGACGCCCTCCACCAGGAGCTGACCCGCCTGGGCTCCGGACTGGTCTGCCGGCAGGGGGACCCGGAACGGATCCTGTCCGGGCTGGCCGCCGAGCACGGGGCCGATGTCTACTGGAACCGCCGCTACGGCCCCGAGCGGGCCCGGGACAAGCGGATCAAGGAGGCCCTGCGCGAGGCCGGCCACACCGCCCGCAGCTACCCGGGTAACCTGCTGTTCGAGCCCTGGACGGTGGCCACCGGCAGCGGGACGCCCTATCGGGTCTACACCCCCTACTGGAAGGCGGTTCGCCCGCGGCTCGGCGAGGTCGCCCCGCAACCGGCCCCGGCGGAACTCCCTCCCCTCCCGGCGGGCCTCGAAGCGGATGGCGCCCCCGCCGTAGCCGACCGGCACCCCTGGACGGCCAAGCTGGACGACCACTGGGTCCCCGGTGAGAGCGGCGCCCGCAGCCGGCTCTGCGCCTTCGCCGGCGCCCCCATGGCCGACTATCCCGAGAGCCGGGAGCGGCCCGCGCTGCTGGAGGGGACCTCGCGGCTCTCGCCCCACCTCCACTTCGGCGAGGTCTCGCCGCGCCAGGTCACGGCGGTGGCCCTGGCCTGCATCGAGGAGGGCCACCACCGCGACGGCATCGAGACCTTCCTCCAGGAGCTGGTCTGGCGGGAGTTCGCCCACCACATCCTGTTCCACTACCCGGCCACCGCCGACGAACCCATGGACCCGCGCTTTGCCGACTTCCCCTGGCGCGATGCCCCGGAGGACCTTGCCGCCTGGCAACGCGGCGAGACCGGCATCCCCCTGGTGGATGCCGGCATGCGGGAGCTCTGGGCCACCGGCTGGATGCACAATCGGGTACGGATGGTGGTCGCCTCCCTGCTGACCAAGAATCTGCTGCTGCCCTGGCAGCGCGGCGCCGAGTGGTTCGAGGACACCCTGGTGGACGCCGATCTCGCCAGCAATCGCCTGGGCTGGCAGTGGGCCGCCGGCTCCGGGGCCGATGCCGCCCCCTACTTCCGCGTCTTCAACCCGGTCCGCCAGGCCGAGCGCTTCGACCCCGACGGCGAGTACATCGCCCGCTGGGTCCCCGAGCTGGCCCCGCTACCGGCCCGATGGCGGCGGCAGCCCTGGGCCACCCCGAGCGGCACGGCGCGGGAGGCCGGCTTCACGCCGGGAGTGACCTACCCCCACCCGCGGGTGGACCTCAAGTCCTCCCGGGAGCGGGCCCTCGCCGCCTGGCACCAGCTACCGGCCTTCAATCGCTAGCCTCCGCCGGCCCCTCCAGCGGCTCCCAGCGCCCACCGCGCTCGGCCACTGCGGCCAGTAGCGCCTCCAGCGCCGCGGACTCGCCACCGCGGCCGCGACAGCCCAGCTCGATGCCGGCGCCACCGGTACTCGGCAGGCTGTAGGCGCGCACCCCGGGATGATTCGCGCGTACCGCATCCATGGGCCCGACCAGTTCGCTCTCTCCCACCCCGAAGACCCGCACGGCCACCACTCGCTCCGGCTCACCGGCCGGGAAGTCCCGAGCGAGAATGGCGTCCACCATGGGCCAGGCCATCTCCGGGAAGCCGGGCAAGAAGTAGTGGTCATCCAGGCGGAAGCCGGGGATACCGTTGTACGGGTTGGGCTCCAGGTCGGCCCCCTCGGGCCACTGCGCCATGCGGATCCGGTTGGGCCGGACCGCCTCGCCGAAGCGCGCCTCCAGCTGGGCCGCTGCCTCGGGATGGTCCACCAGCGACCGCCCCCAGGCCGCCGCGGCCGCCGGCCGGGTGAGGTCATCCGGGGTCGCGCCGATCCCGCCGCAGACGAAGGTCGGCCGTTCGGAGGCCCGGGTGCGCTCCAGGGTTGCCCGGAGCGGCTCGGGTTCATCCCCCACCACCACGGCCTCGACCAGGGTATGACCGGCAGCGGCAACCGCGGCCCCGATGTGGGCCACGTGGCCGTCCACCCGCCGCCCGGCCAGGATCTCGTCGCCCACCACCACCAGCCCGAAAGAGATCGTCATGGATCCACCTTTGCACTTGCGCTTTTGAAAAACCGATACAATAATTATACGAAACTTGTACGTGAGCCGGGAGAGGCGCATGGAAGGCAAGAACATCGCCGTCATTGGTGGCGGCATCTCGGGGCTCGGTTCAGCCTGGCTGCTCCAGCGCCACCACAGTGTAACGCTGTACGAGCGTAATGCAGTCGCCGGCGGCCACACCCACACCGTGGACGCCCCCTCCGCCTCCGGCCCGGTGCCGGTGGATACCGGCTTCATCGTCTACAACGAGCGGAACTACCCCCATCTTACCGGGCTGTTCGCCACCCTGGGGATCGAGACCCGGCCATCGGAGATGTCCTTCTCCGCCTCGGTGGACGGCGGCCGGCTGGAGTACGCCGGCAGCGGCCTCGCTACCCTCTTCGCCCAGCGGCGCAACCTGCTCCGCCCGCGTTTCTGGGGCATGCTGCGGGATATCCTGCGCTTCAACCGCCAGGGTCGCGCCATCCTCGCCATCGCCGACGGCCGCGGTCGCAGCCTGGGTGAATTCCTTGCAGAGAACGGCTATGGCAGCACCTTCCGGGACTACTACCTTCTACCCATGGCCGCCGCTATCTGGTCCTGCCCGGTGAGAACCATGCTCGACTTCCCCCTGGTGAGCTTCCTGCGCTTCTTCGACAACCACGGGCTGCTCCAGCTCGGCGACCGTCCCCAGTGGCGGACGGTGGTTGGCGGCGGCCGCACCTACGTCGAGCGCATCCTCACCGACCTCCGGGAGCGGCAGGGGGATGCAGCGGTCCAGACCGGCGATCCGGTGGTCCGGGTGGAGCGGGATGCCGAGGGGGTCACCCTGGTCACCGCCAATGGCTACCACCGCCGTCATGACGAGGTGGTCCTGGCCGGCCACGCCGACGAGATGCTGCACCTTCTCGCCGATCCCTCGGCCAGTGAGAGCGCCCTGCTCGGCAGCTTCCGCTACCAGCCCAACCACGCCGTCCTGCACGGCGACCCGGCGCTGATGCCGCGTCGGCGGGCCGTCTGGTCCGCCTGGAACTACCTGGCGGACGGCACCAGCGCCGGCACCGAACGCGTCTCGGTGACCTACTGGATGAACTGCCTGCAGGGGCTCGAGTCGGCGGACCGCGACCTCTTCGTCAGCCTCAATCCGTTGCAGGAGCCGGACCCGGAGCAGGTCATCGCCCGGCGCGACTGGGACCACCCGGTCTTCGACCAGCCGGCCATGGAGGCCCAGGGCGGCATCGCCGGGCTCCAGGGGATCCATCGTACCTGGTACGCCGGGGCCTGGCTGGGCTACGGCTTCCACGAGGACGGCCTGCGCTCCGCCGTGGAGGTCGCCCGCGGCCTCGGAGTGGAGCCGCCCTGGACCCCGAGCCACGCCGAATCCCCGGTGGAGGAACCGCTGCCCATGGGCCAGCCGGAGGTCACATGACCGACGCGGACCGAATCCTCCACAGCCAGGTCATGCACCGGCGCACGGGCGCCGTCCGGTACCGCTTCGTCTACCGGATCTTCAGCCTCCTGGTGGATGTGGACCGGCTAAACGAACTCGACCGCCGGCTGCGCCTGTTCGGGCACAACCGCTTCCGCCTGCTGAGCCTGTACGACCGCGATTTCGGCCCCGGCGACGGCAGTCCCCTGCGCCCCTGGCTGGAGGGCCACCTGGCCGAACACGGCATCGACCTGGAGGGCGGTCCCGTCCGGCTGCTGGCCATGCCGCGGGTCCTGGGCTACCAGTTCAACCCCCTCTCGGTCTGGTACGCCTACCACCGCGACGGCACCCTGCGCGCCGTCCTCGGCGAGGTCCACAACACCTTCGGCGACCGCCACGGCTACCTGCTCCACGACGAGGGCCGCCCCCTGCCCGATCCGGTCCGGCAGTCGAAGGTGAAGGTCTTCCACGTCTCCCCCTTCATCGGCATGGACTGCGAGTACCACTTCCGCCTGACCCATCCGGGGGACGAGGTGGCGGTGGTCATCCGCCAGACCGAGGGGGGCGAACACCGGCTCACCGCCACCCAGACGGGGACCACGGCGCCGCTCACCGACCGCACCCTGGCGGCGGCGGCCCTGCGCCTTCCCCTGGTCACGCTCAAGGTCATCACCCTGATCCACTGGTGGGCCCTGCGGATCTGGTGGTCCGGAGGCCGCTTTCACCGCCGCCCCGCGCCCCCCGAGAAGGAGGTTACCTGAATGGATGCCGAACAGCTCCGCCCCCTGGAGGCCGGTCCCGGCCTCGCCCTGCGCCCCTGGTCCTGGCTCCTCCGGGGCCTGCACGTCGGTCGCCTGCGGGTGGACGGAGCCGGCGGGCGCGGCTTCACCGCCACCGGCGCCGAGGCCGGACCGGAGGCACAGATCCTCCTCCATCGCCCCCTCAATCTTCTGAACCGGGTGATGCGCCGCGGAGCCATGGGCTTCGCCGAGGGCTACATGGCCGGGGAGTGGGAATCCAGCGACCTCACCACCCTTCTCACCCTGGCCGCCCGCAACGAGGCGGCCCTGGGACGGGCCAGTGAGGGTGGTCGGCTGGCGCGCTGGCGGGAGACCCTGAGCCATCGCACCCGGGCCAACACCCGGCGGGGGAGTCGGCGCAACATCGCCGCCCACTACGACCTGGGCAACGACTTCTACCGCCTCTGGCTCGATCCCACCATGACCTACTCCGCCGCCCTCTACGCCCCGGGGGAGGACAACCTGGCGGCGGCCCAGCGCCACAAGTACCAGCGCCTGCTGAGGCAGCTGGACGCCCGCCCCGGCGACCACATCCTCGAGATCGGCTGCGGCTGGGGCGGCTTCGCCCTGGAGGCGGCGCGCTGCGGCTACCGCGTCACCGGCATCACCCTCTCCCGGGAGCAGCTCGCCTGGGCCCGGCGGCGGGTGGCCGAGGCCGGCCTCAGTGACCGCGTGGACCTCCAGCTGCGCGACTACCGCGACCTGGAGGGGGCCTGGGACCACGTCGTCTCCATCGAGATGTTCGAGGCGGTGGGCGAAGCCTGGTGGCCGACCTTCTTCGGGACCGTGGGCCGCTGCCTGCGCCCCGGCGGGCGGGCGGCGCTGCAGGTCATCACCATCGACGAGTCGGTCTTCGACGATTACCGACGCGGTGCCGACTTCATCCAGCGCTACATCTTCCCCGGTGGCATGCTGCCCAGTATCACCGCCTTCCGGGAGCGGGCCGGCGAGGCGGGCCTGCGGGTGAGCAGCCTGGACCGCTTCGGCCACGACTACGCCCGCACACTGCAGTCCTGGCACCGGCGCTTCCTGGACGTCCTGCCCCGGGTCCGGGAGCAGGGCTTTGATGACCGCTTCATCCGCATGTGGCGCTACTACCTGAGCTACTGCACCGCCGGCTTCCAGACCGGCCGCATCGACCTCATTCAGACCACCCTGGAACACCCGGATGGCTGAGCGGCTCCCCCGGGGACAGCTCCTCGCCTACGGCCTGCCGGGGCTCCCCCTGGCGGTGCTGGGGTTGCCGCTCTACGTCTACCTCCCCGGCTTCTACGCCGAGGAGGTGGGGCTGGGGCTCACCCTCACCGGCGCCCTGCTGCTCATCGCCCGGATCTGGGACATGGTCACCGACCCCGTCGTCGGCAGCCTCGGCGACCGCCTGCACCTGCCCCTGGGACGGCGGCGCGGCCTCATGCTGCTGGGTGCCCCGCTACTGCTCATCGCGGCGACGGCCCTGTTCCTGCCACCGGCTGATGCGGGCGGCGGCCATCTACTGCTCTGGAGCCTGCTCATCTACCTGGGCTGGACCCTGGTGACCCTGCCCTACACCGCCTGGGGGGCCGAGCTCTCCGACGACTACGACGAGCGCTCTCGGATCACCGGGATCCGCGAGGGGGCCGTGGTCCTGGGGACCCTGGTGGCCGCCCTGCTGCCGCCGCTGCTCGGGCGCGACGAGCCGGGGCAGGCCCTGGCCGTCCTTACCACCTTCCTGTGGCTGGCCGTGCCCCTCACCGTGGGGCTGGCGCTGTGGCGGGTCCCCGAGCCGGTGACCAGCGGCGAGCCCATCCCCTGGCGTGAGGGGCTGACACTCCTGCGGGGGAACCGGCCCTTCTTCCGGCTCCTGCTGGCCTACGCCGCCAACGGGACCGCCAACGCCCTGCCGGCGACCCTCTTCCTGCTCTTTGTCGAGCACATCATCCAGCGGCCGGACTGGACCGGCACCCTCCTCGGCCTCTACTTCGTCGCCGGGATCGCCGGGCTTCCCCTGTGGCTGGCCCTGGCCCGCCGCTGGGGCAAGCACCGCACCTGGGCCGCCTCCATGCTCTGGGCCGCGGCCATCTTTGCCACCGTGCCGCTGCTCGGTGCGGGGGACCTGGTCGCCTTCAGCCTCATCGTCGTCCTCTCCGGCCTGAGCCTGGGGGTGGACATGGCCCTGCCCGCCTCCATCCAGGCCGACGTGGTGGACGAGGATACCGCCGCCGGCGGCGGCGGCCGGGCGGGGCTCTTCTTCGGCCTCTGGGGCATGGCGACCAAGCTCGCCCTGGCCCTGGCGGTGGGCATCGCCTTCCCGCTGCTGGACCTGGCCGGCTTCGACGGCCCCGCCGGCGAGGGTCTGCTCGCCCTGGCCCTGCTCTACGGCGGTCTGCCGGTGATCATCAAGATCACCGCCGTGGCCCTGGTCTGGGACTTCCCCGTGGACCGGACGAGACAACACCAACTGCAAGGGAGCATCCACCATGAAACGGACCCATCGACGCCCGGGCATCCTGGCTCGGATCCGGGGGGCCTCGATCCTCGGCCTGACCCTGCTTCTGGCCGGCTGTAGCAGCATGGACATCAACGACTTCCGCGACACCCAGCCGGAGCTGGACATCCACGACTACTTCCAGGGGGAGCTGCGCGCCTGGGGCATCGTGGAGAACCGCTCCGGCGTGGCCACCCGCCAGTTCACCGTGGACATGGTGGGTCGCCTGGAGGGGGACACCCTGGTCCTGGAGGAGGACTTCGAGTACGCCGACGGCGAGACCGACCGCCGCGTCTGGCGGATCCGCAAGGAGGGCGAGCACCGTTACGTGGGCACCGCCGGGGACGTCATCGGCGAGGCGCGCGGCGAGGCGCGCGGCCGGGCCTTCCACTGGGAGTACAAGGTGGACCTGAAGGTGGGCGACTCCACCTACCGCGTGGCCTTCGACGACTGGATGTACCGCCAGGAGGACGACGTGGTCATCAACCGCGCCACCATCACCAAGTGGGGCTTCGAGGTGGCCCGGGTCACCGTGGTCTTCCAGAAGAGGGACTCTTGATGAGCACCCGGCGCATCGGCCTGGCCGGCCTGCTCCTGGCCCTCGCCCTCCTGCCGTTCGGCCCCGCCGCCGCGGAGGAGGTCAAGGTCAAGGACATCACCTTCGCCACCGAACGGGGCGACCTGGCCCTGCGCGGGGCCGGGATCCTCACCTACCGGCTGGTCTTCGACGTCTACGCCGCGGCCCTCTACCTGCCTCCGGAGGCCGCCTCATCGGCGGTCCTGGCCACGGAGACGCCCAAGCGGTTGGAGCTGGCCTACCGCTACGAGATCGAGCAGGAGGACTTCGCCCGGGCCGCCTGGACCGTGCTCTCCGAGCAGTACGAACCCGCGGTGCTGGAGGCGCTGAAACCGAGCGTCGAGGCCCTCCACGACGCCTTCACCGCCGTGGAACCCGGCGACCGCTACGCCCTCATCTGGGAACCGGGGGCCGAGGCACCCCTGCGCCTGACCCTCAACGGCGAGACCCGCTATCGCGGCGACAATGCCGACCTGGCCCGCGCCTACTTCGGGATCTGGCTCTCCGCCAACGAACCCATCGACGCCGGGCTGCGCCGGAAGCTGCTGGATGAGTGATCTCTCGTTGCCCTCGCTTCCCGAGGGCTACCGGGCCGTGGTGGTCGGGGCTAGCGGCGGCCTGGGGGCGGCCTTCCTGGAGCGGCTGGTCACCGACTCGCGCTGCGGCGAGGCCATCGGCCTGGCCCGGGACTCCGACCCGCCGCTGGAACTCACCGACGAGGCGACCATCGCGGCCGCTGCCGAGGCGGTGGGCGGACCGGTGGACTGTCTCATCGTGGCCACGGGGGCGCTGACCCTGGACGGCCACGGGCCGGAGAAGGCCCTGAACCGCCTGGACCCGGCCGTGCTGGCCCGCCAGTTCGCCATCAACGCCACCGGGCCGGCCCTGGTACTCAAGCACTTCGCCCCGCTCCTGCCGCGCCGGGGCCGCTCCATCGCCGCGGCCCTCTCCGCCCGGGTGGGCTCCATCGGCGACAACCAGACCGGCGGCTGGTACAGCTACCGGGCCGCCAAGGCGGCGCTGAACCAGCTCTGGCATACCGCCGCCCTGGAGATCCGGCGCCGCCACCCGGAGGCCATCCTGGCCACCCTCCAGCCGGGTACGGTGGATACCGACCTCACCGCCCCCTACCGGGGCAACCGCCCGGCCCTCTCCCCGCGCGCGGCCGCTGCCCTCCTCCTGGAGACCCTGGACGGCCTGGAACCGACCGACAGCGGCGGCTTCTTCGACTTCGCCGGGAACGCCCTTCCCTGGTAACCCTCACTGGCCGGCAGCCCGCCGGGCAGCGCCCAGGAGGCCGACGCGGGGCTCGGTGACCACGTGGACCGGGAGGCGGGTGGCCAGGGGGGTCATGGGGCCCTTGTCGTTGAAGGCCTCCACGAAGGCAGGCTCCCGCAGCGCCGGCAACAGTCGGGGCGGGATCCCGCCGGCGAGGAAGAGGCCACCGGTGGCGGCGGTCTCCAGCCCCCAGTCGCCGGCGATGGCGCCCAGCAGCTCGGCAAAGGTCGCCACGGTGGCCGTGGCCAGGGGATCCTCGCCGGCCAGCCCGGCGCGACCCAGGATGGCGGCGGGATCCTCGTCGCCATCGGCCAGGGCGGCGGCCACCTCCGGCCCCGGCGCGATGCCCTCCCTCTCCCGAAGATAGGCGGCGATACGCGCCAGCCCGGGACCGGAGAGCAGGTCCTCGCGACATACCCGGCCCAGCCGCTCCCGCCACCAGGCGACCAGGGCCACCTCCCGCTCGGTACGCGGGGCCAGGCCGGCGTGCCCTCCCTCGCTGGGGACCACGGCATGGCCGTCGCCGCAGGGAACCAGCGCACCCTGACCCAGACCGGTCCCTGGCCCCAGGTAGCCGATGGTGCCACCGGGGTCGCGCTCCCCGGTCTGCAGGGTCGCGTACTGCCCCGGACCCAGGGCCGGCAGCCCCTCGCCAACCCCGACGAAATCGTTGATCAGGGTCACCCGTTCCAGACCCAGTTCGCCGGCCAGACGCCCCTCCTCCAGGGTCCAGGGGAGGTTGGTGATCCGGGCCCGGCCGCCATGGACCGGCCCCGCCACGGCGAAGCAGGCGCGCGCCGGGGCACCGGGGACGCCGTCGGGAAAGGCGGCGCGCACCGCCGGGGCCAGGTCGGGATGGTCGCCGCTGGGGACCCGCTCTTCGGCCACCGGCTCCACCCGGTCGCCGTCGACCTCGGCCACCAGGAAGCGGCAGTGGGTGCCGCCGATGTCTCCGGCCAGAACCCGCATGGTCAGCCCTCCCCCGCCGCGGCGCGGTCGAGCAGGATCCGGTACTCCCCCGCCGGCGCCAGCCGCGCCGCCGGGGCGCTGGCATCCCCGGACCGGAGCCGCGCCACCGCCCCGGCCTTCTCCGCCCCCGTGGCCAGGAGCCACACCCGGCGCGCCGCGTTGATGGCGGGATAGGTCAGGGTCAGCCGCCACGCCCGCAGTTTCGGGGCATAGTTGGCAACAACGCTGCGATGCGCCTCGTGGAGGGCGCAGGAGCCGGGGAAGAGCGAGGCGGTATGGCCGTCGGCCCCCAGCCCCAGCAGTACCAGGTCGAATATTGGCCAGCCGGCGGTATCCCGGGGCGCCCATCGGCTCAGCTCCCGCCGGTAGGCCGCGGCATCGTGGCGGATGGTGGTCACCGCCGGCCGCATGGGGTGGACCTGTCCCGGGGGAATGGGCACGTGGTCCAGTAGCGCCTCCCGGCTCATGCATTCGTTGGAGTCGGGATCATCCGGCGGCACGGCGCGCTCGTCCCCGAACCAGATGTGGAGGCGGTTCCAGGGCAGGTCCATCCCTGCCAGGCGGCGATAGAGCCGTTCCGGCGTGCGCCCCCCGGCCAGCGCCAGGTGGAAGGGGCCGTCACTCCCCTCCAGCAACTGGGCCAGGTCCGCGGCGGCGGTGGCCGCCACCGCCTCGGCATCGGTCTCGGTTCGCCATTGCGGCTGCGTCATTCCGGCCTCCCGGATGCTTGCACGATTCCCCGTTCCCAGTGTGCGCCAGGCGCCCGGCGCTTGCTATATTGAAACCGAACCCCAACGGAGGTCGGAGCATGGCGGAGTCCGCGGAAACCGGCGAGAACGGCACCACTCCCGAGGGCTACACCGAGGCCCTGGCCCTGATGCACCGCTGCGCCACGGCGGACGGCTTCCTCGCCTCCCCCACCGAACACGCCAACTACCACCGGGTCTGGTCCCGGGACGGCGCCGTCCTCGGCCTGGCCGCCCTGGCCAGCGGCGACGAGACGCTGATCATGACCCTCCGCCGGACCCTGGAGACCCTGGCGAACCACCAGGGACCCCACGGCGAGATCCCCAGCAACGTGGAGCCCATGACCGAGCGCGTCTCCTTCGGCGGCACCGCCGGCCGGGTGGACGCCAGTCTCTGGTTCGTCATCGCCTGCGGGGAGTACTGGGCGGCCACCGGAGACGATGCCTTCATCGAGGCGATGCTGCCGGCGCTGGAACGGGTCCGCTTCCTCCTGGGGGCATGGGAGTTCAACAATCGCGGCCTGCTCTACGTCCCCCAGACCGGGGACTGGGCCGACGAATACATCCAGTCCGGCTACGTCCTCTACGACCAGCTCCTCTACCTCCAGGCGCTGCGCACGCTCTGCCGGATCCACGGCCATGTCCACGGGACGACGGACCACGCCCTGCTGGAGCGTATCGGCCGGCTCTACCATCTCATCCGCGCCAACTACTGGTTCCGCAACGGCGACGATGCCGGCGAGGATGCCTACCACCCGGTCCTCTACCAGCGTGGCCGGGAGGCCGCCGCCCTGCGCGAGAGCGAGCACCGCCACTGGATGCCCTTCTTCTCGCCCACCGGCTACGGCTTCCGCTTCGACGCCTTCGCCAATGTCCTCGCCTCCCTGCTGCGGGTGGCCTACGACGACCAGCGCGCCGAGGTGGACACCTTCATCCGCGAGATCGCTCCCGAGGGGATGGAACTGCTGCCGGCCTTCCATCCGGTCATCCATCCCGAGGACAGCGCCTGGGAGGAGCTGCAGATGAACTTCTCCTACAGCTTCCGCAACCACCCCCACGAGTACCATAACGGTGGGCTCTGGCCGCTCATCACCGGCTTCCACGTGGCCGACCTGGCTGGTCGGGACGAGGCCGCCGCCCGCCACCACCTGGCCGCTCTGGACCGGGCCAACGCCCTTCCCATGGAGGGCGAGCCCTGGTCCTTCCCCGAGTTCGTCCACGGCACCGAACTCACGGCGGGCGGCACCCGCCACCAGGGCTGGAGCGCCGCGGCGGCGGTCCTCGGCCACCGGGCCCTGGCCGGCGCCCCGGTGCTGCGCCTCACGGGGGCAATGGACGAGGGAGAAGTCGACCTTGGCTGATCGCCTGCTGCTCTGCTCCGACCTGGACCGCACCCTGCTGCCCAACGGCCGCTGGCCGGAGTCGCCGGAGGCCCGCCCCCGGCTGCGCGCCTTCGCCGCCCGACCGGAGACGGCGCTGGCCTATGTCAGTGGCCGCCACGAGGCCCTCCTGCACGCCGCCATCGCCGAGTACGACCTGCCGGAGCCCGACTTCGCCATCGGCGATGTGGGCACCACCATCTATCGCATCGAGGACGGGCGCTGGCCCCCCTGGCAGGCGTGGCACGACCACATCGCCCCCGACTGGGCCGGCCATGACCGCGATGCCATCGCCGCGACCCTGGCCGTTCTGCCGGAACTCACCCCCCAGGAGCCGGAGAAGCAGAACACCTTCAAGTGCTCCTGGTACGCCCCCACGGATACCGACCGCGACGCCCTCCTGGCCCGGGTCCGGGATCGGCTGGACCCCCTGGGGATCCGCGCGAGCCTCATCTGGTCCATCGACGAGGCCGCCGATACCGGCCTGCTGGACATCCTTCCCGAGCGCGCCACCAAGCGCCACGCCGTGGAATTCCTGGTGGACCGGCTCGGCTTCGCCCGGGAGTCCACCGTCTTCGCCGGTGACTCCGGCAACGACCTGCCCGTCTTCGACAGCGGCCTGGAGGCAGTGCTGGTGCGCAACGCCGCCGACGACGTCCGCGCCGAGGCGCGGGAGCGGGTCGACGCCATCGGCCACCCGGACCGGCTCTACATCGCCGGCGGCGATTTCCTGGGCATGAACGGCTACTACGCCGCCGGGGTGCTGGAAGGGGTGGCCCACTTCCATCCCCGGGCGGCCGATTGGATGGCGCTGCCGGGGGAATAGCGCCCTTTACCCGTCGGGCGTCCGTCTGCTCGGGGCGGCCGGTGCGAGTCCCGGCTACCAGGTACGCCGTGAAGACATCCCTGTCGGCTCGACGGCAGCATCCCTGCTGCCGACGACCTGGTAGCCGGGACTCGCACCGACCGCCGGGCCTTTTCCGGAAACCACACGGATGCCCTCTGCTCCCGGGATTGAATCACCGCCGCCACCGCGTATCCTGTGGCCTCCGACGAGTGTCCGAGAGCGGGGGTGGCCATGGGTCCCAGCGAGGAGAGTGAACTCCGTCAGCGCCTGGAGGCTCTGCGCGAGGAGCACCGCGACCTCGACGAGGCCGTCGCGCGCCTGGCCGAGGATCCGGCCATGAACCGGCTGCAGCTCACCCGGCTGAAGAAGCGCAAGCTCCAGCTCAAGGACGCCATCGCCCATATCGAGAGCCGACTGATACCCGACCTCAATGCCTGATTCCGAGACTGAAGCCCCCCAGGGGATCGCCGACCTCTGCGCCCGTCAGGGCGTCCCCCTCCACGCCTTCGACATGGGCCGCCAGCTCACCCCGGTGGATGTCGAGACCCTGGCCGCGGTGGAGCGCGGCGATACCCCCTGGCCCCTGCCCTTCCAGGGCCGGGCACGGCTGGGGCTGGTGGGCGAGACCGGCGCCGATCCCTTCGTCTGGTTCCTGGCCCTGCCCCTGGACGAGGCGGGCTACCTCCATCCGGCGGTGCGCGACGACCTCCTGGCCCGGCTGGCGGAGGCGCCGCTGCGGGAGCAGGACCCCAACGAGCACGACCCCCTGGGCGACAATCCCTACGGCTTCACCCCGGATCCCGAGCGCATGGCAGCCCTGCACGCCCGGGCCGGCCGACTCCTGGGGCGGGAACCCTCGGCCTACTACGAGCATGTCCGGATCTATCTCACCGGCGCTCACGGCTGGGACCAGTGGGCTTTCCTGGGGCTGCAGGGGCTGGCGGACATCGCCGAACGGCTGGACGAGGCGGACAACGCCGAGCGGGTGGCCGGTGCCATCCCGCAGCTCCCGGCCACGCCCTTCGAGGCGCTGGCGCGCCAGCTGGAGCACGTTACGCTGCCGGAGCCGGTGGCCGCGGCCCTGCTGGACCGGGCGGAGACGGCGACGGGGACCGAGGCGGCCGCCGCCCTGCGCGGGCTCACCGGGGCTGCCGACGCGGCTCCGCGCCGGGCGTGGCTGACCCGCCGGCTGGGAGGGCTGGATCCGGAGACCGAGGCCGAGTTCCTGGCCGCCGTGGCCGGCCGCGCCTGGGCCGACCTCGCCGATCCCGCCGTGGCCGGCGCCTTCCTGGAGGCGCTGGCGGGAACCGGCCAGGAGGTCTTCTCCAAGACCATCACCGAGCTGGTGGCCCTGCCGGGGATGCGCAGCGCCCTGCGCGACGCCATCGCCGACCCGGCCCGGAGCGAGACGGTAAGCCGCGCCGCGGCGGCCCTGCCAACCCTGCCCTGAGCCCAGGGCCGGGCCGGCCCCCTCACCCAGCACCGTGGCCTGTTCTCGAGGTTCCGGACTGGCGCTGGCACGCCATCCGGAACGACGTCTCTTGAACCGCGTCATTCCCGCGAAGGCGGGAATCCCGACAACGGAGCCACCCGGAACGACGGGGACGGCTCAGTCGGCCAGGGCCTGCTTCAGGGCCTGGATGAGGGTATCCAGTACCCGGATGCGGGCGACCTTCTTGTCCTCCGCCGGGATCAGGGTCCAGGGCGCCTCCCTGGTGGAGGTGCGGGCGACCATCTCTTCCACGGCACGCCGGTAGTCGTCGCGCCGTTCGCGGTTGCGCCAGTCCTCGTCGGTGATCTTGTGCTGCTTCCACGGCGTCTCCTCCCGCTCCCGGAAACGGCGTAGCTGCTCCTCGTCGCTGATGTGGAGCCAGAACTTGGCGACCACGGTGCCGTGCTCCACCAGCTGCTCCTCGAAGCGGTTGATCTCGGCGTAGGCGCGGCGCCAGTCGGCCTCGGCGGCGAATCCCTCCACCCGCTCCACCAGCACCCGGCCGTACCAGGAGCGGTCGTAGAGGGTGGCATAGCCATCCCGGGGGATCTGCCGCCAGAACCGCCACAGGTGGTGATGGGCCGCCTCCTCGTCGGTGGGCGCGGCCACCGAGATCACTCGGTGCAGCCGGGCATCCATGGCGGCAATGACCCGGCGAATGGCCGAGCCCTTGCCGGCGGCATCCCAGCCCTCGAAGACGGCCACCAGGGAGCGGCCGGCATCCCAGGCGGCCCAGGCGAGTTCGTGGAGCTCGCGCTGGCGCGCCTTGAGCTGCTCGCGATAGTCCGCCTCGGCCAGACGCTCGCCGAGGTCGACGCTGTCCAGCAGGGAGGGGGCCTTCCCCGCCGGCTCGGGGGCCGGGTGCGGAACCGGGGCCGGGCCGGCGGCTCCCTGCTCCGCCCGGGCCTCGATGGTCGACTCCATGGCCGCGGCCAGGGTCTGGCCGAGGGTGAGGTCGCGGTGGCGGCCATCGCCGGCCTCGATAAGGTACCAGGGGCTCTCACCGGTATCGGTGGCGCGGATGGTCTGCTCGGCGGTCTCGCGCAGGGCGGCGTAGTGGGCCTCGGGCTCGGCCTCCAGGGCCGTGGCGGCGTGGCGACGGGCCCGGCGGGCCGCCTGGCTGGCCTTCTGCTCCTTCTTCCGCCGCTTGGCCAGCCGCCGTGACTGCTGCTCCGCGGTGAGATGGAGCCAGAACTTCACCACCAGGGTCCCCTCGGCGGCGAGGGTCCGTTCCAGGTCGGCGTTCCGGTGGAGCGCCCGTTCCAGGTCGGCCCCCTCCAGCTCCCCCAGGGTCCCGCCCTGGAGGGGGCGGCGATACCAGCCGTCAAAGAACAGCGCGATCTCCCCGCGCCCGGGCAGCCGCCGCCAGAAGCGCCAGTGCGCCGGGCGCTGGCGCTCCTCGTCGGTCTCGTCCCAGAAGGCGGCGGTGGTCATGCCGCGAGTGTCCAGCCACTTGTCCAGGCGGTCGGCGACCTTCGCCCGCCCGGCCGCCTCGGCACCGGCAAGGATGATGACCAGCGGCACCCCCTCCCGCTGCAGGGCCCACTGCGCCTGCAGAAGGCGCGTCCGCAGGGCCGGCTCCGCCGCCTTGAAGTCGGCCTTGTCCAGCTCGCGGCCGAGTTCGACGGCCTCGAACACGGGCTAGCTGCCCTCTTCTTCGGCGATCCAGCCGTCCAGGGTGTCCCGGATCTTCTTCGCCTGGTCCACGCTGGAGATATTGAAGCGGGACTTGGGGATGAAGCTGTCCCCGCGCTTCTGGTAGCGGCGGATGGTGAAGCGGGTCTGGCCGAAGTCGCCGGTCTTGCGGTCGAGCTCGGTGTACTTGAACAGGATGGTGGTCCAGGCGCCGCGGGTGAGCACGGCCTTGTCCAGCTCGCGCACCACCTCCTCGCTGCCCTCGTGGTAGGCGACGGTGAGGTCGTCGATGGCCTCGGCCATGGGAGTTCTCCTTGTAGGTGTTGGTTCTTCGAAAAAAGACTGCGGCAAACGAAGGGGAGAGAGCAAGGCCGGGCCCCGCGGGGGTGGCCGGGACACGGCGTACATACGTCCCTGTAGCCTCCACGGCGGCATCCCTGCCGCCGAGGGTCCCGGCCACCCCCGCGGGGCCCGGCCTCACTCTCTCCCGCAACTTCTTCCGTTCAGGACTCCAGACGCTCCACCACCAGCCCCAGGTCGTCGGCGGTCTCCGCCCCGAAGGCGCCGGTGACCACCGCGGTGCTCGAGGTGCCCTCGGCCAGGTATTCCCGGGCGACCCGCTCCAGATCGGCCTGGCGCACGGCGAGCACCCGGTCGCGGAAGCGCTGGCGCACCTCCGGGGTGCGGCCGTAGAGGCGGCCGTGGAAGTCCTGGCGCGCCTCGCCGGCCGGGGAGCGCGGCTTGTCCAGGGAGGAGACCACCCCGAGGATGGACTCCTCCACCGCCGACCAGTCGTGGTCGCGGCCCAGGAACCACTCCACCGCGGCGTCGAAGTCGTCCAGCGTTCCCTGGATCCGCGGATCGCGGTAGGAGAAGAAGCGGAAGGCGGCGTTGTCCACGTCCTGGCTGGCGCCGGCGCCGTAGGCGCCGCCCTGCTCGCGGATGGCCCGGTGGAGGAACTGGTTGCGCAGCAGCACGCCCAGGGCGGTGAGCGGCGCGGCATCGGGATGGTCCTTGGTCACCGTGGGATAGGCGCGGGCGCAGAAGCTCACCTGGCTCTGGGTCACCCAGAGCTGGTGGACGGCCTCGCGCACCGGCGGCAGGGCCAGCCCGGCGAACTCCTCGGCGGCCGGTGCCGTCGGCCAGTGGGCGTTGACCGCCCTCTCCAGCCCCTCGGCATGCTCCGGCTCTCCCACCAGGAGGAAACGCCGGGGCGCCTGCCGGATGCGCTCGTGCAGGGCCAACAGCCGCTCGGCAAAGGCGCGGACCGCGCCCTCGTCATCCTCCATGGCGCTATCCAGCGCCTTGAGCCGCCGCAGCCCCTCCAGGCCGCGCAGGCGGTGGGTTAGCGACGCCGCCGGGGCCATGCCGGCGGAGGCGGCGCGCATGGCCAGGACGTGGCCCTGCCCGGTAACCGCCCGCTCCTGGCGGGCGCGCTGCTCGGCGACGATGTCGCGCAGCCAGTCGTGTTCATCGAAGCGGGCGCCGTTGAGGGTGGCCTCCAGCAGCTCGGAGAGATGGTCGGCATTACGCGCCAGGGCCTTGCCGCCCAGGACCAGGTGGCCGGCGGTGGTCTGGACGTCGGCCACGCCGCCCTGGACGGTGCTGTAGGCGTGGATCCCGCCGGTGACGGCATCCTGCCATGCCTGGGCCTCGCGATAGTCGCGCTCGCCCACCCCCACCTCGGTGAGGCAGTCGGTGTACAGGGGCAGCAGTTCCAGCAGCTCCGGCTCCAGCTCGGGGAGCTCCACCACCACCTGCTGGTAGACCAGGCCGTTGGTGCCCTGGCCGTAGAAGCTGGCCGGGGCGGACGTACCCGCCAGGGTGGTAAAGTCCGGCGGCTCGGCCGCCGGCGGGATGTCCTCGATGCCCACCTTCGGCAGCAGCTCCGGGTCGTCTTCCCGGTTCTGGCGGTCGGCCAGCTCCGCGGCCCGTTCCACCAGTTGCTGGCGCTGGTCATGGTCCAGGGTGGCGGCAATGGCATCCAGGTGGGTGCGTTCCGCCGACTCCCGGCGCTGGGTCATCTCCGGCTCCGGACGCAGGGTCAGCCGCACCCGGTGGGGGTTGTCCAGCAGCCGCTCGCGGACCAGCCGCGGGATGAAGTCGGGCTCGGCGGCCTCGGCGCGCAGCTCCGCCAGGGCGGTGTCCAAGTCCCAGACGCCCACCGGGTCACCCCGGTGGATGGCAGCGGAGAGCCCGTCGAGGATGATCTGGAGGCCGAAGGGCATACCGTCGCCCTCGATCTCCCGCTGGCTGATCTCGATCTGGTGGAGGACCGCCTCCACCCGCTCGGCGGGGACGCCCTCCCGGGCCACCTCCTCCAGGGTATCCAGGACCAGGCGCTCCACGGCGTCGGCGTGCTCGGGATCGGAGCCCTCCAGGCCGCAGACGAAGGCCATCTCCTTGTTGGAGTCCTCCACCCCCAGCAGCGGCGAGGGGTTGGTCCCCAGGTCGCTGCTCTCCAGGGCGTGGCGCAGGGGCGAGGCGCTGTTGTCCAGCAGCACGCCGGAGAGGACCTGGGCGCGCAGCTGCTCGGCCAGGTCGGTGGAGCGGCCCAGCAGCCAGCCCAGCACGTGGTGGGTCTTGCGCGCGGTGTCGGGCCCGTCCACGGCGTAGCCCTCCTCTACCCGCACGGGGGCGTGGTAACGATGCTCGTCCGGCACCTCCATCCGCCGGTCCAGCCGCTGGAAGGCGGAGAGCGCCCGCTCCTCGATGGCGGTCTGGATCTCGCCCACCGGCAGGTCGCCGAAGGTCATGAAGACGGCATTGGAGGGGTGGTAGTGGCTGGCGTAGAAGGCCTTGAGCTGCTCGTGGGTGAGCTGCGGGATCTGCTCCGGGTCACCGCCGCTGTTGTGGTGGTAGGTGACCGTGGGGAAGAGATAGCGCGTGAGCTCCTGGAAGAGCACCGCCGTGGCGGAGCTCATCGCCCCCTTCATCTCGTTGTAGACGACCCCGCGCCGGACCAGGGGCGTGGTGGGGTCCGAGGGCTCCTTGAACTCCAGCCGGTGGCCCTCCTGGGCGAAGTCCATCTCGTCGAGATTGGCGAAGAAGACCGCGTCCAGGTAGACGTCCAGGAGGTTGAAGAAGTCCTTGCGGTTGGTGCTCGCGAAGGGATAGGCAGTCCAGTCGCTGCTGGTCAGCGCGTTCATGAAGGTGTTCAGCGACCGCCGGATCATCATGAAGAAGGGGTCGCGCACCGGGTAGTTCTGGCTGCCGCAGAGGACGGTGTGCTCCAGGATATGGGCCACGCCGGTGGAGTCCTGGGGCATGGTCCGCAGCCCCACCAGGAAGACGTTCTCGGGATTGTCCGCCGCGATGTGGTAGTGGATGGCGCCAGTGGCGCGGTGGCGCCAGGTCTCCACGGTGACCTGCAGGGCCTCGATGGGCCGTGCTCCCAGGGATTCGAAGGCCGGGTGGCCGTGGTGCTCCCCTTGCGGGACCGTCGCGGGGCTGTTGCTCATCGCCGATTTGTCTCCTCTCGGATGGGTGGGGTCGGAAAGGGTAAAGAATGGGGGCGTACCCCCGTCGGGGGCAAGGGGTAGGCCCTGCCAAAAAACCCCGCCACGGGGCGGGGTTGAGGGGGTCAGGTCCGGATGCCGAGGTCCTGCCAGAGCTTCATGGTCGGCTTCGCCTGATTCATGCTGTAGAAGTGGATGCCGGGGGCGCCCTGGGCGAGGAGTTCCTCGGCCATGGTCCCCACCACCTCGTGACCGAAGGCCTGCAGGCCCTCCTTGTCGTCCTTGTCGGCCAGCTCCTCGGCGCGCCAGCTCATCCAGCGCGGCAGCTCCGCCCCGCACATGCCGGAGAAGCGCTTGAGCTGCTCCCAGTTGATGATGGGCATGATGCCGGGGATCACCGGGATATCCACGCCGCGCTTCTCCAGCTGGTCGATGAACCGGTAGTAGGCATCGGCGTTGAAGAAGTACTGGGTGATGGCCACGTCGGCACCGGCCTTCACCTTGCGGGCGAAGTTGTCGATGTCGGCAGAGGCGGACGGCGCCTGCGGGTGGAATTCCGGATAGGCGCCCACCTCCAGGTGGAAGGTATCGCCGTACTCGGACCGCAGGAACTCCACCAGCTCGTTGGCGTAGCGGAACTCGCCGGAGGGGCCGCGCATGCCGGAGGGCACGTCGCCGCGCAGGGAGACGATGCGCTTGACGCCCATGTCCCGGTAGTTGTTCACCAGCTCCCGGATCTCGTCCTTGCTGGAGGTGATGCAGGAGAGGTGGGGCGCAGCGTCCAGACCGGCGTTGAGCATGTCCTGGACGGTCTCCACGGTGCCCTGCTGGGTGGAGCCGCCGGCGCCGAAGGTCACCGAGACGTAGTGCGGGTTGAGGGTCATGAGCTTGTCCCGCACGCGATGGAGGCGATCCCGCGCCTCCTCGGACTTGGGCGGGAAGAACTCGATACTGAAACTCTTTTCAAACTTCTTCTGCGATTCCATGACACTCCTCACGAGGTAGCGTCCCAAGAAAAAGGGAAGGCGCGGCGACCCGTATGCACGGGCCGCCGGCCTTCCCTCATGCTGCCGAAAGGCGGCGGACCGCCGTTGGCCTAGTAGCGGTAGTGCTCGGGCTTGAACGGACCCTGCACCGGCACGCCGATGTAGTCCGCCTGCTCCTTGGAGAGCTCGGTGATATCAGCACCGATCTTCTTGAGGTGCAGCGCCGCGACCTTCTCGTCCAGGTGCTTGGGCAGCATGTAGACGTCGACATTGTACTTGTCGGGGTGATTCCACAGCTCGATCTGCGCCAGCGTCTGGTTCGTGAAGGAGTTGGACATCACGAAGCTCGGATGGCCGGTGCCGCAGCCCAGGTTCACCAGGCGGCCCTTGGCCAGCAGGATGATCTTCTTGCCGTCGGGGAACTCGACGTGGTCCACCTGCGGCTTGATCTCGTCCCACTTGTAATTGCTCAGGCCGGCGACATCGATCTCGTTGTCGAAGTGGCCGATGTTGCAGACGATGGCGTCGTGCTTCATGGCCTTCATGTGATCGTGGTTGATCACATTGTAGTTGCCGGTGGCGGTGACGAAGATGTCGGCGACCGGAGCGGCGTCCTCCATCTTGACGACCTTGTAGCCGTCCATCGCGGCCTGCAGGGCGCAGATGGGGTCGACCTCGGTGACCCACACCTGGGCACCCAGGCCCCGCAGGGACTGGGCGGAGCCCTTGCCGACGTCACCGAAGCCGGCGACGACCGCGACCTTGCCGGCAACCATCACGTCGGTGGCGCGCTTGATGGAGTCCACCAGGGACTCGCGGCAACCGTAGAGGTTGTCGAACTTGGACTTGGTGACCGAGTCGTTGACGTTGATCGCCGGGGTCTTGAGCTCACCCTTCTTGGCCATGTCGTAGAGACGATGGACGCCGGTGGTGGTCTCCTCGGAGATCCCCTTCACGTCCTTCATGAGCTCGGGGTACTCGTCGTTCATCATGGCGGTGAGGTCGCCGCCATCGTCCAGGATCATGTTCGGGCGCCAGTCGTCCGGCCCGAAGATAGTCTGGCGGATGCACCACTCGTACTCCTCCTCGGTCTCGCCCTTCCAGGCGAAGACCGGGGTCCCCTCCTTGGCGACCGCGGCAGCGGCCTGGTCCTGGGTGGAGAAGATGTTGCAGGAGGACCAGCGGACCTCGGCGCCCAGCGCCTCGAGGGTCTCGATGAGGACCGCGGTCTGGATGGTCATGTGGAGGCAGCCGGCGATGCGGGCGCCCTTCAGCGGCTGGTCCTTGGCGTACTCCTCGCGGGTCGCCATGAGGCCGGGCATCTCGCCTTCGGCGATCTTGATCTCCTTGCGACCCCAGTCTGCCAGATTGATGTCGGCGACCTTGTAGTCGGGGTCGAGGGTCTCGACGGGCTTATCAACCATGAAAGGTTTCTCCTTCGCTATAAATTCGGGAATGCTGCGCTACTGGCGGGGTGCGGTGGGCACCCCGCCCGGCGCCGCTTTAGATGCCGGCGGCCTTGCGCAGGGCGTCGGCCTTGTCGGTCTTCTCCCAGGTGATGTCGTCCTCGGTGCGACCGAAGTGACCGTAGGCGGCCGTCTTCTTGTAGATGGGCCGCAGCAGGTCGAGCATGTTCACGATGCCCTTCGGACGCAGGTCGAAGTTGTCGCGGACGATCTGCTCGAGCTTGTCCTCGGAGATCTTGGCGGTGCCGAAGGTCTCGACGCGCACGGAGGTGGGCTCGGCCACGCCGATGGCGTAGGAGAGCTGGACCTCGCAGCGGTCGGCCAGGCCCGCGGCCACGACGTTCTTGGCGACGTAACGGCCGGCGTAGGCAGCGGAACGGTCCACCTTGGACGGGTCCTTGCCGGAGAAGGCACCGCCGCCGTGACGGCCCATGCCGCCGTAGGTGTCGACGATGATCTTCCGGCCGGTGAGGCCACAGTCACCCACGGGGCCGCCGATGACGAAGCGGCCGGTGGGGTTGATGTGGAACTTGGTGTCCTTGGTGACCCACTCCTCGGGGAGCACGGGCTTGAGGACCTCCTCGCGAATGGCCTCCTCGAGGTCCTTCTGGGAGATGTCCTCGTCGTGCTGCGTGGAGAGGACGACGGCGTCCAGGCCCACCGGCTGGGTGCCCTCGTAGCGCAGGGTCACCTGGCTCTTGGCGTCGGGCCGGAGCCACGGCAGGGTGCCGTCGTTACGGACAATGGACTGACGCTGGGTCAGCCGCTGCGCCAGGGTGATCGGGGCGGGCATGAGCACGTCGGTCTCGTTCACGGCGAAGCCGAACATCAGGCCCTGGTCGCCGGCGCCCTGGTTGGGGTCGAGGCCGCGGCCCTCGTCCACGCCCTGGGCGATGTCGGGGGACTGCTTGTCGAGAGCGACCAGGACGGCGCAGCTCTCGTAGTCGAAGCCCATGTCGGAGTGGTTGTAGCCGATCTCGTTGACCACCTCGCGGGCGATCTCGTTGTACTCGATCTTGGCACTGGTGGTGATCTCCCCGGAGAGGACGATCATGCCGGTGTTGATCATGGTCTCGCAGGCAACACGCGCCTTGGGGTCCTCAGTGAGGATGGCGTCGAGGATGCCGTCGGAGATCTGATCGGCCACCTTGTCGGGATGGCCCTCGGAAACGGACTCGGAAGTAAAGAGGCTGGTGTTCGACATTATACTGGTCGCTCCTAGCTTGGCCCCGTATCGGGGTTACACAAAAGACGCGCCGTCCGGAATGGACGACCCACGTTGAAAATCATGATGCGCCACGGCTGCTTGCTTCTGGGTGCGGGCGGGCGCTCGGGCCGGATGTGCGGGCAGCACTGGCTGCCCTTCTCGAATCGGCGGTGGACCCGGCCCGTGCCGTTGCCATCCGCGATAACTGTAGTCTCAGGAGAATGGGTTTGTTGCTGTTCCCGGGGCCTGCCGCAGACCGGCGCCGCCGCGGAACAACAATCATGGAAACATATCCCGATGGCAGTTTCAACCGCCAACCCCGGGCGCCGCCGTTCAGTGGTGGGACCCTCGCGGGTAACTGGCTGATGATAAAGGAGGAACCATGAGTACCGGCAATTGTCAGAATTCCCGTCTCCGGCCCCTGAAGGCCCTTTAGGGGCCGATGCCATCCGGTGCCGGGGTAAAAAATCGGCCACGACTTCGGTACACCAAAACGGCCTTTCATACAGGTTTAATAGCAATTGAAATTCAGCAACTTGAGTCGATATCCCAATAGAATCCGGAGATTTTTCGGGGTCGTGGCATGCCTCCTGGGGGCTGCCTGTACCTCCCCCTCCCCCTCGGCCGAGCCGCACCATGCCGGGGACGGTTTCCGGAACCACCCGCCGGTGGAGCGGCCCGGCTTCCTGGATTTCCTGCGCTGGCAGTGGAACCGCCCCGACCACGAACCCTGGGATCCCCCTCTGGCCCGACCCGACCCACTGGTCGGCGAACCCGGCAAGGCCGTCACCTGGGTCGGTCACGCCACGGCGCTGGTGGAGGTCGACGGCCGGACCGTCCTCACCGATCCGGTCTTCAGCGACCGCGCCTCGCCGCTCACCTGGCTGGGCCCCCGGCGGTACACCCCGCCCCGTCCGGGACTGGAGGCGCTACCCGACATCGATGTCGTGGTGATCTCCCACAACCACTACGACGCCCTGGATGCGGAGAGCGTGGAGACCCTGGCCGAGGCCCATCCGGGGGCGCACTTCTTCGTCCCCCTGGGCCTGGCCGACTGGTTCCGGGAGCGCGGCATCGACCGGGTCACGGAGCTGGACTGGTGGGAATCGGCCGACCATGCGGGGCTGACGATCACCGCCACCCCGGTACAGCACTGGAGCAAGCGCGGCCTGTTCGACGAGAACGAGAGCCTCTGGGCCGGCTGGGCGGTGGACTTCGGCGACTTCGATTTCTGGTTCGCCGGCGATACGGGCTACCAGCCAGTACACTTCCGGGAGACGGGGCGGCGACTGGGCCCCTTCGACCTGGCGGCGATCCCCATCGGCGCCTACGCCCCCCGCTGGTTCATGGAGACGAGCCACGTCACGCCCGAGGAGGCCGTGCGGATCCGCGAGGATGTGGGGGCGCGGCGGGCGCTGGCCATCCACTGGGGTACCTTCTCCCTCACCGACGAACCGCCGCCCGAACCAGCGGAACGGCTGCGGAGGGCGCGTGCGGCGGCAAGGCTCGCACCGACCGCCTTCCGGGTTCTGCGACACGGGGAGACCTGGCATCTGCGCTGAACGCCACCGATAACAACGGCCTCCTTGAAATCGGCAGTCGGTGCCCCGAACTTACGCCATTCCGAACGGTCTACGGCGACGGGTGCCCCCGGGCGCCCGACTCGCCAGTCGAATTGGACACACAGGCAAGGGAGCAAGAAAAATGCGCAAGCTCATCGCCAGCAGCCTCGTCGCCGCCACCGCCTTCATGGGCGCCAGCAGCGCCATGGCCGAGAAGAAGGACGCCGACTACGTCGAGTACCGCCAGGGCGTGTTCACCGCCGTGGCCTGGAACTTCGGCCCGCTGGTCGCCATGGCCAAGGGGGAGATCGATTTCGACGCCGACCTCGCCCAGCGTAATGCCGAGCGCATTGCCCAGCTGGCCAGCATGCCGCTGGAAGGCTTCCGGGGCGGCCCCCACGACGCCGGGGACGGCCACACCCACGCCAAGGACGCCATCTGGGAGAACATGGACAAGTTCGAGGGCGGCATGGAGAAGTTCCAGCAGGAGGCCGACGAGCTGGCCGAGGTCGCCCAGCAGGGAGAGCTCGGCCCGCTGCGCCAGCAGGTGAGCGCGGTGGGTGAGTCCTGCAAGAAGTGCCACGACAACTTCAAGGAAGACTGAAGTCCCGCGGCGGTCGGACCCGGCAGGGCAAGCCGGGCCCGACCTGCACGAAAAAGGGGCCGGCGCAGTGCGTCGGCCCCTTTTCGATCCGCCCTCGAAAGCGCCGGGAAGGCCTAGGGCGCCGTCACGACCGCGATGGCCAGGGTCCCGGCGACCAGCGCCAGCAGGACCACGGCACGCAGCAGCGGCGCCATGGTCGGCTGCCGCGCCACCTCCCGCTTGTACCCCGTCACCATGGGCCGGACCAGGTCTTCCCCCCGGACCAGGCGATAGAGCACGACGGCCACGATGTGCAGCGCAATGAGCGCCAGCAGGAGATCGAACAGCGTCTTGTGCCAGCCGGTAAGCCAGCTCTGGGTGTCGCCGCTCACCCACCCGCCCAGGGGACCATCGAAGAAGATATCGTCGGTGGCGAAGAGCCCCGTGATCCCCTGGGTCAGGAGCAGGACCAGCATCACCAGGACCATCCAGCCGCCGGCCGGGTTGTGGCCCAGGGCATGCTCCTCTCCCCGGAACCAGCCACGCAGATAGCCAATGATCCGCCGCGGGCCGTGGAGGAAGTCGGTAAAGCGAGCCGTCTCGCTGCCGACGAGTCCCCAGAGGATGCGGAAACCCACCAGGGTAATGATGGCGTAGCCGCTCCAGATATGGATATCCACCCACTCCAGCCCCTGCTCGCCGCTGTACCAGGAGAGGGCGAAGGCGGCCACCAGCAACCAGTGGAACAGGCGAACCGGCAGGTCCCAGACCTTCACCCGGGGGGCGTCCGATGTCATCGCTCCTCTCCTCGTCGCTGCCTCGATACGCCGGTTAGGACTGCGCGGCGCCGGCGGTGTTCCCGTGGCCGGCGGTGAGCCCCTCCACCACGCGGCGGGCCAGAGAGACCGATTCGAACTTGGTCAGGGTGGCGTCGGCCCCCACCCGCTCGGCCTGCTCAGTATTGATCACCCCGGTCAGGGAGGTATGCAGCAGGACGTAGAGGTCGCTGAGATTGCGATCCTGGCGGATGGCGCGGGTAAGGCTGTAGCCGTCCATCTCCGGCATCTCAATGTCGGAGATGACCATGGCGATGTGGTCGCGGATATCCTCGCCCTCTGTCTCCTGCGCCTTCTCCCGCAGAAGGTCCAGGGCCTCCCGCCCGTCCCGGGCCATGAGGTAGTTCACCCCCAGCCGATCCAGGGTCCGGGCGGTCTGCTTGCGGGCAATGGCAGAGTCATCCACCACCAGCACACTTCGATCCCCGGCGGCGTGGGCATCGGCCAGATCGTCGAACTCGGCATTGCCGTCGAGATCGAACTCCACGTGCTCGTCCAGGACGGTCTCGAAGAGCACCTTCTCCACGTCCAGGATCTCCACCAGATGGTCATCGATATAGGTCACACCGGTGATATAGCTGGCCCGCGAGGAAGTCTGGGGCGGCCGGTGGACATCCTTCCAGTCGAGCACCGAGATCCGGTCCACCGCCGCGACGCGGAAGCCGACCTGAACCCGGTTGAAGGAGCCGATGATGACCATGCCGGGGCCGGAGCGGTCCGCCCCCTTGAAGCCCACGGTCCGGGCCAGATCCACCACCGTCACCGACTCGCCGCGGAAGTTGGTCACCCCCAGGACTGCGCGATGGGCATCGGGCAGCCGGGTGAGCTCCGGCGTGGTCATCACCTCCATGACCTTGAGGACGTTGATGGCAAAGCGCTGCTCGCCGCCCAGGCTGAAGAGCAGTAGCTCCAGGCGGTCGGAATCGGCACCCTGGCGGCGGTCGCTTACGGCCATGACGGCCCCCTGGTATCAAGTGACTGTCCAACCAGTATAACGTGGGTACCCCGCCTCCGCGCCAGAGTCAGCATGAACCGTGGGCATGAAGGAGCAAGACCGGAAGGGTAGAATCGCGGCATGACAAGCGCCTTCTCGCCCCCTCCCCCGGCCCTCGGTCTCGCCGGTTTCAGCGGTTCCGGCAAGACGACCCTCCTGGAGGCGGTCATCGCCTACCTGGCAGCCGCGGGCTGGCGGCTGGGGGTCCTCAAGGCGAGCCACCACGACGTCGACCCCGATCGCCCGGGCAAGGACAGCTACCGCCTGCGCCATGCCGGGGCGGCCGTCACCCAGCTCGCCGGCCCCCGCCGCTGGAGCCTCTTCGTGGAGCCCCCGCCGGAAGAGTCCCCGCCCGATCTGCCCGCGGCACTCGCCCGCTTCGCCGGCTACGAGCTGGACCTGGTCCTGGTGGAGGGCTACCGCGAGGCCGAGTTCCCCCGCATCGAGGTCCATCGCGCCGAGCGCGGCGGTCCCTGGCTCTTTCCCGACCATCCCGGCATCATTGCCGTTGCCTGCGACGAGGCCCCACCGGCCGGCGCACCGCCGTTTCTGGCGCTGTCCGAACCCGCCGCCGTCGCGCAATTCATCATCGACCACTACCCCACCCTGGAGGGACCTATGACCCGTGACGACGCCTGCTTCCAGCCCGGCCCCGACCTGCTGCCCGTGGTCGAGGCGCGCCGACGGATCCTCGCCGCGGCCGGCCCGGTCACGGGTACGGAGATGGTCGACCTGCGCGCCGGCCTTGGCCGGGTCCTGGCGCAGACCGTGGCGGCGGCCGAGCCGGTCCCGGGCTTCGACAATTCCGCCATGGATGGCTACGGGCTCCGCGCCGCCGACGCCGGCGAATCCCTCCGACTGGTCGGACACAGCCTGGCCGGCAGCCCCTACGCCGGGAACATCGGGCCCGGCGAGGCCGTCCGGATCATGACCGGGGCGCCGGTCCCCGAGGGCGTCAACACCGTGGTGATGCAGGAGCACGTCACCGCCGACGAGACGACCGTCCGCATCGACAAGCAGCCCACCGAGGGCGACAACATCCGTCGTGCCGGAGAAGACCTGACTGCCGGTGAGACCGTCCTGGAACCGGGCCGTCGCCTGCGCCCGGCCGACCTGGGCCTGCTGGCCTCCGTGGGGGTCAGCCAGGTGCGAGTCCACCGCCGCCCCCGGGTCGCCTTCTTCTCCACCGGCGACGAGCTACGCGGCGTGGGCGAGCCGCTGGAGCACGGCACCATCCGCGACAGCAACCGCTACACCCTGCACGCGCTGCTGGAGCGCGCCGGGGTCGAGGTCCACGACCTGGGCGTGGTCCGCGACGACCTGGCCGCCACCGAGACCGCCCTGGCCGAGGCGGCGGCCATGGCCGATGCCGTCATCACCACCGGTGGCGCCTCGGTGGGAACCGCCGACCACATCCACACCGCCCTGGCCAACCGGGGTGAGGTCGCCTTCTGGCGCATCGCCATGAAGCCGGGCAAGCCGCTGGCATTCGGCCACGTGGGGGATGCGCTCTTCTTCGGCCTGCCGGGGAACCCGGTCTCGGCCATGGCGACCTTCCTCCAGTTCGCCGCCCCGGCCCTGGCGGTCCAGGCCGGGGAGCCGCCGGCGGAGCCGCGCACCCTGCGCCTGCCGGTGGCCGAGGCCGAGCCCTTCACCAAGGCGGCGGGGCGGACGGAGTTCCAGCGCGGCCAGCTGGAGCCCACCGCCGATGGCAGCCTGGCGGTCCGCCCCACCGGCCCCCAGGGCTCCCACATCCTCCGCTCCATGAGCCTGGCGGACTGCCTGGTCATCCTCCCCGCCGAGTCGGAGGGCGCCAGCCCCGGGGAGCTGGTCGAGGTCCAGCCGCTGACTACCGACGCCTGACTCCGGCTCCGGCTCCGGCTGGAACCACGCGCCGATTCCGGGGTAGAGTTGCCGATTCCCCGGTTCCCCTCGAGGGAACCGGAAACGATACAAGGCGGACCACCGCCGACAAGGAGGAGAGGACATGTCCCGGATCCCGGCCGCCGCCATCGCTGTCCTGGCGGCGCTGCTGCTCCCGTTACCCGCGCTGGCTGCCACCGAGGCGCCGGACCTCACCGCCAGCCTCTACGGCTACATCGCGGTGGGTCTCTTCGTTCTGGCCTACGCCCTGGTGGTGACCGAGGAGTTCCTCCACGTCCGCAAGTCCAAGCCGGTAATGGTGGCCGCCGGGGTGATCTGGATCCTCATCGGGATCGCCTACCAGCAGCACGGCATGGGCAACGCCGCCGGCGAGGCGGTCCGCCACATGATCCTGGAATTCGCCGAGCTGCTCCTCTTCCTCATCGCGGCGATGACCTACATCAACACCATGGACGAGCGCCAGGTCTTCAACGCCCTGCGCGCGCAACTGGTCTCCCGCGGCTTCTCGCTCCAGTCCATCTTCTGGATTACCGGCCTGCTCGCCTTCTTCATCTCCCCCGTGGCCGACAACCTCACCACCGCCCTGCTCATGGCGGCGGTGGTCATCGCCATCGGCGGCGACAAGATGCGCTTCGTGGTGGTGGGCTGCATCAACATCGTGGTGGCAGCCAACGCCGGCGGCGCCTTCAGCCCCTTCGGCGACATCACCACGCTCATGGTCTGGCAGAAGGGGATCATGGAGTTCCAGGAGTTCCTGGCGCTGTTCGTCCCCTCGCTGGTGAACTGGCTGGTGCCGGCCATCTTCCTGGCCATGGCCGTGCCCGGCGGCAAGCCCGATCCCCTCAAGGAGGAGGTCACCATCCGCCACGGCGGCTGGGTGGTGGTAGGGCTTTTCCTGTTCACCATCGCCATGACGGTGAGCCTGCACAGCTTCCTCCACCTGCCCCCGGTGCTCGGCATGATGACCGGGCTGGGGCTGCTCAAGGTGTACGGCTTCTTCATCCGCCGGGCGGACCTGCGCGAGGGGGATGAGCCGGTGAGCGAGCCGGAGGAGATCGGGCTGACCGTGGACGACCGCGAGGCCTTCCACCAGCATTTCAAGCCGCGCCACCGGCCCTTCGACATCTACACCAGCCTCAAGCGCGCGGAGTGGGACACCCTGATGTTCTTCTACGGCGTGGTACTGGCGGTGGGCGGCCTGGGTACCCTGGGCTACCTCGCCCTGGTCTCCGAAGCGATGTACGGCGGCCTGGGGGCGACCTGGGCCAACACCCTGGTGGGTGTGCTCTCGGCCATCGTGGACAACATCCCGGTGATGTTCGCGGTGCTGACCATGGAGCCGGACATGTCCCACGGCCAGTGGCTGCTGGTGACGCTGACCGCCGGCGTGGGTGGCTCCCTGCTCTCCATCGGCTCGGCGGCCGGGGTGGCGCTCATGGGCCAGGCGCGGGGGGTCTACACCTTCTTCGCCCACCTCAAGTGGAGCTGGGCCATCGCCCTGGGCTACGCCGCCAGTATCCAGACCCACCTCTGGCTCAACGCCGACCTCTTCTGACGCCGACCGTTCAGCCGGCGGGCTCCTCCCCGGGCCAGGGGGGACGGCTGCCGGCGGCGGCCTCCAGGGCCGCCAGCCGTTCGGTATGGGCACTGCGCTCCTCCGTCGAGACCGCGATCCCCGGCAGCGCCGGCCGATCCGCCGGCAGCCGCCGGATGGCGTTCGCCGCCTCGCCCCCCTCCTCGGCCGACTCCCCCAGGGAGAGGGCCGTCTGGCCGCCGGTCATGGCGAGGTAGACGTCGGCGAGGATCTCGGCGTCCAGCAGGGCGCCGTGAAGGTCGCGATTGCTGTTGTCGATGCCGTAGCGCCCGCACAGGGCGTCCAGGCTGTTGCGCTGACCGGGGTGCCGCTGCCGGGCGTAGGGCAGGGTGTCGAAGATGGCGGCGTGGTCGGTGACCCGGCCCCACTCCGGCCCCAGCCGGGCGAACTCGGCATCCAGGAAACCGACGTCGAAGGGGGCGTTGTGGATGATCAGTTCCGCCCCGCGCAGGAAGTCCAGGAGTTCGGCGGCGATCGCCTCGAAGCGGGGCTTGTCCGCCAGGAACTCGGAGCCCAGCCCGTGGACCTCGTAGGCGCCGGCATCCACCTCGCGATCGGGATTGAGATAGTAGTGGAACTGGCGGCCGGTGTAGCGGCGGCGGTCCACCTCCACGGCCCCCACCTCGATGATGCGGTGGCCCTTGTCCGCCTCCATGCCGGTGGTCTCGGTGTCGAGGACGACCTGGCGGGTCATGGAGTTACCCTCCCTGCTGCATGGCGTCGATGGCCTGATTGGCCAGGGCATCGGCGCGCTCGTTCTCGGCATGGCCGTTGTGGCCCCGCACCCATTCCCACTTCACGGTGTGGCGGCCGGCAGCGGCATCCAGCGCCTGCCAGAGGTCCTGGTTCTTCACCGGCTTGCCGGCCGCGGTCTTCCAGCCGCGGCGCTTCCAGCCGGGGAGCCACTCGCTGATCCCCTTCTGCACGTACTGCGAGTCGGTCACCACCGTCACCTGACAGGGCCGATCCAGCGCCTCCAGGGCGCGGATCACCGCCAGCAGCTCCATGCGATTGTTGGTGGTCCCCTTCTCGGAGCCGGAGAGCTCCCGCTCGTGCTCACCCTTGCGCAGCAGGGCACCCCAGCCGCCCGGGCCCGGATTGCCGCGGCAGGCGCCGTCGGTAAAGATTTCCACGGTATCGGACACGTTCACTCCTCGTAATGCTGGCCGGCCGCCGGAACGGCGGCCCCCGTGGCGCGTCGCGGTCGCCACCGCGGTCGCACCGGCGTCATGGAGAAGACCCGCTTGCGCGCTACCAGCAGATGGACCGCGCCCCCGGGCAGCGACCAGCGCTCGGCCAGCCCTTCCAGCGGCGCCAGGCGCTCCTGAAGACGCTGGCTGGGCAGGGGCGGCCGGAACATCAGGCTCCGCTGGAGGACCAGGTCGAACCCCAGCAGGGCCAGCCAGTCCCGCAGGCGGCGGCCGCTGTAGAAGCGCCCGCCCCACGGAGCCCGCCCTCGCCTCCCCGGCCGCGCCAGCTGCCAGGGGCTGCGGCTGTTGAAGGCGAGCAGGACCAGGTGGCCCTCCGGCATCAGGACCCGCTCCACCTCGCGCAGGACCGCGTGGGGTTCGGCGGCGAACTCCAGGACATGCTCCAGCAGCACCACGTCCACCGTCCGCGACGCCACCGGCAGGGCATCGGCCTCGGCGCACAGGGAGGGCACCGCCGGCCCGGGGTCCGTGCCCGGCGCCGGCGTCATGCGAAAGGGGTGGAGGACCCGGCTGGCGGCGGCGAGATCCCCCCGCTCCGTCCCCCCGACCTCCAGCAGGTAGTAGCCGAAGAGATCGGGCAGTACGGCATCCAGCCACGCCTTTTCGCGCGCCGCCAGCGCCCGGCCGGTGGGCTGGCGGAACCAGGCCGCCAGTTGGCGGTAGCGCTCCGAGGGCGTCATCTCCATGGGTCGATGATACGCACCGCCGGCCGGGGTCGCCAGGCACCGGTTTGACCGCCCACCCGGCCGGTGGAATCATGCGCTCCATGATCCGAATCGACACCATTCCCGCCTTCAAGGACAACTACATCTGGGGCCTGGTGGATACCGCCACCAGCCGCGCTACCGTGGTCGACCCCGGGGATGCAGTGCCGGTGCGCGCCTGGCTGGCCGACCAGGGGCTGACCCTGGACGCCATCCTCATCACCCACCACCACGGCGACCATGTGGGTGGGGTCCGCGACCTCCTCGCCGACCGAGACATCCCCGTCCACGGCCCGGCCCACGGCCGGATCCCCGGCCGCACCCACCCGGTGGCGGACGGCGACCGGGTAACGGTAGCCGGGCTACCGGCGCCGCTGGAGGTCCGTGAGGTCCCGGGCCACACCCTGGACCACATCGCCTACACCGACGGCGAACGCCTCTTCTGCGGGGACGTCCTCTTCACCGGGGGTTGCGGTGCGGTCTTTGAGGGGACCAATGACCAGATGTTCGCCTCCCTGGAGCGCTTCAACGACCTCCCCGACGCCTGCGAGGTCTACTGCGCCCACGAATACACCCTGGAGAACCTCGACTTCGCCCGCCGGGTGGAGCCGGAGAACGCCGCGCTGGCCCGGCGACTGGAGACGGCCCGCGCCGCCCGGGAGCGGGGCGAACCCACGGTCCCCGGCACCCTGGGAGAGGAGCGGGCAACCAACCCCTTCCTCCGCTGCCGGGAGCCGTCGGTCATCGCCGCCGCCAACCGCTGGGCCAATCGCGACCTCACGGATGCCGCGGCCGTCTTCGGCATCGTGCGGGCCTGGAAGGACAGCCTGGATTAGCCCCGATCCGCTGCACACGGGGCCCTGTGCGTTGACCGGCCCCGCCGCCCTCTCTAATATGCCGGGCCCATGACAAGGTTTCACGCGCATTCCTACTGGCTCTTGGCCCTGCTGGCCCTACTGCTCACCGGCTGTGCCGGTATGGAGCCAGAGCGCGCAGAACTGTCCCCGCTGCCCGCAGCAGGGGATGTCCCGGACGTGGCGGAGGTCGAGCCGTCGCCCGACCGGGACATCTGGGACCGCGTCCGTAAAGGCCTGGCCTTCTCCGATGTCGATCACCCCGCCATCGAGCCCTACCGGGAGTGGTACGCACGGAACCCCGCCTACGTGCAGCGAGTCGGTGAGCGGGCCGGCCGTTACCTCCATTACGTCCTGGAACATACCGCCCTTCAGGACCAGCCTGCCGAACTGGCCCTGCTGCCGATCATCGAGTCGGCCTATCACCCCTTCGCCTATTCCCATGGCCGCGCCTCGGGGCTGTGGCAGTTCATCCCCGGTACGGCCCGCCTCTACGGCATCGAGCAGAACTGGTGGTACGACGGCCGTCGGGACATCCATGCGGCAACGGATGCGGCGGGCCGCTACCTCGATGACCTCCACGGCCAGTTCGACGACTGGCTCCTGGCGCTGGCCGCCTACAATGCCGGCCCGGGCAATGTCCGCCGTGCCCTGGCGGCCGCCCGGCGCGCCGGCGAACCGGAGACCTACTGGGGGGCTCGCCCGTGGCTGCCCAAGGAGACACGGGGCTACGTCCCCAAGCTCCTGGCCATCGCCGACGTGGTCCGCAAGCCCGGGGCGCTGGGCCTCGAACTCCCGACCATCCCCGACGAGCCGCAGCTGGCCCGCGTCACCGTCGACGGCCAGATCGACCTGGCCCTGGCCGCCGACCTGGCCGATCTCAGCGTGGACGAACTCTACCGGCTCAACCCCGGCTTCAACCGCTGGGCCACCAGCCCCGACGGCCCCCACCACCTGCTCCTGCCGGTGGACCGGGTGGCCCCCTTCCACACCGCGCTGGCCGCACTCCCGGACTCGGCCCGCACCGGCTGGGAGCGCCACCGCATCGAATCCGGGGAGAGCCTGCGCTCCATCGCCCGCTCCTACGGCACCACGGTGGACCGGATCAGGGCGGTCAACAACGTCCGCGGCTCCACCATCCGCGCCGGCGACCACCTCATGATCCCCGTCGCCATCCATGACGACGAGGCCTACACCCTGACGGAGGAGGCGCGCACCCGCGCCATCCAGAACCGGACCCGGGAGGGCCGCAAGGTCACCATCCGGGTCCAGCGGGGGGACAGCTTCTGGACCATCGCCCAGCGCCACGACGTCGGCGTGCGCGAACTGGCCAGCTGGAATGCCATGGCGCCGGGAGACCCGCTGCGCGCGGGGCAGCGGCTGGTGGTCTGGTCGCGCAACGCCGATGCCGCGGCGGCCCCGCGGGACTTCCGCGCGCCCCACAGCCACAACACCCAGCGTCAGCTCGGCTATACCGTCCGCCGGGGCGACAACCTCGCCCGGATCTCCCAGCGCTTCAATGTCTCCGTGGAGCAGCTCCGCCAGTGGAACAACATCAGCCGGGGGGAATATCTCCAGCCCGGGCAGGTGCTGACCCTCTACGTGGACGTTACCGAGCAGTCGAACAACTCCTGACGACTACTCGGACTCCCTGCCGTCCCCCATGCGGGGAACCGCCGCTACCAGCCGTTGCGTGTAGGTCTCCCGGGGTGAGTGCAGAACCTGATCGGTGGTCCCGTACTCCACGATCCGACCCGCCTCCATCACCGCCACCTCGTCGGCGAGATAGCCGACAACCCCCAGGTCGTGGGTGATGAAGAGCAGCGAGAGCCCCTCCTCCGCCCGCAGGCGCAACAGCAGATCCAGGATCCCCGCCTGCACCGAGACATCCAGGGCGGAGGTGATCTCGTCACAGACCAGGAAGCGCGGCTCCAGCGCCAGGGCCCGGGCGATTCCCAGGCGCTGACGCTGACCGCCGGAGAAGGCGTGGGCGTACCGATCCAGGCTGTCTGCCGGCAGGTCCACCAGCTCCAGCAGCCGGCGCGCCCGGTCCAGCCGGTCGGCCACGTCACGCCCCAGGCCGTGGACCGCCATGGGCTCGGTGAGCATGGTCGCCACCGACAGGCGCGGATTCAGCGCCGAATAGGGGTCCTGGAAGACCGCCTGGAGATGGCGACGACGCCGGCGAAGCTCCGTTCCGTCCAGCCGCGCCAGGTCTTCACCCTCCCACCAGACGGAGCCCGCCGTGGGCCGCTCCAGGCGGAGGATGGCGCGGGCCACGGTGGACTTGCCGGAGCCCGACTCCCCCACCAGGGCGGTAATCCCCCCGCGGCGTACCGTCAGGTCCACCCCGTCCACGGCACGGACGTGGCCCACCGTCCGACGCAGGACCCCGCGCCGGACCGGGAAGTGGACGGCGAGATCCCGCACCTTCAGCGCGACCTCGGAGCCGGGACCCGGCCCTTCCGGCCGCGGCCGGCGCTCCGGCAGGGCATCCAGAAGGGCCCGGGTGTAGGCGTGCTGCGGTCGCTGCAGGAGCTCGGCCCGCGCCCCGCTCTCCACCACCTGCCCGCGGCGCATCACCGCCACCCGATCCGCGATGGCGGCCACCACGCCGAAGTCGTGGGTAATGAAGAGCAGCCCCATCCCGGTCCGTGCCTGCAGGTCGCGCAGCAACTCCAGGATCTCGGCCTGGACGGTGACATCCAGGGCCGTGGTGGGCTCATCGGCGATGAGCAGGTCCGGCTCCGCCACCAGCGCCATGGCGATCATCACCCGCTGGCGCTGGCCGCCGGAGAGGCGGTGGGGATACTCGTCGTAGCGCTGCTGCGGCTCGGGCAGCCGTACCTGCGCGAAGACCGCCTCCACCCGGACACGGCCCTCGGCGGCGGTGAGCGCCGGCTGGTGGATGGTCAGCACCTCCCGGACCTGCTCGCCCACGGTCATCACCGGGTTCAGGGAGGTCATGGGCTCCTGGAAGATCATGGCCATGCGCCGGCCGCGCAGCCGGCGATGGGCCTCGGCGGCCAGGCCTGCCAGTTCACTGGTCCCGCCGCCGTGCTCCAGGGTCAGGGCCCCGGCGGACATCCGCGCCCGCCCGGGAAGAAGCCCCATGAGCGCGAGCGCGGTCACCGACTTCCCGGAGCCCGACTCCCCCACCAGGCAGAGGGTCTCGCCGCCGGCGAGCTCCAGGTCGACGCCGGCCACCGCCGGTTCCTCGGCGTTGGGGAAGGTCACCCGCAGGTTGGAGACGGTCAGCCGCATTCAGCTCGCCTCGCTGTCCATGGCGTCACGCAGCGCCTCGCCCAGGAGGTTGTAGGCGAAGACGGTGCAGAAGATGGCCCCGCCCGGGAAGAGCGCCATCCACCAGTTGAAGGTCGACGACTGCACCGCCTGGTCCAGCATCCGGCCCCAGGTGGGGGTATCCACCGGCCCCAGCCCCAGGAAGCTCAGGGTCGCCTCCGCCAGGATGGCCGAGGCCACGCCGAAGCTCGCCGTAACCAGCACCGGCGCCATGCCGTTGGGGAGCATGTGGCGGAAGAGGATGGAGCGCAGGGGCAGCCCCATGACCACCGCCGCCTGGACGTACTCCTGCTGGCGCAGCTTGAGGAACTCGGCCCGCACGTAGCGGGCGTAGACCGACCAGCTGGTGAGCCCGATGATGACCATCATCAGGTAGAGGTCGCGGCCGAAGAAGGCGACGAAGATGAGCAGCAGGAAGAGGGTCGGGATTGCCTCCACCACCTCCACCACCCGCATGCCGAGGATATCCACCACGCCGGAGAAGTAGCCCATGAAACCGCCGATGACCACGCCGATGACCAGGGCGATGCCGGTGGCCACCAGCCCGATCCCCAGCGCCACCCGGGTAGCGTGGATCATCCCCGAGAGGAGATCGGAGCCGCCGGCCTCGGTCCCCATCCAGTGGATCCGTTCCGGCGCCGCCTCCAGCGGTGCCTCCAGGCCGGTGTGGCCGTAGTCGCGGAGGTAGTCGCCCGGACTCCAGGGGACCGGCGCCCAGACCACCCAGTCCCACTGCCCGGCCGTCGCGGCCTGGCGCGGCTGCTCGTGGGCGACCAGGCGGGGCGGTTCCAGCAGGGTATGGCTGGCCACGAGGGCCACCGCAAAGAGGCTGGCGGCGGCCACCATTGCCACCCGGGGGCGACAGGCGAGGCGCCACCCCACCAGCACGGCGAGGAAGACCCCGAGCAGCGCCCCGTCCTCGGGGGCGAGATGGTCCAGCACCGGGCTGGCGAGGCCGCCCTCCCCGGCTACCAGCAGGGGGTGGCTGGTGGCCAGGAAGGGGGCGAAGACGGCCAGCAGCGCCACCACGGCAATCCAGGCCAGACCCAGGCGCGCCCCCCGACGGGCGAGAACGGCGCGGGCGATGGCCCGGGCCGGCGTCACGCGCTCTCCCTCGTGCCACGCTCCTTCAGTCATAGCTCACCCGGGGGTCCACCACGGCGTAGAGGAGATCCGCCAGCAGGTAGCCGGCCAGGGTCAGCAGGCCGCTGATGAGGGTGATGGAGAGGACCAGCTCCCGGTCCCGGCCGGTGACCGCCTCCACGGCCAGCTTGCCCATGCCCTCGATGGAGAAGATGCTCTCCACGATGACCGAGCCGGAGAGCAGGGCCGGCAGCAGGGTGGCCGCCACCGTTACCAGCGGCAGCAGGCTGTTGCGAAAGACGTGCCGCCACAGGACATCCGACTCCGGCAGCCCCTTGGCCCGGGCGGTGCGGGCGTAGTCGCTGTGGAGGTTCTCCAGCACCGAGGAGCGGGTGAGCTTGGCCAGGAAGGCGATACCGCCGTAGCTCAGGGTGAGCACCGGGAGCACCAGGTGCCACGCCCGGTCCAGCAGGTAACCGCGCACGAAGGCGTCCTCCATGAAGGCCGAGGCCACCAGCAGCCCCGCCAGGAGCCCGGCCCCGCCCAGGGCCACGCCCCGCAGCGCCGGCACCGAGGCGCTGGCCGCCCCGCCCAGCAGCGCTGCCAGGGCCACCGCCAGGCCGGCCATCGAGGGCCAACCCCCATCGGGCAGCGCCGCCGCCCAGGCACTCCCGAGGATCAGGCCGGCGGCGGTGCCGAGACCGGTCCGCCAGGCCCGGTCCAGGCGGGCTGCCCAAAGGCCGGCGAGCACCCCCAGCCCGGCGCCGGCCAGCGCCCGGAGGGCATCCAGGAGGGTGCCCCAGTGGGGCAGAAAGGTCATGGCCGCGCCCTCCCGGGAGAGGGTGCCGGCAGTGGGGAACCACTGCCAGTACTGGTCGCTGGCGAAGAAGCCGATGAAGAGGACCCCGGCCAGCATGGTGGGGACCGACCACAACGCCAGCAGGGCCAGGCCGGAACCGGTGTCGAAGGCACTCCCCCGCTCCCGGGCCGCCTGCAGTCCGATGGTCACCGCCACCAGGTAGACCAGCGGGATGGAGAGTGCATTGAGCAGCAGCGTGATGGGGAGCCGCTCGGCGATGAGGTCGGCCACCGGCCGGCCGTAGCGGAAGCT